>JBEBXD010000056.1:0-29127 GCA_040391845.1 Tsukamurella paurometabola | reverse complement strand
GGCACATTCCACACCCTTTGGTCGGGGTACGTCGGCGAGGTCACGACCGACTGACCACGCACGTTCAGGGGGCGCGGCCGCATCGCCCGCGCCCCTTCGCCATCGTCGACGAAGTTCTCGGAACCGATCGCGCAGCTGGTGCGTCCAATTGATGAGGGCGTGTGCCCACATCGCTGGTGATCGGAGGAACCGTGGGGTATCCCGACCAGGAACGGATCCGTGAGGAGGCGGAGGGCCGCATCGTCGACCGTCCGAACATGGTTCTCGACGGTGACCCCATCGAGGAGCTCGCCAAGGCGCACGAACGCCACTCGGAGCGGCTCAAGAAGATCGTCCGTTCCCTCAGCCAGGTCGGGCGTACGAACTATCTGGGCGACACGGTCGAGGGACGCGCCGCGACGTACAACATCGGAGTAGCCGTCCACGATCATGAGCACTCTGTAGTGCAGAACCTCAATCGCGAAGCGAGCGACGCGAGGGCCATCGCCGCAGCGCTCCGGCAGATCGCCAAAGATCTAGGCGATACGGAGATGGAGAACGCAGAGGGAATCGGCAAGGTTCGATGGGACTGAGAAGTTCGTTGGCTCTTGTCGTGGCTGTCGTCGTGCTGACGGGGTGTGCGGTCTCGATCGACGGCGAGGCCATCCCCGAGAGTCGCACCGAGACGACGAGTACGCGCCCGCTTCCGTTCACCCCGAAGTACGAGGGACGTACGAACGGACGAAACAACGGCACGAGTTTCGAGCCGTGCACTGCGTACTCCGACGACGAGATGCGCGCACTTGGAGCAGATCCCCGAACCCTCGAGGACGTGATGATCTCCGTCTCGCCGAACTATCGCGGATGTCAATGGGAGTCCACGGATCGCACTGCCTACTTCAGTCAGGAAGTGGGCAACGAGGTATCGCTGACGAGGTACAAGGCGAAGCAGAGCCACCGTCCATGGCAGCGAGACCGGGTGATCAGCGGGCGGACCGTCATCGTGACGACCGAGAGGGAGAACGGCTGCTTCGCGTCGTTCATGTCGGAGAGTGCGATAGTCCATTCGGCGTACTCCGTCGACGGCGCGGGCGCCAAACCCTCCCCGGGACTGAAGGTGGAGTGCGAGAAGGCGATCGCGTGGGCGACGCTGGCGATCTCGAAGGCGCCGTAGCAGACTTCGCGGCGGTCCTGCTCCCGCCGATGCTCGACGGGCCGGGCGCGCAGTTGCGGTTGCGCTGATCCTGATTGATTCGGAACCGATCGCGCCGCTGGCGCGTCTAATTGATGAGGGCGTGTGCCCGCATCGCTGGTGATCGGAGGAACCGTGGGGTATCCCGACCAGGAACGGATCCGCGAGGAGGCGGAGAGGCGCATCGCCGACCGTCCGAACATGGTTCTCGACGGTGACCCAATCGAGGAGCTCGCCAAGGCGCACGAACGGCATGCGGATCGTCTCAAAGCGATTGTCGACTCCCTCAGCGAGGTAGGTCGGACCAACTACCTCGGTGACACGGTGGAGGGGCGCGCGGCTACGTTCAACATCTGCGTCGCGGTGCACGACCACGAGCACTCGGTCGTTCAAAACCTTCAGCGGGAGGCCGACGAAGCGAAAACCATCGCCGCGGCATTGCGGCAGATCGCGAGGGATCTCGGGAACACTGAACTTGAGAACGTCGCCGGGATCGGCTTGGTGCGGTGGGACTGACGCGTGGACTGATTGGCATCGCGGGGGCGGTGCTGGCGTCGAGCTGCGCGGTATCGGTGGCGGGGGAGGCCGTCCCGGCTGAGGACGCTGTATCCCGTGCCGCGGCGGCGTCCTCCCCGCCGTTGCCGTTCATACCGGAGTTCGAGGGACGGACGAACAACCGCAACGATGGCACAAGTTTCGAGCCGTGCACCGCGTACACGGAAGACGAGATGCGGGCACTTGGGGCCGATCCCAGCACCATCAAGGACGTGATGATCTCGGTCTCGCCGAACTACAGAGGGTGCCGATGGCGGTCGCCCGATCGGGTGGCCACTTTCAGCCAGACCCTCGGCAACGAAAAGTCACTCGATGTGTACAAGGCGAAGCAGAGCTGGCGGCCGTGGCAGCCCGACCGCGTGATCAACGGGCGGCGGGTGATCTTGACTACTGAACGAGAGGACGGATGCTTCGCGTCATTTATCTCGGAGAACGCAATTGTGCATTCTGCTTATTCGGTCGCGGTGTTCGGCAAGCCCTCCCCGGGGCTGAAGGTGGAGTGCGAGAAGGCGATCGCGTGGGCGACGCTGGCGATCTCGAAGGCGCCATAACCGACTCCGCACGCCGCCGCACCCCACCCGCCGACTTTCGCGCGTTTCGCGCGTTCTGCTCTTTACGAATGTCGACCGTTTTCATGGGAAGCGCTTGACCCGTCGATAATCTGGCCTCCTCATCAGCTCGACGAGGAGGTCGGCCCGTGTCGGAGAGTACGGACGAAGCAGGACGCACGAACGGTCCGCCGGGACGACGCAGAGCACTGGCGCTGGCGGTGTACGCCGTCGTCGCGGTCGTGGTGATCGCGACCGCCGTGTTCTACTCCTTCCAGCGCGGCGGCCTCTCGGCCGACATCCGCAACAAGGCCACGCTCATCGCGCCCGCCGGCGCGGGCGGCGGCTGGGACCTGGTGATGCGCGAGGCGCAGGCGATCATGCGCGAGGAGAAGATCGCCACCAACATCCAGGTGGTCAACGTGCCCGGCGCCGCCGGCACCATCGGCCTCTCCCGCCTGCACTCGATGAACGGCCGCGCCGACGTGGTCATGGTCGGCGGCACGGGCCTCGTGGCCGGCGTCCAGCAGACGAAGTCCGCGGTCACCATGAGCGACGTGACGGCGATCGCCCGCATCTTCGAGGAGTACGACGTGCTCGTCGTCCCCGCCGACTCGCCCTTCAAGTCGGTGGACGATCTGGTGGCGGCCTGGAAGAAGGACCCGCACTCCATCCCGTTCACCGGCGGCGGCAGCTTCGACCAGCTGGTCATGGCGCAGTTCGCCAAGGCCGCCGGCATCGACCCCAAGAACACCACCTACATCCCCAAGGCCGGCGGCGGCGAGGTGGCGCAGGCGCTGGTCACCGGCACCGCCAAGGCGGCCTTCTCCGGCTACGCCGACCTCATCGACCAGATCGAATCCGGCCGGCTCCGCGGCCTCGCCATGGCCGCCAAGGAACCGATCGACGGGGTGGAGTTCCCTACGCTGCGGCAGCTCGGATACGAAGTGACCCTGGCGAACTGGCGCGCCCTGTTCGGCCCGCCCGGCATCTCCGCCGACGACGTCAAGAACATTCGCGACGTGTTCTACGCGGTGATGCAGACGCCGGCGTGGGCCGACGCGGAACGCATCAACAAGTGGACCCGGGCCTGGCTCGAAGGGCCGGCCCTCACGACCTTCATCGCCGACGAGGACCGCCTCATCGCCGGCCTGTACGAGGAGCTGGGCAAATGACCACGCACACAGAGGAACCCGAGGCCACCGCCCCGGGCACCGGGAACGGGCTCGGCGCCCTCGTCGTCCCGGCCATCCTGGCGATCGCCAGCACCCTGGTGGTGATCGGCAACCTCACGATGGACGTCCGCTCCGACGACAGCCCCGGCCCCACGTTCTTCCCGTGGCTGCTCGCCATCGCCGGATACGCGCTCGCCGCGGCGCTGGCCGTGCATTACGTGCGCAACCCGGACGAGCTGGCCCGCTCCGAGACGCGGTTCCGCACCTACACCGACTGGACCGCCGCCGCCTGGCTCATCGGCGGACTGATCGCCTTCGCCGTCCTGCTCGACGTGCTCGGCTGGATCATCGCCGCGGCACTGCTGTTCTGGTGCGTCACACGGGCGTTCAACAGCAGGCGACCACTGTTCGACGCGTCCGCCGGACTGCTCCTATCGAGCTTCGTGTTCCTGATCTTCGGCGTCCTGCTGGACGTGCCGCTGCCGTCCGGAATCCTGGGAGGGCTGTAGACCATGGAACAATTCGGACTCCTCCTCGACGGGTTCGCCGGCGCCCTCTCGCCCGCGAACCTCATGTGGGTCGTCATCGGCTGCCTCATCGGTACCGCGGTGGGCGTGCTCCCCGGCCTCGGCTCCTCGATGGCCGTGGCGCTGCTCCTCCCGATGACCTTCGCGCTCAACCCGACCGCCGCGTTCATTCTGTTCTCCGGCGTGTACTTCGGTGGCCTGTTCGGTGACTCGACGATGGCCATCCTCATGAACACGCCCGGGCAGGCGTCGTCGATCGCCTCCACCTTCGAGGGCTACCAGATGGCCAAGACGGGCAGGGCGCCGCAGGCGCTGGCCATCGCCGCCATCGGCGCGTTCTTCGGCGGCATGATCGCCTCCGTCCTCGTCGTGTTCCTCGCGCCGTTCATGGCGGACCTCTCCACCAAGTTCGGCCCCGCCGAGTACTTCGCGCTCTCGCTGCTCGCGTTCGGCGCGATCTCCTCCGTGGTCTCCGAATCGGTGATCAAGGGCATCGCGTCGCTGGTGATGGGCCTGATGTTCGCCACCGTGGGGATCGATCAGATCTCCGGCACCGAACGCTTCACCTTCGGCTCGGCGAACCTGTTCGACGGCATCTCGCTGGTGATCGTCGCCGTCGGCATGCTGGCGCTGGGCGAGATCATCATGGTGGCGGCCCGCATCCGCCGCGACCCCGCGCCGAAGGCCCTCGGCGCCAAGGCCGGCCGCGCCTGGCTCTCGAAGGCCGAGTTCAAGGAGGCGCTGCCCGCGTGGGGCCGCGGCACCGCCATCGGCCTGCCGTTCGGCGTCATCCCCGTCGGCGGCTCAGAGGTCCCCACCTTCCTCGCCTACGACGTGGAACGCCGCCTGGACCGGCGCCGGAAGTTCCCCATGTTCGGCAAGGGCGCGCCGCGCGGCCTCGCCGCCCCCGAGGCGGCCGGCAACTCCACCACCGGCATGGCGATGGGAGCGTTGCTCTCGCTGGGGCTTCCGGTCTCCGCGACCGCCGCGATCATGCTGGCCGCCTTCCGCCAGTACGGGCTGCAGCCCGGTCCGCTGCTGTTCGACAACTCGCCGGACCTGGTGTGGGCGCTGCTCGCCAGCTTCTTCATCGCGATGGTCGTGCTGCTGATCATCAACCTGCCGTTCGCACAGATGTGGGCGAAGCTGCTGCTGATCCCCGCCCCGTACCTGTACGGCGGCATCGTGGTGTTCTGCGGGCTCGGCATCTACGCCACCTCGCCCACGATGTTCGACCTGCTGCTGTTCCTGGCGATCGGCCTGCTGGCGTTCGTGTTCAAGCGCTACGACATCCCGATCGCGCCGCTGCTGATCGGCATGGTGCTCGGGCCCCTGGCCGAGACCAGCATGCGCGACGCCCTGCTCTCCTCCAACGGCGAGTTCTCCGTGTTCGTCTCCTCGCCGATCTCGATCGCCCTCTACACCCTGCTGGCCGTGGTGCTCCTGCTCAAGGCGCGCCAGGTCGTCACCTCCCGCACCGGAAAGGACGTCTGACCATGACGATTCTCGTCGCCCACTCCGACACCCCCGAGAGCGCCGCCGCGCTCGACGCCGCCTACGCCGAGTCCGAGCGGCGCGGCAAGGAGGACGTCATCGTCTTCATCCTCGACGGTGACGAGCCCGACGTCTCCGCCGGCACCGACCGCGGCATCGCCGTCACCTTCCGGCACCCCGACGAACGCGACCGCGACCCCGTCGGCGGCCTCGTGGACGTGGGCTCCAGCCTGGACGCCTCCGTGATCGTGATCGGCATCAAGCACCGCACCGCCACCGGCAAGCTCCTGTTCGGCTCGTCGGCGCAGCGCATCCTGCTCGACGCCACCTGCCCGGTGCTCGCCGTCAAGGTTCCGCAGCACTGACGGATCGCCGGAGCGGGGGTAACCTTCCGGGCACGTCGCACTCAGCTGTAGGCTATTGGCAACGATGTTCGATAGGCGGGAGTCCGCCTGGCGAAGGGATGATCCGATGGCGGTTCAAGCACTGTTCCTCAAGGCCGGCTCCGCGCTGGTGACCGGCCTCGTCGGCGCAGCCGCGTACGAGGCCACGAAGAAGGCGCTCGCCAAGGCGCCGCTGCGCGAGGGCGCCGTCGCCGCGACGGCGTTGGGCCTCAAGGGAAGCCGCCGCGCCGAGGAGGTCGCGGAGAACGTGCGCCTGAACGCCGCGGACATCCTCGCCGAGGCGAAGGAACGCGTCGGCGAGGAATCGACCCCGCCGACCGCCGCCGGGCACGACCACGACCACTGATGAGCGTGATCGCCGAGCCCGAGGGGCGCGTCGTCTCGCAGGCCGCCGGCCGGCTCCGCGTGCTGCTCGACGAGCTCGTCGGCGCCGGCCCGCAGCGGTGCATCGCCGTGGAGGACGCCGTGCTCGCGCTCCCCGGAGTGCGCGCCGCCCACGCCTACAGCCGGACCGGCTCACTGGTGGTGTGGCACCGCAGCGACGTCGACCTCGCCCGGATCGCCGAGGCGGCCCGCGAGGGCCTGGCCGCCGATACCGCACTGGTGGTGCGGCATTCGCCGCACTCCGCCGACGTCACCAACGCGGACCTGGTCCGCATGGGGCTCGGCGCCGCCGCCCTCGTCCTGCTCGGAGTCCGACGGTACGCGTTCCGCCGGCCCCCGCTGCTGGGCCCGGGCACCCGCACCGCGGCGACCGCGGTCACCGTCTTCACCGGCTACCCGTTCCTGCGCGGCGCCGTCCGTGCGCTGCGCGGCGGCCGCGCCGGCACCGACGCCCTGGTCTCCGCCGCCACCATCGCCAGCCTGCTGCTCCGCGAGAACGTGGTCGCCCTCACGGTGCTGTGGCTGCTCAACATCGGCGAGTTCCTCCAGGACCTCACGCTGCGCCGCACCCGCCGCGCGATCTCGGACCTGCTGCGCGGCAACACCGATACCGCCTGGCTCCGCACCGCCGACGGCGCCGAGGTGCAGGTGCCGATCGACTCGCTGCACGTCGGCGACGAGGTGATCGTGCACGACCACGTCGCGGTCCCCGTGGACGGCACCGTGATCGACGGCGTCGCCGTCGTCGACCAGGCCGCCCTGACCGGGGAGACGCTGCCCGTCACCCTCGAGCCGGGCGCCGCGGTGCACGCCGGCGCAGTCGTGGTCTCCGGGCGGCTCGTGGTGCGCGCCACCGCCGTCGGCGCCGACACCGCCATCGGCAGGATCATCGAACGGGTCGAGGAGGCCGAGCGCGACCGCGCCCCCATCCAGACCGTCGGCGACACCTTCTCCCGCCGCTTCGTCCCCGCCTCCTTCCTGCTGTCCGGCCTCACGCTGCTCGCCACCCGGGACCTGCGCCGGGCGATGACGATGCTGCTCATCGCCTGCCCCTGCGCCGTCGGGCTCTCGACGCCGACGGCGATCAGCGGCGCGATCGGCAACGGCGCCCGCCGCGGGATCCTGATCAAGGGCGGATCCCACCTCGAATCCGCCGGATCGGTCACCGCCGTCGTGTTCGACAAGACCGGCACCCTCACCACCGGCCGCCCGGTGGTCACCAACCTCGTCTCCTTCCGCGACGACTGGACCCCGGAGCAGGTGCTCGCGCACGCGGCCAGCTCCGAGATCCACTCCCGGCATCCGCTCGCCGAGGCCGTCATCCGGTCCACCGAGGAACGCCACATCGAGATCCCCAGCCACGCCGAGTGCGAGGTGATCGTGGGACTGGGCATGCGCACGCGGGCCGAGGACGGCAGGGTGCTGCTGCTGGGCAGCCCGGCACTGCTCGAGCAGCACGGGGTCGCGGTGGGTCCCGACGCCGCCCGCTGGGTCGACCGGCTGCGCGCCGAGTGCGAGACGCCCCTGCTGCTCGCCGTCGACGGTGCCCTCACGGGCCTGGTCAGCCTGCGCGACGAGGTCCGGCCGGAGGCGGCCGAGACCCTCGCGGCACTGGCGGACGCGGGCATCGGCACCGTCGTCATGCTGACCGGCGACCACCCGGCCACCGCGGCCGCCATCGCCGGCGAACTCGGCATCACCCGGTGGCGGGCCGAGGTGATGCCCGAGGACAAGCTGGCCGCCGTCCGCGCGCTGCAGGACGAGGGCCACGTGGTGGCGATGGTGGGGGACGGCGTCAACGACGCCCCGGCCCTCGCCGCCGCCGACGTCGGCATCGCGATGGGCCTCGCCGGCACCGACGTGGCGGTGGAGACCGCCGACGTCGCCCTCGCGAGCGACGACCTGCGCAACGTGCTCGACGTGGTCGACCTCGGGCGCCGCGCCGTCGACGTGATCCGGCAGAACTACGGCATGGCGATCGCGGTCAACTCCGCCGGCCTGCTGGTGGGCGCGGGCGGCGCCCTCTCACCGGTGCTCGCCGCGATCCTGCACAACGCCTCCTCCGTCGCGGTGGTGCTCAACAGCTCCCGCCTGATCCGGTACCGCCTGGCCGGACCGGGAGGGCGAGGTTAACATCGTGTTTCCAGGCTGTTGCGCCTGGTGATCCAGCTTGACTGCCACCGGGGCAAGGGATTTGAGTTCTTCCCATGCACCTCTTGCCCCGGGAGCAGGACAAACTGCTCATCGTCGTCGCCGCGGATCTGGCGCGCCGCCGCCAGGCCCGCGGGCTCAAGCTGAACCACCCCGAAGCCGTCGCGATCATCACGTACGAGCTGATCGAGGGCGCCCGCGACGGCCGCGGCGTGGCCGACCTCATGGCGTACGGCGCCACCGTGCTCACCCGCGAGGACGTGATGGACGGCGTCCCCGAGATGATCCACGACGTGCAGGTCGAGGCCACCTTCCCCGACGGCACCAAGCTGGTCACCGTCCACCACCCGATCCGGTAGGCGCGCCATGATCCCCGGAGAGTTCCGTCTCGCGTCCGCGCCCGTCCCGTGCAACGAGGGCCGGCCCACGCGCACCGTCCGCGTGGTCAACACCGGCGACCGCCCGATCCAGGTGGGCTCGCACTTCCACTTCGCCGAGGTCAACCGCGCCCTCGAGTTCGACCGGGCCGCCGCCCACGGCCACCGTCTGGACATCCCCGCCGGCACCGCCGCGCGGTTCGAACCCGGGGACGGCAGGACGGTGCGCCTGGTCGCGCTCGCCGGCACCCGCGAGGTCCACGGGCTCGCGAACCGGGTCAACGGGCCCCTGGATGCCGCGCCCGCGCACGATCCCGAGAACGGGGGAGCCGCATGAGCTTCGAGCTGAGCCGCCGCGAGTACGCGGACCTGTACGGCCCCACCGTGGGCGACGCCGTGCGCCTCGCCGATACCGAGCTGTTCGCCGTCGTCGAACGCGACCTCACCGTGTACGGGGAGGAGGTGGTGTTCGGCGGCGGCAAGGTGATCCGCGACGGCATGGGCGAGAACGGGGTGCTCACCCGCGAGGCCGGCGACCCCGCCGACCCGCCCCGCCGCATCCCCGACACCGTGATCACCAACGCCCTCATCATCGACCACACCGGCATCGTGAAAGCCGATGTGGCGCTGCGCGACGGGCACATCCTGCGCATCGGCAAGGCCGGGAACCCGCAGATCTCCGACGGCGTCACCATCACGATCGGCGCCGCCACCGAGATCATCGCGGGGGAGGGGCGCATCCTCACCGCCGGCGGCATCGATACGCACATCCACTTCATCAGCGCCCAGCAGATCGAGACTGCGCTCAACTCGGGCGTGACCACGATGATCGGCGGCGGCACCGGCCCGGCCGCGGGAACCAACGCCACCACCGTGACGCCGGGGCCCTGGCACATCGCCCGGATGCTGCAGGCGCTCGACGACGTGCCCATGAACATCGGGCTGCTCGGCAAGGGGCACGCCGGCGCGACGGAGCCCCTCGCGGAACAGGTCCGCGCCGGCGCGATCGGGCTGAAGGTGCACGAGGACTGGGGATCGACCACCGCCTCCATCGACAACTCGCTCACCGTGGCCGACGAGTTCGACGTGCAGGTCGCGATCCACACCGACACCCTCAACGAGTGCGGCTTCCTCGAGGACACCGTGGCCGCGATCGGCGGCCGGGTGATCCACACCTTCCACACCGAGGGCGCGGGCGGCGGGCACGCACCGGACATCATCGCCATCGCGGGCCACCCGAACGTGCTTCCCGCATCGACGAATCCGACGCTGCCGTTCACGCGTAACACCATCGTCGAGCACCTGGACATGCTCATGGTGTGCCACCACCTCAGCGCCGACATCCCCGAGGACGTGGCGTTCGCCGACTCGCGGATCCGCCCCGAGACCATCGCCGCCGAGGGCGTCCTGCACGACATGGGCATCATCTCCATCACCTCGTCGGACTCCCAGGCCATGGGCCGCGTGGGCGAGGTGATCACCCGCACCTGGCAGCTCGCCGACTCGATGAAACGCCAGCGGGGCCCCCTCGGTGACGACGCGGTCCTCGACGGCGGCGACAACGCCCGGATCAAGCGGTACATCGCCAAGTACACGATCAATCCCGCACTGGCGCAGGGCATCGCCGAGTACGTGGGCAGCGTGGAGGAGGGCAAGTTCGCCGACCTCGTGCTGTGGAACCCCGCGTTCTTCGGCGTGAAGCCGGACCTGGTGATCAAGGGCGGCCAGATCGCCACCGCCCTCATGGGCGACGCCAACGCCTCCATCCCCACGCCGCAGCCGCGCGCCATGCGGCCGCAGTTCGGTTCGATGGGGCGGGCGGTGCACGACGCTGCGATCACCTTCCTCTCCACCGCCGCAGCCGAATCCGGCGTGGCCGCCGAGCTGGGGCTGCGCAAGCGCACCGCGCCCGTCCGCGGGATCCGCGCGCTCACCAAGGCCGACCTGCCGCACAACGGGGCGACGCCCGAGATCACCGTCGACCCCGAGACGTACACCGTCGCCGTCGACGGTGAGCCCGTGCGCTCCGAACCCGCATCGACCCTGCCCATGACCCAGCGCTACTTCCTGTTCTGAGAGGCGTGACGTGATCATCGAGACCGTGAGCGGCAACCTCGCCGACCTCGACCCGGCCGAACTGGCAGGCCTGCACGTGGAACGGGTGCAGCTCGCCGGCGCCGACCTGGTGAAGCGGATCCAGCGCGTGCGCACCGACCACGACCGGGAGATCGGGCTGCGCCTCTCCGCGCCCGCCGGACCCGACGGCGACCTCCGCGACGGCGACATCCTGCACCGCGACACCACCAACCTGATCGCCGTGCAGGTGCTGGCGACCGACGTACTGGTGATCGCCCCGCGCACGATCACCGAGATGGGCCGCACCGCACACACACTCGGCAACCGGCACCTGCAGGCGCAGTTCTTCGACGCCGACTCCGAGTACGGCGCTCCGGTGATGGTGGTGCAGTACGACCACACCGTGGAGGACCACCTCCGCCACCACGACGTGCCCTACAGCCGCCAGGACCGCGTGCTGCCCACGCCCTTCCGCCACGCGGAGCACACCCATTGAACACTGTTACTGACACGGAATCCCCAGGTCGCGATGTACAGGAACAGTGTTCAATTCCGGCGGCGGGGTATCTGCTGCCGCTGCTGCAGCTGAGCGACTCCGCGCTGCCGACGGGGGCGTTCAGCCACTCGTTCGGCATGGAGGTGTACCTGGCCGACGGTGCCGTGCGCGACGAGGAGACGTTCGCCGCGTGGCTGCGCGCCTACCTGCGCCTGCAGCTGACCCGTACCGACGCGCTCGCGATCCGCCTCGGGTACGACGCGCTGGCCGCCGGCGACCCCGAGGCGGTGTGGCGGCTGGACCGCCTCCTCGCCGCGCTCACCCTGCCCGAGCAGGTGCGCACCGCCGCCGCCACCCTCGGCCGGCGCACCGCCGAGATCGGCGCCGTCGTCGAACCCGGATCGCGGCTCGCCGACTACCTCGCCGAGCTCGACGCCGGCCGCTGCCACGGACACCCCGCCGTCGCGTTCGCCCTCCTCGCCCACGCGGTGGGCGCCCCGCCCGCGGAGGCGATCGCCGCGCACCTGTTCGCCGCCGTCACCTCGCTGACCCAGAACGCGGTGCGCGCCATCCCCATCGGGCAGACCGCCGGCCAGCGGGTGCAGCGCGCGATGCATCCGGTGGTGACCGCGGCGGTGGCGCGCGCCATGACCCTGACCGTTCACGACCTGGGTGCCGCGGCGCCCGGGCTGGAGATCGCACAGATGCGGCATCGGCGCCAGCGGGCGCGGATGTTCATGAGCTAGAAGGAGATTCCATGACCACCATTCGGATCGGTGTCGGCGGACCCGTGGGCGCCGGGAAGACCCGGCTCGTGGAGCGGATCACCCGCGCGCTCGACGGACAGGTGTCGATGGCGGCCATCACCAACGACATCTACACCACCGAGGACGCGAAGATCCTGGCGCGCACCAGCGTTCTGCCCGACGACAGGATCGTCGGCATCGAGACCGGCGGCTGCCCGCACACCGCGATCCGGGAGGACACCTCGATGAACGAGGCAGCCGTCGCCCGCCTCGTGCAGCAGCACCCCGACCTGCAGATCGTGTTCATCGAGAGCGGCGGCGACAACCTCTCCGCGACGTTCAGCCCCGAGCTGGTGGACTTCTCCATCTACCTCATCGACGTGGCCCAGGGCGAGGAGATCCCCCGCAAGGCCGGCCAGGGCATGATCAAGTCGGACCTGTTCGTGATCAACAAGATCGACCTCGCCCCCTACGTGGGCGCCGACCTCGCCGTCATGGCCGCCGACTCCGCCGTGTTCCGCGGCGACCGGCCGTTCTGCATGACCAACCTCAAGACCGACGAGGGCCTCGACGGCGTGCTCGAGTGGATCCGCCGCGACGTGCTCATGCTCGACCTCGCGTGACCGGCGCCCCCGTGCCCGCACTCACCGGCGAACTCGCCCTGACCCTGGCGCCGCGCGGACCGCGCACCGTCGCCGTGGGGCAGCGGCACGCGGGCACCCTGCAGACTCTGCGGCCGATGTACCTCGACGATTCCGGGCAGGTCACCTACCACATCGTGAACCCCGGAGGCGCGTGCCTGCGCGGCGACACCTACGCGATCGACGTGGACCTCGAGGCCGGCGCGCACGCCGTGCTCACCACCCAGTCGGCCACCAAGGTGTACCGCACCCCGGGCGGCGCCGCCGCCCAGCACCTGCGCCTGCGCCTCGGCCCCGACAGCTCCCTCGAGTACGTGCCCGACCCGCTGATCCTCTACCGGGACGCGACGTACCGGCAGACCTGCGTCGTGGAGCTCGACGAGTCCGCCTCGTTCGTGACGGCCGAGACGATCACCCCCGGATGGTCGCCCGACGGTGCGCCGTTCCGCTACGACGAGCTGCGGGCCCGCACCGAGATCCACCGCGGCGGAACGCTCCTCGCGGTGGACAACCTGCTCATCGAGCCGCGGGGGGCCGACCCGTCCGGGATCGGGCTGCTCGACGGGCACACCCACGTCGGTTCCCTGATCGCCGTGGACCCGCGCATCGACGACGCCCTGATCGACGAGGTGCACGCGATCACCGAGACCGCCGGAACCGGGGTGCGTAGCGGGCTCACCGCCCTCGCCGGGCCGGGCTTCGTGCTCCGTGCCCTCGCGGACGACACCGCCGGGGCGACGGACCTGTTCGACGCGGTGATCGCGCTGCTGCGCGGCCGCTGGAGAGGACAGCGGCCGATGAACCTGCGAAAGTACTGAGGGAGAGGAATCCCATGAGCATCCCGAGCACCACCACGCCGGACGGCCCGCGGCCCGGCACCCGGATCCGTTCCGCCTGGGCGGCACTGTCGCCCGGGGACCGGCGCTCCCTGTCCGGTATGGCCGCGACCGTGATCGCCCTGCACGTCATCGGTTTCGGGGCGCTCGCGCTCCTCATCGCGCCCGGCCACTACCCGATCGGCCAGGGCGGCGAGTTCACCGTGGGGATCGGCCTGCTGGCCTACACCTTCGGGCTGCGGCACGCCTTCGACGCCGATCACATCGCCGCGATCGACAACACCACCCGGAAGCTGCTGGCCGACAGGGAACGCCGCGTCGCCGCGGGGGACTCCGCACCGCGGCGGCCGCTGTCGGTCGGGTTCTGGTTCTCGCTCGGGCATTCGACGGTGGTGTTCGGGCTCGCCGCCCTGCTCGCTCTCGGGGTGCGCGCCCTCGTGGGGCCGGTGGAGGACGAGAACTCGACGATGCAGACCGTGCTCGGGTTCATCGGCACCTCCGTCTCGGGCGTGTTCCTGTGGATCCTCGGCATCATCAACCTGGTGGTGCTGATCGGCATCGTCAAGGTGTTCCGCGACATGCGCACCGGCCGGTACGACGAGGCGGAACTCGAGGAGCGGCTGAACCGCCGCGGGCTCATGAGCCGCCTGCTGCGCGGCGTCTCCGGCTCCGTCCGCGCGCCGTGGCACATCTATCCGATCGGCGTTCTGTTCGGCCTGGGCTTCGACACCGCGACCGAGGTGGGCCTGCTGGTGCTCGCCGGCGGGATGGCGGCCTTCACGCTGCCCTTCTACTGCATCCTCGTGCTGCCGGTGCTGTTCGCGGCGGGAATGTCCTTGCTGGACACCATCGACGGCGTGTTCATGAACGCCGCCTACGGTTGGGCGTTCGCGAAGCCGGTGCGCAAGGTGTACTACAACATCACGATCACCTCCCTCTCGGTGGCCGTGGCGCTGGCGATCGGCACCGTCGAACTGCTGGGCGTTCTGGCAGAGCGGGCGCACGCCGAATCGGGCCCGCTGGCGTGGGTCGCGTCGATCGACCTCGACTACGCGGGCTTCGTGATCGTCGGCCTGTTCGTCGCGGTATGGGCGGCGGCGCTACTGATCTGGCGGTACGGGCGGATCGAGCAGCGGTGGCAGCCGCGCTGAGTTAGCGTGGGTCGATGAGCGGGATCGACGTGCGGCCTGCGGACGTGTTCGACGACGTGCGGCAGGTGATCGGGCCGAAGAAGGCCACGTCCAACGTGTGCTTCTGCCTCAGCTACCGCATCGGATCCACGGAGAATCAGGCGCTGCGCGGGCCCGCCCGCGCGGACCGGGTCCGGGGGCTGTGCGGGGAGGAGCCTCCGCCCGGCGTTCTCGCCTACGACGGTGCCGAACCCGTCGGCTGGGCGGCCGTGCACCCGCGCGCCGACACCAGCTTCGCCACCAACCGCCGCATTCCGCAGATCGAGGAGCACGACGAACCGTGGTCGCTGTGGTGCGTGCGGGTGCGGCCCGGGCACCGCAAGCAGGGGATCAGCCACGAGCTCGTCGCCGGGGCGGTGGAGTTCGCCCGCGCCCACGGGGCCTCGGTGATCGAGGCGTACCCCGTCGACAACAAGGGCGCGAAAGTGGACCTGACGATGGCGTACGTGGGCACCCGCGGCCTGTTCGAGCGTGCGGGTTTCGAGTACGTCGTGGACACCACCTCGGTGCTGAACGGCTTCACCCGCGTCCTGATGCGGTACGCGCTGTAAGCGCCGTCACTCGTGCGGGGGTGCCGATGCTCCCGCGGGAGTTTCTCGCTCGATCGGGGGTTGCAACCCGCTGAACGGTGAAAATGTCCCGCGGGAGCCGGGAGGCCCGGCGAGGCCGCTACTTCCAGCCGAGGCCCGGGGCCACGTCCTCGACCAGCGATTGAAGCAGGCGCGTGTTGTACTCCACGCCCAGCTGATTCGGCACCGTCACCAGCAGGGTGTCGGCCTCGGCGATCGCCTCGTCCTCGCGGAGCTGCTCGATCAATTCGTCCGGCTCGGCGGCGTAGGTGCGGCCGAAGACGGCGCGGAAGTCGTCGATCACGCCGAACTGGTCGCTGCCCGTGCCCTCGTGCCCGAAGTAGGCGCGGCTCTCGTCGTCGATGAGCGGCATGATGCTGCGGCTCACCGAGACTCGCGGTTCGTGGTCGTGCCCCGCCGCCGCCCACGCGTCGCGGAATTTTCGGATCTGCGTGGCCTGCTGCACGTGGAACGGCTCGCCGGACTCGTCGTTCTTCAGCGTCGAGCTCATCAGGTTCATGCCGAGTCCGGCCGCCCACTGGGCGGTCGCGTCCGATCCGGCTCCCCACCAGATCCGGTCCCGGAGCGTGGGGGAGTGCGGCTCCACGCGCAGCAGCCCGGGCGGGTTCGGGAACATGGGGCGCGGGTTCGGCTGTGCGAAGCCGCCGCCCTCGAGCACCTTGAGCAGCACCTCGGTGTGCTCGCGGCCCATGTCGGCGTCCGTCTTCCCCTCACCGGGGTGGTAGCCGAAGTACTTGAAGCCCTCGATCACCTGCTCCGGCGACCCGCGGGAGACGCCCAGCTGCAGCCGCTCGCCCGCGATCAGGTCGGCGGCGCCCGCGTCCTCCGCCATGTACAGCGGGTTCTCGTACCGCATGTCGATCACGCCGGTGCCGATCTCGATCCGCGACGTGCGCGCGCCGATCGCCGCGAGCAGCGGGAAGGGTGAGGCGAGCTGCCGCGCGAAGTGGTGCACCCGGAAGTACGCGCCGTCGGCGCCCACCTCCTCCGCAGCGACCGCCAGGTCGATCGACTGGTGCAGTACGTCCGCGGCGGTGCGCGCCCGCGAGCCGGGGGAGTCGGTCCAATGACCGAACGAGAGGAACCCGATCTTCTTCGTCATGCCCGTACCAACTGCGGACCGCGGTCCGAATATTCCCGTCAGGACTGTGCGGCAAGGCGCCGATCGAGCATCGCCACCACGTGGTGGCCGACGCCGGCGGCGTGGATTCCCGTGCGGGTCACCTCGTAGACACGCGCGGTCCGGATGTCGAAGTACAGCCCGATGATCCGCAGCTCGGCCTCGGCCGCCGCGCGCCCGACCAGAGGGTGCCGGGTCAGGGCCTCGACCTGCGTCGCGACGTTCACCACTGCCAGCTGGTCGACGCGGTTGAATCCGAGTGCGGCCGCCGCCCGCCCCGCAGGGTGGTCCAGTCGGAGCGCCGCGAGGCTCGGGTGCGCGTGGCGCAGCCATCTATCGACGACCGGGGCCTGCGAGCTCTCCTCCTCTGCGCTGTGCAACACCGCGCGCATCGCCCCGCACGCGGAGTGCCCGCACACCACGACGGACGACACTCCCACGTGCGCGATGGCGAATGCCAGTGCCGCCTCCAAGGATTCGTCACTGTGCGGGCCGCGCGGGATCAAGTTGCCGATGTTGCGCACGGTGAACAGGTCGCCCGGCCCGCTCGACGTGATGACGTTCGGCATGATCCGCGAGTCGGCGCAGGTCAGGAAGAACGCATCCGGCTCCTGGTAGTCGACCACGTCACTGAGGTTCGCCCGCAGCATCTCCGCATGGTCACGGTGATAGTCCCGGACCCCGGCCAGGATCGACCGCAGGGGTGCGGGGACACCGGAGAGTTCCTCCGAGGACGACGGCCGCCGGCTGCGCCACGGAGTGAGGCCGATGACCCCGCCCGTGTGCCGTCGCGGCGGTGCATCCGTCGCATCGGCACGACGAGCCCGCCCGCGCTCGTTGACCTGCACCCGTGCCCCGTTGTTCTCGCGGACCCGCACCCAGTCCTCGAGCATCTCCGACGCGGCGTGGTCGAGGAAGTCGGTATCCAGCTCGACGGTGACATCGGCCGCCTCCGGCACGCTGGTCAGGGCAGCGTTCATTCGGGGCAGGGAGAGGAAGCTCAGGGAGCCGCGGATGCGGACGGTCCAGCCGGAGTCCTGCGTGCCCTGGTCGACGTCGATGTCCGCGCGGATGACGCGCCAGAGCACCAGGGCGATCGCGAGGGCGAGCCCGATCGCCACGCCCTCCAGTAGGTTGAGGAAGACGACGCACACGACGGTGACGCCGTACACCCAGAGATCGCCGGTGCGCAGCGCGGTCCTCATGTGCGCGAGCTTGACCAGCTGCATCCCGATCACCACGAGCAGTCCGGCCAGGGCGGCCGTGGGGATCCGCTCCACGAGCGCAGTGAGGAACACGGCGAAGATCAGGATCCAGACCCCGTGCAGCACGGCCGACCACCGGGTGCGCCCGCCCGAGGCGACGTTGGTGGTGCTGCGCACGATGACGCCGGTCACAGGGAGGCCACCGAGGGTGCCGGAGGTCATGTTGGCGGCACCCTGGCCGATGAGCTCCCGGTTCAGGCGGGAGCGCGGGCCGTCGTGGATCTTGTCCACCGCCACGGCGGAGAGCAGGGACTCCACACTGGCGATCAATGCCACGGTGAGAACTCCGAGTGCGAACGCCGACCACCGCCCGTCGGGGAGTGCGGGTGGGCCGATCGCGTCGAAGAAGTCGCCGTCCAGCGAGATCCGGGCGACGTCCGGTGCGAGAAGGGCCGCGCCGACGGAGGCTGCGGCGATGGCCGCCAGTGGACCGGGGACCCGGCGGACCGCCGCGGGGAGGCGGGGCCAGGCGAGGAGCACCGCGATCACGGACAGGCCGACGAGGGTGGATTGCCACTGCACGCCGGCCACGGCGCCCGGGAGCGAGACGATGTTCTCCAGGGCCGAACCGGCGGGGGCTCCGCCCAGCAGCACGTGCACCTGCTGGAGCGCGATGGTGACGCCGATGCCGGCCAGCATGGCGTGCACCACTACCGGCGCGATCGCCAGTGCCGCGGTCGCCACCCTGCTCACCCCGAACAGGATCTGCACGATCCCGGCGCAGGCGGTGATCGCACAGGTGACGGGCCAGCCGAAGGTCTCGATCAGACCCGCGACGACCACCGTCAGCCCCGCGGCCGGTCCGGATACCTGCAGAGGGCTACCACCGAACGCACCCGCGACGATGCCACCGACCACCGCGGCGATCAGGCCGGCCATCACCGGAGCGCCGGAGGCGACGGCGATGCCGATGGACAGCGGGAGTGCGACGAGGAAGACCACGAGGGACGCGGGCAGGTCGTACCGCACCACATCGCGGATCTGTTCTCGTACGGTCGTCTCGGTGACAGCGCTGCGAACGGTTCGAGTGCCCATGTCCGACGAAGGTACGGATCGGGTGTTACGCCCGGGTTATCCGCCGGTACATCCACCTACTCGTGCACGAAATCACTTGTGCAGCAAGACGGTGACCGCCGTCACGAACGCCGAACACATACCCGCGGCAATCGTCGGTCGGCGACGGGCGACCCGTTCGTCAGGTGGTCGTCGACGAGGCGCGCGACGTCGGTCGCGGTGATGCTGCCGTACCAGACGTCGTCCGGCTGCACCGTGACGACGGGCGCGTGGTTGCACGGGAACTGGCAACCGGTCACCGTCACCAGCACGTCGTCGTCGCCGAGGCCCGCGCGCCGGAGCTCGTCGCCGAACGCCGACGTCAAGGCGGAGGCGCCGAGCGCGGAGCACCGCGGCCCGCGGCACACCAGCACCTGATGTCGGTGCTGCGGGACATCCTCCCACGCAGGCGAATTCAACGGCGCCGCCTCCGCGGACATCGGGGCGCCGCCCGCCGCGATCGCGGCGGCGAGCAGCGCACCGTCGGGCTCGGGAAGCAGTTGCGGCGCCAACCGGACCACGGGCGCACCGTCGTACCCGCGCAGCCAGTGCGCGGCCACCCGGCGCAACCACGAGCGCTTGGGACCCGGCTGCGCCCACCCGGTCCCGATCAGCAGCAGCTCGGACGCGCCGCGGTCCGCCACGGCGGTCAGCACGTCGACCAGCGCCGGATCGTGCACCTGCAGGAACGCGACCTCCGCGTCGGCGGAACGCGCGAGCTCCGCCAGCCCGGCCGGATCGATCCCCGCGGACATCCCGACGAGGACCGCGGTCACGGCAGCGCCCGGATGCCCTCGGCGATGCGCCGGGCACCGTCGAGCAGGCGCACGCCGGACGTGGTCTCCGAGAACGGGACCACCACGAACCGGTTCTCCCGGACCGCGCGCAACTGGCTCAGCGCCGGATCCCTGCGCGCCTGATCGATGCGCTCCTGCGCGCTGTGCCCGGCGGCGTCGGCCACCACGATCACGTCGGGGTTCGTGCCCACCACGTTCTCCAGCGAGACCTCCGCCCAGTTTCCCGGCTGATCCGCGAACACGTTGACCCCGCCCACCGCGTCGATCAGCAGCTGCGGCGTGCCCTTGCCGGCGCCGACGTTGAGCCCGGACTTCGCGCCGAAGTCCCACCAGAGGATCCGCTGCCCGTGGGCGGCGCCCTTGAGGTTCTCGGCCCCGAGCTCGGACCGCTGTGCGGTGATCAGCTTCGCGGCCGCCTCCTCGGTCCCGAATGCCTTACCGGCGGCGGTCAGCTCGTCCCAGATCAGATCCCACGAGGCGCGGTCGGGCTTCGTCGCGCAGCCCGACGGTGCGAGCAGCGTCGCGATTCCCTGCGCCTGCAGGCGGGCCCGGTCGCCGCCGTTCTTCTCGCTGAACGCGGACGTGTACGAGGCGTACACCAGGTCCGGCCGCACCGACAGCATCTTCTCCTGCGTCGGGTACTTGGCCGCCAGGACGGGGATCGTCGAGTAGTCCGCCTGGAACCGCGGGGCGACCGCATCGTCGAGGTACGCGGTCCCGGCCATCCGCCCCGCCACCCCCAGCGCGAGCGCCACCTCCGTGGCCCCCTGGTTCAGCGTGACGATCCGCTGCGGCGCCGCCTTCACCTCCGAGGCGAAGCCGCACGTGGTGACGGTGACCGGGAACCGCCCGGAGGTGCTCGCCGCCGCCGGCTCCGACGGTGCCGTGCCGCAGCCGGCGAGCAGCGCCGCCACGGCGACGGGCAGGGCGAGCGAGGAGAGGAGGGTGCGGGACCGCATGATCGGGCTCGATTCGTCGGCGCCCCGTGCGCGGGGGCGGCGGTGGACAGTCACGAGCCGGCCGGGTATCGGACTCGACGCGGATCACTCCGCCTCATACCGTTGCGCGCCAGTCCCGGAATCCCACCGGGTTCCCCGTGCTCGACTCGGGAGGGACGCTATCAGGCCCGCCGGCACGGACGGGCAGGCGATTCGGCGGTGTCGTCGCCCGGGCCCGGGCGGTTCACGGTGCGGCGTGAGCACTTCACGACCGGCGCGCCGCGACCACGGCGACGGCGGAGGTGACGGCGGTCCACCCGACCAGGACGGTCAACGAGCCCCAGGGCGACCAGCTAGCGCTGTTCGCGGGCACCCCTATCGTCGCGAGCTGCGCGCTCGTCGCGGGCAGCCACGCCGCCAGGAGCCGGCCGAACGGCAGTGCCGGCACCGCGATCGTCTCCACGAGGAACCACCATGCGAGGACGGCGCCGATCGCCGCGGTCGTCGACGAGGCGAGGTATCCGACGGCGAGTCCCAGCAACGCGAGGAGAGCCCCCACGACGGGAGCAGTGAGGATGAGCCGGAGAACCTCGACGGCGGGGGAGGAGACGCCTGCGACGGCGGAGACGATGACCGCGGCCCCGGCCCCGACGACGCCCGCACCGGCGCCTCCCACTGCGGCGACCACTGCCTTCGCGCCGTACCCGATCGTCGGACCGGGAATGAGGATGCGGGTGAGCGCGAGAGTCCCGTGGTCGCGGTCGAGACATATGAGCAGTGCCCCGGCCACGGCGATGAGCGCGCCCCCCACCAGAGCGAAGCCGTACGCAGCCGTGGTCACCGTGGCGCCGTGGAACACCGACGTGAAGACGCCGACGATCACGGCCACCGCGAGGGCGATCGCCGCGGCGCCGCCGAGCGCGGCTCGGAAACCGTGGGAGGTCAGCGCCTTCCGCGCCTCTGCCGTCACGGACCTCCGCGCGACGTTCCGCGGCCCGGGGGAGGGCTGTGCGGCTGTGGCGGCCGGAGCGGCGGACGTGTCGGCGTCCCCCGTGAGCCGGAAGTACAGGGTCTCGAGCCCGGACCGGCCGGGCGGCGCCGGCTCGACGAGATCGGCCAGCGGCGCGTCCGCGACCACCCGCCCCTCGTTCAGCGCGACGATCCGGTCGGCGGTCCGCTCCAACTCACTGAGCATGTGCGAGGACAACAGCACCGTCCTGCCCTCGTCTGCCAGGGCACGGAGCGCACGCCGGATCCACGCGATCGCCTCGGGATCCAGGCCGTTCACCGGCTCGTCGAGCACGATCACCGGCGGGTCGCCGAGGACGGCGGCCGCGATCGCCAGACGCTGCCGCATTCCGAGCGAGAACCCGCCGACGGGGCGATCGGCGAACCGCTGCAGACCGACGAGCTCGAGGGCCGCGTCGACGCGCACGTCGGGCAGGCCGATCGCGGCCGCCATCCACCGCAGGTGTTCGCGAGCCGTTCGTGACGGTGCGGCCCACCCCGCATCGAGTAGTACACCGATGGTCGTGCCGGGGTTCGGAACATCGGCGTATCGCCGCCCCCCGATCGTCACCGAGCCGGCGGACGGCCGCTCCAGCCCCGCGATGAGACGCAGGGTGGTCGACTTCCCGGCGCCGTTCGGGCCGATCAGTCCCGTGACCTCACCCGACGGTGCCGTGAAGGTCACGTCCTCGACGGCCACGACTCCGCCGTAGCGGACGGTGACTCAGTAGTTTTCGATCACCGCGGATTCACCGGGGTTTCGCCGCGACGACCGTGCCGGCGGGCTTCGAGGTGGGCTTCGCGGACGGTTTCGCCGCCCCGGCAACGCCGCCGTCGCCGTTCGCCGCGAGCCCGGTGAGCGCGGCGAGGCCACCGGTGGCGATGGCGGACCACTTCCCGGTCTGCAGACCGATGAGAACCTGGTCCTCCCAGGCGACCAGGCACGCCGCGGCGGGGGTGGCGGCGAGTTTCTGCAGTGCGGGGGCGAGGTCGTCGCCGGCCTTGGTCAGCGCCTCGATCACCTTCGGCCGGTACTGCGCGTACAGCGACTTGATCGCGTCGTAGACCGCCTGCTCGGCTGCGTTGAGCGCACCGACCGGGCCGGTGAGCGCGGGCTGCGACCGCTCGATGACCGGCTTGATCGCGGCGAGGAAGGGGCCGACGAGGCTGAGGACCGGGTCGTACGCCTGGCCGGCGGCGAAGGCCTCGTCGGTGAACGCCCCCGCAGCGGGCGCGAGCAGGATCAGCGAGGCCAGGCCTCCCTTCTCCCTCGGCTTGGGCCACCCGAGCGGGCACTGGACATCGGCCGGGTTCACCCCGGGCGCGACGGTGGAAGCCCCAGTGGTGGGCTTCGTCACCGCGGACGGTACGGAGGCGCTGCTCGGTGACGGGGCGGGCTTCGGGGACGGGTTCGCCGTCGCGGTACCTGCGACCGGGACCGTCACGGCGAGCGCGACGGCGACGGCGGTGCGGGTGAGGGTGAGCGGGATCCGGTTCATGGGGCCTTCTTCGGTGCGGAGGAACGAGGGGTGGCGGTAGCGGTGGTCGGGGGCCCGGGCTCGAAGACGCCCTCGAGGTGCCAGACGCCGGTGAAGTCGTTGAACGGGCCGCCCTGGATGTGGCTGGTCCAGTCGAGGGTGAAGTGTCGTGTCGCCGGGTCGAACGTCCCGGTAGCGGTGGGGCCGGTGGCCTTCGCCGCCGCGGGCTGGGCGAGCCAGCGCTGGGAGACGACGTCCCAGGCCTTCGCCACCTGCTCCTGGCCCGCCGCGGCGGCGTCGGTGCGGGCAACCGGTTTGGGCGCGCCCTGATTGAACTCCTGGTTGTTCCAGGACGCCGCCCACGCGGAGACGTCGGCGGTGAGCTCGGTGCCGGTGCGCGTCACCGAAGGTACCGGCAGCGCGGCGCGGGTTTGCGGATCGACTGCGTTGGTGGAGATCCCGAAGAGTACGTCGAAGAACTTCGTCGGCGTGATCACCGACCCGGATAGCGAATCGCCGTTTCGGAAACCGGGTTTCGCCTCCGACTGATAGGCGCCGGTGCGCAACCCGCCTGCGGTGCCCGGCTTCAGGGCGGTCACGCGGCCCTCGTCGAGCGGCGAGTTGGCGTTGTTCACGAACGGCCCGTCCGCGGTGCCGCCGACGATCGCCATCTTGAAGTAGGTGCCCGTCGGCTTCCCGTCGGAGAAACCGCCCGGTGTGAACCGGAACAGCCCGACGAGTTGCTCGGCGGTGTCGGGTTCCGAGGGTTGTGCCGCGCCGCAGGCGGCGGACGTCGCCGCGGCCAGGGCGACGAGTACGGCGGCGAGGGACCGTCGTGCGGTGGAGCCGGCCGGCGGGCGGGAGGTCATGAGGGGGCCTTTCGTCGGGTCGCGAGCAGAGCGCCGGCGACGGCGGTGCCCAGGACCAGCTCGGCCCAGGGCAGAGCCGCGAAGGTTCCGCCGGGGACGGGCAGCGCGGCGTTCGCCGCCGCCAGCCGTCGGTACTCGGGGATGTTGTCGTTGATCGCTCCGGTGAGTGAAGCGAGGTCCGACGACACCGTCTGCCAGGAGGCGGTGAACGCTCGGAACTCCGGCGTGCGGCGGACCGTCGCGCCGCGGTCGATCTCGCCGACCGCACCGACCAGCGCGAGGAAGTCGTGCTGGAGTCGGACCACCTGTTGCTCGGTCATGATCGGCGCGAACCGGTCCACCACCCGGCTCGCGGACCCGGCACCGTCGGCCAGGCCGGAGGCGAACGGGTGCACCACGAGCGCAACCGCGCACAGGGCCGCGGCTGCGGTCGCCCACCGGCGCGGCGCGACGGACCGGGAGCGGAGCAGTACCGCACCGGCGACGGCGAGCGCGATTCCGACCAGCAGGAGTAGTTGCGGGACCGTGCTCAGTCCCCGGATCCGTGCGAGCGCGTCGACATCGGGCTTCGCGGCCCGCGCCGATGCGAGCAACTCCCGCGCGTTGGCCTCGACGTCCGTCGACCGGCTCGCGTAGTCGGCGGTGCGCGGCGCACCCGCGAGCCGCCCGGCCGCGGCCTCGGAACGAGTCGCGGCGCCGAACCGGGCGATCGCCTCCACGTCCCCGTCGAGGCGGTCCATGGATTCCGGAGTCAGGTGCGGCGCGAACGCATCGAGCATCTTCGTGGCGCCCGCGGTCGTCGTGGGGAGGCCGCCGGCGACGGAGCCGAGTGCGACGGCGATACCCGCGAACACCAGGAGCCAGGCCGGCCAGCGCCGTGCCGCCGGAGCCGGCGCCGATCGCGGTGGGGCGACGGCCCGCAGCCGGGGCACACCGCCGAGCAGCGCCGTCGTATCCGTAGCGGCTACTTGCTGTACGTGCCGGTGAGATGCCACAGGCCGGTGAAGTTGTTGAACGGCCCGCCCACGATCTGGCTGGTCCAGGTGATCGAGTAGCTGGAGCCGTTGATCGTCCCGGTCACGCGGCTGGTCTTGCCGGGAAGTCCGCCGCCGGGCTTCGGGGCTCCCTGGTTGAAGACCTGGCCGTTCCAGGCGACGCCGAACGCCGAGAGGTCGCCGGACAGCGACGAGCCGTTACGGGTGATGGTCGGGACCGAAGTCGCAGACCCGGTCTGCGGGTCGGTGGCCTTGGTCGAGGTCACGAAGTCGGAGCCGAAGAAGGTCCGAGCCGAGGTGACCTGGCTCTGGTAGGAGCCGGAGGTGAGTGAACCGGAGAGCGGGGTGATGGTCTTGTCCGAGTTGGTCGAGTTGCCGTTGGCGAGGAACGGGCCGGAGGCGGTCCCGCTCGGCAGGATCATTCGGAAATACGAGCCGGAGTCGATCGAGAACGTGCCCGTCAGGGTCTCGGCGTTCGCGGCGGGGGCGGCGACGGCGGTGACCGCCATCGTCGCGGTCGCGACCACGGCGGCGATCACGGAGCGACGGGAGGGAGTGTGGCGCATGGGGCGATCTCGCTTTCTTCAGGAGGACGGGAAGGAGCCCGATGAAAATGAACGCTAGGTGTGTTCGAGAGATCCACGAAGGGTTCCGATCAGCCTGATCCGGGATGTGTGATCTCGATTGCGCCTGGCAAACGCGCCCGCCGGTCGGCGAGGGCAAGGGGCGCGCGGCCGTTGACTAGAGTCGAGGCGTGAGTACTTCGGCCATCGCCATCATCATCGCCGTCGTCGTCGTCCTGCTGGTTCTGGCGGCGTTGGCGACCGGCTTCTACCTCAACAAGCGGCGGCGCGTCTCGCTCAAGGACGAGACGCCGGAGCCGCAGAGCCTCGACAAGTCCGGCGGCTACAAGGCCGGCGGCGGCTTCACGTTCAGCGAGGGCACCCGCGAGGCGGAGCCCGCGCCGCTCGTGCCGAAGGCCCCGCCCGCGCCGACGAAGCCCCCGGTGCCGGAGCCGTCCCCGCACGTCTCCCTCAAGGACCTGCAGGAGTCGCGCGAGCAGGAGGCCGCGGACGAAGCACAGGCACAGGCCGACGCCCGGCTCGCCGAGGCGGAGGAGATCGACCCCGGCATCGCGACCGTCGAGCCCGAGGCGCCCACGGAGATCGAGCGGATCGAGGACGCCGCCCCGGCCCCCGCAGAACCTGTCGCCCCTGCAGAACCCGAGACGCCCGCAGAACCCGCCGCCCCTGCCGCACCCGCAGAAGCGCAGGCCCCCGCGGAGCCGGAGACGGCGGCACCGTCGACCCCGGTACTGGACGAGATCGCCCCCACCGCGGGCCGGCTCGACCGCCTCAAGGGGCGGCTCGCGCGCTCGCAGTCGACGGTCGGCGCCTCGCTGCTCGGGCTGCTCGGCGCCGGCGACCTCGACGAGGAGTCGTGGGAGGAGATCGAGGACACCCTGCTGCTCGCCGACCTCGGCACCCCCACCACCATGGCGGTCGTCGAGAAGCTCCGCGACCGGATCGCCACCCAGGGGGTGTCGAACGCCGCGGAGGTGCGTGCGCTGCTGCGCGCCGTCCTCGTCGAGGAACTGCACCCCGAGTACGACCGCAGCATCCGGGCGCTGCCGCACGCGGGCGCACCGTCGGTGCTGCTCGTGGTGGGCGTCAACGGCACCGGCAAGACCACCACCACCGGCAAGCTCGCCCGCGTCCTCGTGGCGGACGGCCGGCGCGTGGTCCTCGGCGCCGCCGACACCTTCCGCGCCGCCGCCGCCGACCAGCTGCAGACCTGGGCCGAACGCGTCGGCGCCGAGGTGGTGCGCGGCAAGGAGGGCGCCGACCCCGCCGCCGTGGCCTTCGACGCGGTCGCCAAGGGGACCGCCGACGGCGTGGACGTGGTGCTCGTCGACACCGCGGGCCGCCTGCACACCAAGACCGGCCTCATGGACGAGCTCGACAAGGTCAAGCGCGTCGTCGAGAAGAAGGCCGAGGTCGACGAGGTGCTGCTGGTACTCGACGCCACCATCGGCCAGAACGGGCTGGCGCAGGCGAAGGTGTTCGCCGAGGTCGTGGACATCACCGGCGTCGTCCTGACCAAGCTCGACGGCACCGCCAAGGGCGGCATCGTGTACGCCGTGCAGCACGAGCTGGGGGTCCCGGTGAAGCTGGTGGGCCTGGGTGAGGGCGCCGACGACCTGGCCCCGTTCGAGCCCGGCGCGTTCGTCGACGCCCTGCTGGGCTGACACGGGGTAACACCGCCGTAACCATCGGGGCGGAATCCCGGAAAACCGGTTACACGAGGGCAACACGAGCGCGACCGCCGAGAAACGGCGGCACCGGAAGCTGTTCTCACTTGCGCCGCAAGGGCGCAACGCGAGGAGGTTTCACCCGTGCTTTTGGCTTCCGTACCCGACGAGCTGTTCGGGAAGGTCGATACCGGCACCACCGCGTGGATGCTCACGTCCGCCGCGCTCGTGCTGCTGATGACCCCCGCCCTGGCGTTCTTCTACGGCGGGCTCTCCCGCCAGAAGAGCGTGCTCAACATGATGATGATGTCGATCGGCTCGCTCGGCGTGGTCTCCGTGATCTACGTGCTGTGGGGCTACTCGACCTCGTTCTCGGGCAACGGCAACTACCTGGGACTGTTCGACAACCCGTTCACGTACTTCGGCCTCGACCAGCTGACGCAGACCAAGAAGGCGGGCGAGGACACGCTGGTGGTGCTCAACGCCGCCGACAGCGGGCTGCCGGCCATCGTGTTCGCCGGGTTCCAGCTGACGTTCGCCGTGATCACCGTCGCGCTGATCTCCGGCGCCCTCGCCGAGCGCGTCAAGTTCGGCACCTGGCTGGTGTTCACCGCGGTGTGGACCACCGTCGTGTACCTGCCGCTCGCCCACATGGTGTGGGGCGGCGGCCTGCTCTCGGGTGCCGAGGGCGGCATCGCGGCGAAGCTGTTCGGGCTCAACGAGGAGGGCACCGCCGCGGTGGCGCCCATCGACTTCGCCGGCGGCACAGTGGTGCACATCAACGCCGGCATCGCCGGACTGGTCCTGGCGATCATCGTGGGCAAGCGGCTCGGATTCGGCAAGCAGTCCTACCGCCCGCACAACATCCCGTTCGTCATGCTGGGCGCCGCGCTGCTGTGGTTCGGCTGGTTCGGCTTCAACGCGGGCTCCGCCGGTACGGCCAACGCGACCGCCGGCCTGGCGTGGGTGAACACCACCGCCGCGACCGCCGCCGCCATGCTCGGCTGGCTCGCGGTGGAGAAGTTCCGCGACGGCCACGCCACCACGGTGGGCGCCGCCTCCGGCGTCGTCGCCGGCCTGGTCGCCATCACGCCGGCCTGCGCCAACGTGACCCCGGTGGGCGCGATCATCCTGGGCGTCGTCGCCGGCATCGCCGCCGCCTTCGGCGTGGGCCTCAAGAGCCGCTTCGGATTCGACGACTCGCTCGACGTGGTGGGCGTGCACCTGGTGGCCGGCCTGATCGGCACCGTCGCGCTGGGCTTCCTGGCCAAGGACACCGGCCTGTTCTACGGGGGCGACTACAAGCAGCTCGTCGTGCAGGTGGTCATCGCGGCCGTGGCCCTCGCGTTCACGGCGGTCCTCACCGCGGTGATCGCGTTCGCGCTCAAGCCGCTGGGCTGGCGCGTCGACAAGGAGGCGGAGGCCGACGGCATCGACAACTCCGAGCACGCGGAAACGGCGTACGACCTGGTCTGAGAAGACCGGATCTAAGCTTGAACCCTCCACTTCAATCGACGAAGGAAACAAGATATGAAGCTCGTCACCGCGATCGTCAAGCCCTTCACGCTCGAGGACGTGAAGGCGGGGCTCGAACAGGCCGGAATCCTCGGCATGACCGTCAGTGAGGTCCAGGGCTACGGCCGGCAGAAGGGGCACACCGAGGTCTACCGCGGCGCCGAGTACTCCGTGGACTTCGTGCCCAAGGTCCGCATCGAGGTGGTCGTGGACGACGCCGTCGTCGACAGCGTCGTGGACGTGATCGTCGAGGGCGCCCGCACCGGCAAGATCGGCGACGGCAAGGTCTGGGTCACGCCCGTCGAATCGGTCGTGCGGGTGCGCACGGGCGAGCGCGGCAACGAGGCCCTGTAGGAGAACGAGGACGGTAGGGGAAGAGACGGTGCCGGGCGGCGTGAGCGCGCAGAGCAGGGAGAGCGGTCCCGGCGGCGACAGGACCGGGGGCGGGGCGGCCGAACTGGTCGCCGCCCGCGCCCG
>JBEBXD010000055.1:0-29421 GCA_040391845.1 Tsukamurella paurometabola | reverse complement strand
ACAATGAGGCCACACCGGGCAGCGGAAACCTTCGCAGGCAACCGTTCCAGCTTAGCAGATCCGGCTTCCCTCTGCAACTCGCTCTCGCGGGTCGCATCCGGAGCGCTTCGAGCCGCACAAACCGCGCACTGAACCCCTCCGAACCGTGCTGAGCACGATCGGACGCCGTCGTTAGTGGTTTGGCTGCTCGGAGCAACCGTTCTAGCTTAGCAGACCGGAGTTCCCTCCGCAACTCGCTCTCGCGGGCTGCAACGCGGTCCTCCGAACCGCTCACCACGTCGATCAACAACTCGAACGCGCTAGGCGCGATCGAGGAGAGTCTCTCTTCGTGGCGGTCAGCGTGATGATCCTTGCGGATCTACCCGGTTTCCATCGTCCGGCGGCGCGTCGAGTTCCAGCTTCATTGGACTCCGTGGGCCTTGCCGGCGGCGCCGTGGCGCGCTGACTCGATATAAGTTACACACGTCGAACTCCGAACACAAATCGCCAGGTCGTCCTACCGATCGGCGCGGAGCCGGCGCGCCCGGTGGCACCCCACCGGCGGGTCACGGGACCCGCTCGATCTCCCCGCCCAGGGACTTCACGTTCCCCACGAAGTTGGGATAGCCGCGATCGATGTGGAACACGTCGTGCACCTCGGTCACGCCGTCGGCGCACAGGCCCGCGAGCACGAGGCCCACGCCCGCCCGGATGTCGGTCGACCACACGGGCGCGCTCGAGAGCTGCTCCACTCCCCTGATCACCGCGTGGTGCCCGTCGGTCCGCGCGTCCGCGCCGAGGCGCACCATCTCCTCGACGAAGCGGAATCGCGCCTCGAACACGTTCTCCGTGATCATCGACGTGCCGTCCGCGACGCACGCCATCCCGATCGCCATCGGCTGCAGGTCCGTCGGGAAGCCCGGGAAGGGCAGGGTCGCCACGTTGACCGCGTGCGGCCGCTCGGGGCACGCGATCCGGAAGCCGTCCGCGCGTTCGGTCACGGTGGCGCCGGCGTCCTGGAGCTTGTGCAGCACCACCCCCAGCGTGTCCGGGGCAACCCCGTTGACGGTGATGTCGCCGCGGGTCATCACGGCGGCGAACCCCCACGTGGCGGCCACGATCCGGTCTCCGATCACCCGGTGCTCCGTGGGGTGCAGCCGCTCCACCCCGCGCACCATGAGGGTGTCGGTCCCGATCCCCTCGATGTCGGCACCCATCTGGACCAGCATCGCGCACAGGTCCACGATCTCCGGCTCCCGCGCGACGTTGCTGATCACGGTGAGCCCCGTGGCCAGCACCGCGGCCATCAGGATGTTCTCCGTGGCGCCGACCGACGGGAACTCCAGCGTGATCTCCGCACCCTGGAGGGAATCCGCTTGCGCCACAACACATCCGTGTTCGATGGAGCTGGTCGCACCCAGCGCGCGCAGCCCTGACTGGTGCATATCCAGTGGCCGGGAGCCGATCGCGTCGCCACCGGGGAGCGCGACGACGGCGCGCTTCTCCCGCGCCATCAGGGGGCCCAGCACGCAGACCGACGCGCGGAACTGCTTCACCGCATCGAAATCGGCGCGGTGATTGAGCACCGCCGGCGTCGTGATCCTCGCGGTGTCGCCCTCGAGCTCCACCTCGGCGCCGAGTCCCCGCAGAACGTCCGCCATGAGCGGTACGTCGAGGATCTCGGGGCAATTGGTGAGCACGGACGTGCCCTCGGCGAGCAGCGTCGCCGCCATCAACTTGAGCACGCTGTTCTTCGCGCCGCCCACGGTGACCTCGCCGGTCAGCCGGGCGCCGCCGTGCACCAGAAACTTCTCTCCCACACCGCTCAGCCTATGGCACGGTGCCCGGGGCTGTGACAGCCTGTGATCATGGCTGTCCACCTCACCCGCATCTACACCCGCACCGGCGACGACGGCACGACGGGCCTCGGCGACTTCTCCCGGGTCACGAAGTCCGACCCCCGGCTCCGGGCGTACGCCGACTGCGACGAGGCGAACGCCGCCCTGGGGCTCGCGGTCACCGTCGGGAATCCGGAGCCGGAGCTGCGCGCGGTACTGCTCCGGATCCAGAACGAGCTCTTCGACGTGGGCGCGGACCTCTCCACCCCCGTGGTCCCGGACCCGGAGTACCCGCCGCTGCGGGTGACCCCGGACTACATCGACCGCCTCGAATCCTGGTGCGATCAGTACAACGAGGACCTGCCCAAGCTCGACTCGTTCGTGCTGCCCGGCGGCACGCCCCTGTCCGCGTACCTGCACCTGGCGCGCACCGTGGTCCGGCGCGCCGAACGCGCGGCGTGGGATGCGGTGCGGGAGAACGGGGAAACCGTGTCCGTGCTGCCGGCGAAGTACCTCAACCGGCTCTCGGATCTGCTGTTCATCCTGTCCCGGGTGGCCAATCCCGGGGGCGACGTGCTGTGGAAGCCCGGCGGCGAGCGCTGACTGCCGCGCCTACGGGCGCTGGCGCCGCGGGCTTGGCCGCGACTCGAGCCAGGACTGGAACGCCGTGAGACCGTCCCGGGCGAAGGCGAGCTCCGTCTCCCCTCCCGGGGTGACGGCGTGCACGATCACCATGTCCGGGTCGATCACGTCGAGTTCCGTGCCGTGCGGCGCCCGCCGGCCCACGATCTCGGTTCCGCTGCGCGGCAGCGTCCAGCTGGGCCCCAGCCGCACGCTGGAGAGCCGGTAGTACCGCAGCTCGTGATCGTCGTAGCGGAGCGTGCCGTGCCGCCACCCCTGCTCCGCCTCGGCGGGGAGGTAGCGCAGGATGATCGGCACGCCGGCCACCCGGAGGCTGTAGAGGCGCAGCGCGACCACCGCGCCGATCGCGAGCAGCACGAGAACCGCGACCGTCGCGACGAAGACCACCGCGCCCATCACGCTCCTCCTCACTCCGTGCCCGAATGCTCCGTACCCGAATAGCAGGAAAGCCGGTGGCTCGGCTTGACCGGGCCACCGGCTTTCACGCTGCTGCTCCTATGCTACTTGCCCGCGAGGTACTCGAGTGCGCGCAACCGTCCCTGCGCCACCGCCTGCTCGTCGGACCCGTCCGCCGCCGCCTCGAGCGCGCGCCGGACCTCGGTCTCCTCCAGCGACGAGGCCCACTCGGCCTCGTCCGCGAGGACGGTCACCTTCTCGCCCGTCACCGAGAGGAAGCCGCCGTGGATCGCCGCGGCCAGACGCTCGCCGCCCACCGTGTCGATGGCCACAGCGCCACCGTCGGTGAGCTGGCCGAACAGCGGCTCGTGATGCGCCAGGACGCCCAGCTCACCCTCGGTGGTCTGGGCGATGACGAAGGTCGCCTCGCCCGACCACAGCCGCTCCTCGACGGAGACGACCTCTACCTGAAACGCAGTGTCAGCCACTGGAGACTACTTCCCGGCGATCTTCTTCGCGGCCGCCTCGACGTCGTCGAGACCACCACAGCTGTTGAACGCCTGCTCGGGCAGGTGATCGAACTCACCCTTGCACACACGGTCGAAGGCCTCGATGGTGTCCGCCAGCGGGACGACCGAGCCCTTCTCACCGGTGAACTTCTCGGCGACGATGAAGTTCTGGCCGAGGAACTTCTGCAGGCGACGGGCGCGGCCGACGAGGACCTTGTCCTCTTCGGAGAGCTCGTCCATACCGAGGATGGCGATGATGTCCTGCAGTTCCTTGTACTTCTGCAGGATGCGCTTGACCTCGTTGGCGACGCGGAAGTGCTCGTCGCCCACGATCGACGCCTCGAGGATGCGCGAGGTCGACGTCAGCGGATCCACGGCGGGGTAGATACCCAGCTGCGAGATCGGACGCGAGAGCTCGGTGGTCGCATCGAGGTGCGCGAAGGTGGTGGCCGGCGCCGGGTCGGTGTAGTCGTCGGCGGGCACGTAGATGGCCTGCAGCGACGTGATCGACCGGCCCTTGGTCGAGGTGATGCGCTCCTGGAGCTCACCCATCTCGTCCGCCAGCGTGGGCTGGTATCCCACGGCGGACGGCATGCGGCCCAGCAGGGTCGAGACCTCGGAACCCGCCTGGGTGAACCGGAAGATGTTGTCGATGAACAGCAGCACGTCCTGGTGCTGCACGTCGCGGAAGTACTCGGCCATCGTCAGGGCCGAGAGGGCGACGCGCATACGCGTCCCCGGCGGCTCGTCCATCTGGCCGAACACCAACGCGGTGTCCTGGAGAACGCCCATCTCCTCCATCTCGAGGTGGAGGTCGGTGCCCTCACGGGTGCGCTCGCCGACGCCCGCGAACACCGAGGTGCCCGAGAACTCGCGCGCGATACGGGTGATCATCTCCTGGATCAGAACGGTCTTGCCGACGCCGGCGCCGCCGAACAGGCCGATCTTGCCGCCCTTGACGTACGGGGTCAGCAGGTCGATGACCTTGATGCCCGTCTCCAGGATCTCGGTCTTGCCCTCGAGCTGGTCGAAGGCCGGGGGCTTGCGGTGGATGCCCCACTGCTCGCCGTCGCGGCCGAGCCCGGGGGTGTCGAGGCAGTCGCCGAGCGCGTTGAACACGTGGCCCTTGACCACGTCGCCGACGGGGACGCGGATCGGGTAGCCCGAGTCGGTGACGTCGGTACCGCGGACCAGGCCGTCGGTGGGCTGCATCGAGATGGCGCGCACCAGGTTGTCACCCAGGTGCTGCGCGACCTCGAGGGTCAGCGTCTTGGCCACGGACGGGAGGGTGATCTCCGCGTGCAGGGCGTTGAACAGGTCGGGAACGGCGCCGCGCGGGAACTCGATGTCGACGACCGGGCCGATGACCCGCGTCACGCGACCGGTGGCCGCAGCGGTGCCCGCCGTCGCGGGCTGCGTTGCTGTAGTCATGTCTCTGCTTTCCGGTTACTAGTTCGCGAGGGCGCCGGCGCCACCGACGATTTCGCTGATTTCCTGGGTGATCTGCGCCTGACGCAGCTGGTTCGCCTCGCGGGACAGCGAGATCGCCAGCTCGTTGGCGTTGTCGGTCGCGGCCTTCATGGCCGTGCGGCGGGCCGCGCTCTCCGAGGCCGCGGAATCGAGAAGCGCGGCGAACACGCGCGTCGCGACGTACTTCGGCAGCAGGGCCGACAGCAGCGTGTCCGCGCCCGGCTCGAACGCGAAGTTGCGGGCACCGTCGTCCCCGTCGCCCGGCGCGGCCTCGCTCTCCTCGACCACGAGCGGGGCCATGCGGCGCACCTCTGGGTTCTGCGAGAGCATCGAGACGAAGCGCGTGTACACGATGTGCAGCTCGTCGACGCCGTGCGTCTCGACCCCGTCGATCGTGACGTAGTCCTGCGACCCCGTCTCGAACAGCTTCACCAGGGTCTCGGTCGCCGCGGCGGCGTCCGAGTGGTGCGGCTGCTGCGAGAATCCGGTCCACGCGCCCGCGACGTCCTGCCCGCGGAAGCGGAAGTAGTCCAGGCCCTTCTGCCCCATCACGTAGAGGACGGGCTCCTTGCCCTCGTCGCGGAGCAGCTGGATCAGCTCGCGCGTCTCCCGCAGCACGTTGGAGTTGTAGCCGCCGCACATGCCGCGGTCGGAGGAGACGACGAGGATCGCGGCGCGCTTCGGGTCCTCCCGCTCGGTGAGGAGCGGGTGATCCAGCGAACCGGACTTGCTCGCCAGCTCCGACAGCACCGAGGTCATCTCCTCGGAATAGGGCTTGGCGGCCGCGACACGGGCCTGCGCCTTGGTGATCCGCGAGGTCGCGATCAGTTCCTGCGCCTTGGTGATCTTCTTGGTCGAGTTGACCGACCGGATCCGCGAGCGCAGCTCACGAATACTAGCCATTGCGCTTGACCTTGATCGTCTCGTGCTCGACGTCCTCGGCGGGCAGCGCGTCGGCCTCGGCCTCGTTGACCACGCGCGATCCGTCCGAGGCCAGGAAACTCTGCTTGAAGCGGTTGGTCTCGGCGACGAGGGCCTCCGCCTGGTCCTTCTCGAGGACCTTGCCGCCCGCGATCGACTCGTAGACGCCGGCCGCAGCGTGGTGCAGATGGCTGAGCAGCTCACCGTCGAAACGGCGCACGTCCTCGACGGGCACCGAGTCGTAATGGCCCTCGCCGCAGAGGTAGATCGAGACGATCTCGTCCTCGACCGACGACGGGCTGTACTGGTCCTGCTTCAGCAGCTCGACCCAGCGGGCGCCACGCGCCAACTGCGCCTTCGAAGCGTCATCGAGATCCGAGGCGAAGGCCGAGAAGGCCTCCAACTCACGGAACTGGGCGAGTTCCAGACGCAGTGAGCCCGAGACCTTCTTCAGGCCCTTGGTCTGCGCAGCGCCACCGACGCGGGACACGGAGGTACCGACGTTGATCGCGGGCCGGACGCCCTTGTTGAACAGGTCGGACTCGAGGAAGACCTGGCCGTCGGTGATCGAGATGACGTTGGTCGGAATGAACGCCGAGACGTCGTTGGCCTTGGTCTCGATGATCGGCAGCGCGGTCATCGAGCCGCCGCCGAGGGCGTCGGACAGCTTCGCCGAGCGCTCCAGCAGGCGCGAGTGCAGGTAGAAGACGTCGCCGGGGTAGGCCTCGCGGCCCGGCGGGCGGCGCAGCAGCAGCGAGATGGCGCGGTACGCCTCGGCCTGCTTCGACAGGTCGTCGAACACGATGAGGACGTGCTTGCCCTGGTACATCCAGTGCTGGCCGATGGCCGAGCCGGTGTACGGCGCGAGCCACTTGAAACCGGCCGAGTCGGACGCGGGCGCCGCGACGATGGTGGTGTACTCCATGGCGCCGGCCTCATCGAGCGCGGCCTTCACGCCGGCGATCGTGGAACCCTTCTGGCCGATGGCGACGTAGATGCAGCGGACCTGCTTGGTCGGGTCGCCCGACTCCCAGTTCGACTTCTGGTTGAGGATGGTGTCGACGCAGACGGCGGTCTTGCCGGTCTTGCGGTCACCGATCACCAGCTGGCGCTGGCCGCGGCCGATGGCGGTCATGGCGTCGATCGCCTTGATGCCGGTGGCGAGGGACTCCTCGACGGGCTGGCGCTCGAGCACGGTGGCCGCCTGCAGCTCGAGGACGCGCTGCTCCTCGGCCTCGATGTCGCCCAGGCCGTCGATCGGCTGGCCGAGCGGGTTGACCACGCGGCCGAGGAACTTATCGCCCACGGGCACGGAGAGCACGTCGCCGGTGCGGCGGACCTGCTGCCCCTCCTCGAGCGACTCGTAGTTACCGAGGATGACGGCGCCGATCTCGTCCTCGTCGAGGTTGAGAGCCACGCCGAGAACCCCACCGGGGAACTCGAGCAGCTCGTTCGCCATCGCGCCGGGCAGCCCGGTCACGTGGGCGATGCCGTCGGCGGTGTCGGAGACGGTGCCGATCTCCTCGCGGGAGGCGTCGGCCTCGAACGTCGAGACGTACTGCTCGATCGCGCCCTTGACGTCGTCGGTTGAGATCGTCAACTCAGCCATGAGTTCTCGTTTCCCTCTTTTGTGTTCTTGGTGGAAGTGTGTGTGGGTTAGCTGGGCAGCTGCTGTGCGGCCTTGTCGAGGCGCGAGGCGACGTCGCCGTCGATGACCTCGTTGCCGACGGTGACGCGCAGCCCCCCGAGCAGCTCGGGCACGACCTCGGTCTGCACCGCGATCTTGCGCTGGTAGATGCGCGCCAGCAGGTCCGCGGTGCGGCCGCGCTGGGCATCGGTCAGTGCGACCGCGGACTCGACCACCGCGACGGACTCGCCGCGTCGGGCGGCCGCCAGCTCGGCGATCGACGCCACGGAGGCGTCCACGCGGCCGACCCGCACCAGACGCACGGTCTGGCGCAGCAGCGCCGCGGTGAAGTCGTTCACCTTGCCGCCGAACACGGAGTCCAGCAGTGCGATGCGGTTCGCGGCCGGAACCCGGACGTCGGACAGTGCCGCGGTGAGCCGGGGCTCACCCTCGAGGATGCGTCCCGCGCGGAACAGCTGGTCCTCGGTCTCGTCGAGCTCGCCGGCCCGCTCCGCACCGACCAGAACGGCCACCCGGGCCTGCCGCTCGAGTGCGGTCGTGAAGTCCGACGGTGCCGACCACTTCGCCGCCGCCGCGTCCTGCACGAAGGCGTTCGCCTCGGCGCTGATCTTGCCGCCGAAGAGGTTGTCGACCAGTGTTCGCTTGGCCTCCGGGGCCTCCGCTGACTCCGCCAGGTGCTTGCGCAGCACCGGCTGCTCGCCCAGCACGTTCACCACGTCGGCGAGATCCTCGGCCACGCGGGCCAGGGCCGCCTCATCGACACCCGCACTGCGCTCGTCGAAGCCCGCGGCCAGCCGGCGCACGGAGTCGCGGCTCGAGGCGCGGAGCGACCGCGTGCCGATCCGGTCCGCCTCGGTGACACGCACCTCGTCGGCGCCCTGCGTCATGGACTCGAGCTCGTCGAGCGCGCGGTCCACCGACTTCGACTGGTTCGCCGGATCGGCGAGGTGGCTGCGCACCAGGCGCCCGGCCACGTCGACGGCCTCGGCGCCGAGCCCGGCGCGGAAGCCCCGCACCAGGTTGCTGCGGTTGAGCGCGATCTGCCCCTGCCCGTGTTCGCCGATCCGGACGACCTCGCGGTCCGTCTGGGCGCGCAGATCCTCACGGATGGCATCCGCGTCACCGCGGGCCTCGTCGCGGATCCGGCTGCCCTCGCGCGCGGCGTCCTCACGGGCCCGCTCCCCCGCCGCTCCGGCCTCGGCGAGCCTGGCCCGCGCCGCGGCCGAAGCCTCGAGCTCCATTCGCACCGTCTCCTGGCGGGTCTTCATCGCCTTGCGGACGACGGGGACGACCCACTTCCACAGGATGAACAGGACCAGAAGGAAGCCGACGAACTGTCCGATAAAGATGCTCATTAGTTCTTCACCACCGAGTCGCGGTTGATCTGGTCGAGTTCGGCCTTCAGAGCCGGGTCCTGCGTCACGTCGAAGCCCAGCACGCGGCTGGCCAGAGTGGCCGACAGCGGCGCGAGATCGCCCCGCGCCGCTGCGGTGGAGGCCTCGCCCGCGCTGCGCAGCTGCTCCGTCTCCTGACGGGTCAGAGCGTCCGCCTCGGCGGATGCCCGCTGCTTCTGCTCCTCCATCGCGGCACGACCGGTCGCCCGGGCGTCGTCACGGATGGCGCCGGCCTCGGCACGGGCGGTGCGCACACCGTCGTTGTACTCCGACTCGGCGTCCTCGAACCCCTTGGTGGCGCCCCGCTGATCCTTCACCGTCTGGTCGATCATCGCCTCGCGGTCGTCCAACACCTTGGTGACGGACGGGACCACGAAGAACCAGATGACCGCGAGCACGATCACGAAGATGATGAGCTCGACGAAAAAGGTGCCGTTGGGGAGGAGGAAGTTACTCTGCTCTTCAGCTGCGAGCTGCATGGCGTCAGTTCCCGTTTCTAGCGAGGGCGGTCAGGTTTAGGACGCGCCCGGGGTCGCGAACACGAACAGCGCCATGAACGCGAGGTTGATGAAGTACGCGGCCTCGACCAGACCGACGGTGATGAAGAACGGGGTGAAGAGCCGGCCCTGAGCCTCGGGCTGCCGGGCGATGCCGGCGATCAGCTGAGCACCGGCCAGGCCGTCGCCCACACCGGCGCCGATGGCGCCGCCACCCATGATCAGGCCGCCGCCGATGAGCGCACCCTGAACGATCTGCGGATCTGCTGCCATTGTTACTTTCCCTTTCGGTTTCTGGTAGTACGCCCTACCAGGGTCTACGGTCGCGTCGGCCGGTCCCGGCCGGGCGAGGTCTGTCAGTGCTCCTCGGTCTCCATCGCCTGCGAGAAGTACAGGATGGTGAGCAGCGAGAAGATGAACGCCTGGATCAGGCCGACGAACAGGTCGAAGGACTTCCAGATCGCGTTCGGCAGCCACATGATGTAGGCCGGGAACAGGGCGATCAGCGCCACCATGACCGTGCCCGCGAACAGGTTGCCGAAGAGTCGGAGTGCGAGCGAGACCGGCTTGGCGATCTCCTCGATGATGTTGATCGGGGCGAGTCCGATCGCGTGGCCCTTGACCAGCTTGACCGGGTGACCGATGATGCCGCGGCGCTTGATGCCGGCGGCGTGGTACCAGATGAACACCACCGCCACGAGGGCGAACACGAAGTTCACATCGGACGCGGCGGGCGCGAACAGTTCCCCGGAGCCCTCGCCCTTGCCGTACTGCACGGGAAGCACCGCGAGCCAGTTGGCCACCAGGATGTAGGTGAACAGCGTGACCGCGAGCGGCAGCACGAACGGCGCGACGCGCATGCCGATCGAGGACTCGATCTGCTGGCGCATCTGGATGGTGATGGTCTCCCAGAACAGCTGGACGCCCGACGGCACACCGGTGGAGGTGACCTTGGACTTGAGCACGAAGGCCAGGATCAGCACGACGATGGCCGCGATGACCGTCGACAGGATGGTGTCCACGTTGAAGGTCCACCCGAAGGGCCCGATCCACTCACGGTGGTGCCCGGGCGAGATCGCGCCCTCGGCAATGAGATTCGTGCTCATGACTGCTGTCGGAGTCCTTTCAGAACAGGGATCACAGTGTTGAGGACCAGGACGATCTGTCCGACCGCGAGTCCGAAGATCACACCCAGCCCGGAGGGCCGGAAGAAGTAGGCGATGACCAGGGCGACGACGGAGATCGCGGCCAGCCGGACCACCGAGTTGACCGCGACGGGCGCCTTACGCGGCTCCTCCTCCGCGGTCGCGTTCGCGACCTTGATCACGACCAGCTTCGCGTTGAGGAGGGCGAGCAGCCCGCCGAGGAAGAACCACGCCGCGAACCAGACGTGACCGAACGAGGCGGCGATGCCCGCGACCACGACGGAGACCCCGGCGAGGATCACGAAGGGATTGGTGAACGTCACGACGCCGCGGGCTGCAGCACCATCGACTGAGGGGGCCGGCGTCGTCATGTCCCCTCCTTCGGGGTCGGGGTCGCACCAGCGATGGGTTCGCGGCGACCGGGCGGCGTCTGCCGAATCCGTAGCGTGGGTCACATCACGGATTCTTTGTGATTGGCTGAGACTCTACCAAGAAAGAGGGGCACCCCCCACATCGGGGTCCGAGCCGATCCAGCCGATCAACTACACACGATAGTACAACAGGACGCCCGTACCGCGTTAACGGGTTCGCGGGGTGGGGGGCGTATCTGACCTCGCGGTTTCGGAGTAGCGCTCCCGGAGGCGGGGCACGATGCGCGGTACCACCGTGAAGACCAGGGCGCTGAGCAGGCCCGCGCCGAACAGTGGCGCGATCAGCGTCGGCGGCAGCATCGTGGACGCGGCGGCACTCAGGCCCAGCACACCCACCCACAGGTAGATCACCACCACGACCCGCCGCTGGCTGTGCCCGATCTGCAGCAGGCGGTGATGCAGATGCATCTTGTCGGCGGTGAACGGGTGCACCCCGGCGCGAGTGCGGCGGACCACCGCGAGCAGGAGGTCGAGCATCGGGACGAACATGACCGCGACGGCCAGGAGCAGCGGCAGCAGCAGGGCGAATATGTCGGTGGTGCCGTAGGCGTTCTGGGAGATCCGGCCCGAGGCCGAGGTCGAGGCCGCCGCGAGCGCCAAGCCCAGCAGCATCGACCCCGAGTCGCCCATGAAGATCCGCGCCGGCTGGAAGTTGTGCGGCAGGAAGCCGATGCACGCACCGAACAGCGCCGCCGTGATGAGGGCGGGAGGATAGGAGGGGGCGTCGCCGCCCGAATCGAACATCAGACCCACGGAGAAGATCAGGATCGCCAGCGCCGCGAGTGCGGCCACGCCGGCCAGCAGCCCGTCGAGCCCGTCGATGAAGTTCATGGCGTTGACGGTCGCGACCGCGACCACCACCGTCAGCAGGCCCGCCTGCAGCTGATCGAGCACCACCGTCGTGTTGATGCCCGGGACGTAGACCACGTTCCAGGCCACCCCCATCACCACGAGCAGGGCCGCGGCGAAGATCTGACCCACCAGTTTGGTGAGGGCGTCCACGCCCCAGCGGTCGTCGATGATCCCGACCACCACGATCACCCCGCCGGCGACGAGCACCGCGACCGCATCCTTGGAATAGGCGAAGCCTCGGGTGAGAGCGGGGAGTTGGGCGGCCAGGAACATGGCCGCGACCATGCCGGCGTAGATGCCGACACCGCCGAGCCGAGGGGTGGGCACCACGTGAACGTCGCGCGCACGCGGCACGGCGACGGCGCCGAACCTCGTCGCCACCACGCGGACCAGGGACGTCGCGAAAAATGTGACAACCGCAGCTGTCAGCCCCACTACCAGCAATTCTCGCATCGGAACACCGGCAGCGCCGTCCCCGGCGACCCCCCCTCCCAGCATCACGATGTGCACGCGTGCGAATCTACTCGCACCCCACCACCCCTTCGGATCGGCGGGCCGAAGCGGGCAACACTCGTTTTCGGCTACCCGGTCTGACCTCACGGGATGGACAGAATCCAGCCTTCCGCCCAAATGTTACTGACGAGTCGCTCACATGGGTTCGGCGAAGCGGGCCAATGACGCACATCACTCGTCGGGCCGTTATAGTGTCCTCGGTCATACACCTGAGAACGCAGCATGTGGGTCACAGCGTGGCCACAGTCGAGAGGAGACGTTCGCGGTGACGCAGTCCGTAGCGCAGGGCAGGACACCTGCCAAGCGACCTTCCTACTGGTCGATCATCAGCAAGAACTTCTCCAGCACCGTGGTGGATTCGATCCGCACCATCGGCCGGAGCGTCCGGATGCTGATCATGTCCCTGGTCGCACTCGTCACCGATACGGTCCGTGGCCGCCTCCAGTGGAAGGAGACGCTGAACCAGGTCTGGTACATGATCGGCGTCACCACCGTTCCCGGCGTTCTCATCGCGATCCCGTTCGGCATCGTCATCTCGATCCAGGTGGGCAACATCATCGCCCAGCTCGGCGCGGACTCGCTGTCCGGCGCCGCGGGCGGACTGGCCGTCATCTCCCAGGGCGCGCCGATCGCGACCGGCCTCCTCCTCGCCGGCGCGGGCGCCTCGGCCATCGCCGCCGACCTCGGCGCGCGCACCATCCGCGAGGAGACGGACGCCATGCGCGTCATGGGCATCAACCCGCTCAATCGCCTCGTGGTGCCCCGCCTGCTGGCCGCCTGGATCGTGGCGCCGCTGCTGAACATCCTCGTCATCGCCGTCGGCACCGTCGCCGGCTACCTGGTGGCCGTCGGCGGCCAGGGCGTGACCCCCGGCGCGTACTGGTTGTCGTTCGGCTCCTTCGCGCACCCCATCGACGTGTGGATCTCGCTGGCGAAGTCGGTCATCTTCGGCACCGTCATCGCCATCATCGGCTGCCAGCGCGGCCTCGAGGCCCGCGGCGGATCGCGCGGCGTCGCCGATGCGGTGAACGCCACCGTCGTCCTCTCGTTCGTCGTCATCTTCGCGTTGAACCTGCTCATCACGCAGGTCACGACGATGTTCTTCCCCATGCAGGTGGGCTGACCCATGACCCACACCCGCACGGCACGCCCCTCTTCGACTCCAACGCAGGTGAGCTGATACATGGCAACCGTCTACCGCCCCCGGGGCACACGCTGGTTCTTCAACCTGTTCGGCTCGTCCGGATCGGCCTGGAGCATCTTCGACACCATCGGCCACGTCGTCTCGTTCGTGGCGGAGGTGATCCGCACCGTCCCGCACGCGATCAAGCACTACCGGTCGCAGATCATGTACATCCTCACGGACATCACGTGGGGCCGCGGCGCCCTCGTCGTCGGCGGCGGCACGGCACCGGTGCTCGCCGTCCTCGGCATCACGGTCGGCGGCATCGTCGCCGTCCAGGGCTTCGCCATCCTCAACATGATCGGCATGGGCCCGCTCACCGCCGTGGTCGCGTCCTTCGCGAACACCCGCGAGTTCGCCCCGATGCTCGCCGGCGTCGGCTTCGCCGCACAGGCCGGCTGCCGCATGACCGCCGAGATCGGCGCCATGCGCATCAACGAGGAGATCGACGCGCTCGAGTCCCTCGGCCTGCGCTCGGTGTCCTTCGTGGTCACCACCCGCGTGCTCGCGGGCCTGATCGCGGTGGTCCCGGTGTACCTGATCACCCTGATCCTGTCCTGGGTGTCCTGCGCCTGGGTCGTGAAATCGGTGTACGCCATGCCGTCCGGCGTGTACGACCACTACTTCAGTCAGTTCGTGAGCGGGCCCGACATCATATTCTCGGTGATCAAGGTGGCCGTGTTCCTCACCGCCGTCATCATCATCCACTGCTACCAGGGCTTCTTCGCCTCCGGAGGCCCGGAGGGCGTGGGTACGGCATCCGGCCGCGCGATCCGCGCCAGCCTCGTCGCCGTCGTCGTCCTCAACCTCGTCATGACCGTCGTGCTGTGGGGCTTCACCTCCCCGGTCTACTTCAAGGGGTAACCAATGGGAGTCGTATCCGTACCCGGAATGTCGATCGAGCGGTCGGTGCTGCGTCGCCGCGGGCTGATCGTGATCGCGGTCATCGTGGTCATCGTGCTCGTCGGGTGGCTCATCAAGGCCCTGTGGCCGAAGGACGAGTTCTCCTTCACTCTCCGCTCCCCCGCCGTCGCGGCGGGCGTGGTCGACGGTGCGCCGGTGCGCATCCAGGGCATCCAGGTTGGCGAGGTCACCGGGATCGAGCGCCTCGGCAACGGCCAGCAGGGTGTGAAGGTCACGATGAAGTCCGCCGACGGCAAGTCGCTGACGAACAACCTCGAGGCCGCCTACTCGGCCGGCAACCTGTTCGGCGTCACCGAGGTCATCCTGACCCCGCACGACGGTGGCGGCGCGCTGCGCGACGGTGCCCAGATCGCCCCCACCAAGCCCATCACGGACAACACCGTCTCGAACATGATCGCCACCATCGGTGACGTGAACAGCGACGCCCTCCGGCCGCACATGAGCCAGATCCTGCTCAACTTCGACGCCTCGTCGAAGGCGATGCTGCCGCTGTTCACCGCACTCGGCAACGTCGCGCAGGCAGTGCAGGACACTCAGCGCCTCTCCACCGCGCAGACGTTCCCACTGATCACCCGCGCCATCGAGAACGCCGACGCCACCACGACGGCGCTGATCCCAGCCGTGAAGACGCTGTACGACTACACACCGATCCACGACAAGGGCTGGGTCAACCGCGGCGCCGCCACGATGGACGCGCTCACGAACGAGCGCGACAGCCTCACCGCCGCGCTGCAGAAGATCCTCGACCCGAAGGCGATCGCGGGCCTCAAGACCGCGAGCCCGATGCTGGTCAGCCTGATGCAGCCGCTGCTGGCCGCCTTCCCGAACGGGAGCGCCACGGGCGTCGGTATCCAACTGGGCCAACTGATGGACAACATCCGGAAGGCCATGCCGAACACCCCGAACGGGCCCGTGCTCAACCTGCGGCTGTCGGTCGACTTCCCCGCGGTCGCAGCGATGCTGCCGCCGTTGCCGACCATCGAGTACATCCCGCACAAGCCGGGTGACAAGCCGGCCGGATCCACCCCGGGTTCGACCGCGCCGGCCACCCCGTCGCAGGGCGCACCGTCGTCCGCGAAGCCGAGCACCCCGACGTCCCCGAAGCCTGGGAGCTGAGCCACGATGAAGTCAATGAAGGCGACCTCGATCAAGATCGTGGTCTTCGCGGCGGTGATGATCCTGCTGCTCGTGCTGGTCATGCAGGCCCTCACCCGGCCCCCGTCGGGTGACCTGAACACCTACCACGCGGAGTTCAAGGACGTCTCGGGCCTCAAGGTCGGCGACGACGTCCGCCTGCTCGGCGTGCAGGTCGGCAAGGTGAAGGACATCGAGGTCCAGCAGTCCTCGGACCACCGGATCTCCAACGCGGCGGTCACGTTCACGGTGCAGAAGGACCGGTCCTTCCGCACCGACGACACGCTGGCCATCCGGTACCAGAACCTCACCGGCTCGCGGTTCCTCGAGCTGCGGCCCACCGCGAAGAGCACGGCCGCCCAGGTGAAGCCGGGCGCCACGATCAGCGAGAAGTACACGCAGTCCTCGTTCGACATCACCACGGTGTTCGTCGGGCTCAAGCCGGTGCTCTCGACGCTCAACGCCGACGACATCAACCACCTCACGCAGTCGGTTCTCGCGGTCATCCAGGGCAACGGCGAGGGCCTGGGCCCGCTGCTCAAGTCGCTCGACCAGCTGATGGCGGTGAGCAACGACCGGCAGCGTGTGCTCACCCAGCTCATCACGAACCTCGGCTCGGTCTCGCAGTCCATCGGTGGCGCCTCCCCCGGTCTCACCAAGGTGCTGCAGCAGCTCGACGTGTTCGCCCGATCCCTCGCGAGCAACGTCGATGCGGTCCGCGAGTGGTCGGACACCACCTCGGGCGTGGTGAGCCGTACCAACGCGCTCCTCGCGGCACTCGGCCTGACTCCGAACGAGAATCCGCCGCTCGACGCCATCGTCAGCAATGCGATGCCGATGGCCGAGCAGCTGATCAACGCCCTGGCGACCCTCCCCGGCATCGTGCAGATCCTCAACGAGGGCACGAAGCCGCAGGCGGGCGCCGCGGTCTCCACGACCTGCAGCAAGGGCCAGGCCAAGCTCCCCGGCATGATGAATCTGTTCGTCGCAGGTCAGAAGGTGACGGTATGCAATCCAAAGTGAACCTCTTCAACCGTCCGCTGCCGACCGCCGCGCAGGATCGCCGTTACCAGCTCAACTGGGGCATCGTCGGCGCGCTCATCGCGGTGATCGTGCTCGCGGTCTGCGGCTACCTGTTCGTCTTCCAGCCCGGCACGAAGGAGTACTCCGCCGACTTCAAGGAGGCCCAGGCCGTGCGCAGCGGCGTGGACGTCCGCGTCGCCGGGATCAGCGTGGGTTCGGTGTCCGGCGTCGAGCTGCTCGACGACCGGGTGCGTGTGAAGTTCCGCGTGGACAAGGACGTCTTCCTCGGTGACGCCACCACGGCCACGATGAAGATGCTGACGACCGTCGGCGGTTACTACATGGCGCTCACCCCCATGGGCACCACGAGCCTGGGCGACAAGCCGATCCCGCCGGAGCGCGTGAGCATGCCGTACAGCCTCCTGGAGACCTTCCAGCAGGCCACGCCCAAGGTCGAGAAGATCAAGGCCACGCCCATCCGCGAGTCCATGTCGCAGCTGAACCAGGCGCTCGAGGACCAGCCGGAGTCGATCCGCAACACCGTGACCACCTTCAACCGCATGTTCGACAACATCCTGCGCCAGCAGGACCAGGCGGGCGATTTCGTCAAGGTGCTGGGCGAGTACTCGACCACGGTCAACAAGAACGGTGACCTGCTGCTGTCCCTCATGCGGAACATGAGCACGTTCTTCGCGTCCGCGGAGGTCAACCTGGCCGGCTTCAAGAGCTACCTGACGAACACCACGGAGCTGGTGCAGCGCCTCTACCCGCTGCTGAACGTGTACCTCAACAACGTCGACCCGCTGGCGAGCCGCTTCGATGCGCTGGTTGCCAAGGCGGCCGAAGTCGTGAAGCAGGCCGAGCCGGCGATCGCCAACGCGAAGCAGCTGCTCGAGGGCTTGCAGAAGACCATCGCGCCCGACGGCACGATCCAGCTGAACCAGTCGGAGGACACCTTCCTCGCGACCAACGTCTGCATTCCGAGCCCGGGGGTGACCTGCTGATGCGTAAGTTCCTCGCTTCGCGCGGCGCGATGTCCGCGTTCGTCGTCCTCGTCGCGGTCGCGCTGGTGGTCGGTGGTGTGGCCTTCAAGGGGCTCACCCAGAAGACCACCTCGTACTGCGCCGAGCTCGACAACGCCGTCGGCCTGTACACCGGCGGCAAGGTGGCCCAGTTCGGCTACCCGATCGGCGAGATAACCAAGATCACCCCGAACGGCAAGACCACCCGCATCGACTTCGACATCCCGCGGGACCGGAAGCTCCCCACCAACGTGGGCGTCGTCGCGATCGCCGATTCGCTCGTGGCCCAGCGCCGCCTCGAGATCCTCGAGACGTACAAGGGCGGCCCCACCTGGCAGCCGGGCAAGTGCATCACCAACACCAAGACGCCGCTGTCGATCACCGAATCGTTGCAGGCCGTCTCGAAGGTCGTGGACGACCTCACCGTGGGCGGCGGCGACGAGGAGTTCCGCAAGGCCATGGCCTCGATCCCCGCGCTGAACAAGGCCACCACCGGCACCGGCCCGGAGATCTCCGAGCTGACCAACAAGCTCGGCGAGTTGATGCGCAACCCCGGCCCCGGGATGGGCGACGTGGCGGCGATCCTCGACGCCTTCGCTCCCGCGTCCGACGGCCTGGTCCAGAACTGGGGCGAGATGCGCGACTTCCTCCAGAAGTACGCGTTCCGCATCAAGAACATCGGCGAGCCGCTGATGGACACCGGTATCGGCGCCTTCCCGCAGCTCGGCACGCTGGTGAAGGTCCTCGCCACCGTCTTCGACAAGTACGGCGCGTTCATCGCTCCCCTGCTGGAGGTCACGGTGCCCACCACCACGCTGCTGGCGGCCACCACCAAGCAGTTCGGTGATCTGCTGAACATCCTGCCGCCGCTGATCCGGGCGTTCCAGGTGAGCGTCGACCAGAAGACCCTGGCCACCAAGATCACGTACCGGCCGCCGTCGGCGCTGGTGCCATCCAAGAATCCCGCCCAGACCTGCCAGAATCTGAACCGGTTCGCGCCGGGCCAGTGCAAGGTCGCCGATGCGGGTCACGTCAACGTGGAGCTCATCTCCACGGTCCTGCGCGCGACGGGAGCGGCCTACTGATGCGTAATCCACTGAACAGGCGGGCTCTCGCGATGGGCGTGGCCACGGTCGCCGCCGGCGCGGTGCTCACCGGCTGCGGCTCCATCCCGTTCAATCCGTCGGCGATCCCCGCCCCGGGCCAGCCGGGCGGCGGGGACGGCTACACCGTGCACCTGGATTTCACGAATGTGCTGAACCTGCCCGACCGCGCGCGAGTGGTGTACGACGGTGTCGTCGCCGGTCGCCTGCAGAAGGTCACGCTCGCCAAGGACAAGGCCGTCGTGGACGTCAAGATCCTCGACGGCGTGCAAGTGCCGAACACGGTGACCGCGACGCTGCAGCAGGACACGATCCTCGGCGACACCTATGTGGCGCTCAAGTCCACGCCCGGCAAGCCGGGCACGCCGCTCAAGGCGGGCGACACGGTGCCCACGTCGCAGACGAAGCCGCCGACGCAGATCGAGGACATCCTGTCGGACCTGGCGAACTTCCTCGGCAGCGGCAGCCTGATGCAGCTGCAGGACACCTTCAGCCGGATCAACGACAACCTGCCGGCCGATCCGCAGAAGCTCTCCGGCCTGATCAAGACCGTCTCTCAGACTGTGGTCGATCTCGGTCGGCAGAACGACAACGTGAGCCAGGCGATCACGTCGGTCGGCAGTCTGGTCAACACCGTCAATGACAACGACCAGATCCTCGTCGCCCTGCTCAAGCCGACCGACGACTGGTTCGGGGACACTCTCGACCTGACCGCCGGCGCGATCAGGGTTCTCAGCCGCGTGTCCGACGCGTTCGCCCCGCTGATCTTCTCGGCGCCGCTGCTCGACAGCTCGACCGCCGTGGTCGCGGGCATCATCAAGCCGCTGATGTTCCCCGGCTGGCCGAACATGAACGGCCGACAGGCGAACCTGGCGAACCTCGAGGACCTGCTCAAGAACAAGATCCTGCCGTTCCTCGCCAGCGGCGCCAAGGTGAACGTCAAGGAACTGGGCACCAACGGCGGCGTGCCCACCGCCGATGCCGCCCGGCAGGCGGTCAACAACCTTCGGATGGTGGGAGCGGTTCCGTGAAAAAGAGCACCTTCTTCAGTCTCCTGACCTTCGCCCTGGTGCTGGTGCTGGGCACGGCGTACATCGCGTTCTCGGTGCTGCACTGGCGACCGCTGGCGGACTACCGCACGGTCACGATGAAGCTCGACAACTCCAACCAGCTGCTCCCTGATTCCGCGGTGCTGCTGCGCGGCGTCAAGGTGGGCAACGTCGAGACCATCAGCCGCGAGGACGGCAAGGTCGTCGTCAAGTTCCGGTACGACGGGAAGTACAAGATCCCGTCGAACACCGGCCTGCGCGTCGAGCAGCTGTCGGCGGTCGGCGAGCCGTACATCGACTTCCGGCCGGACACCCTCGAGGGGCCGTACCTGGCGGACGGTGCCACCATCGACACCGCGAAGATCAAGGAGCCGCTGTCGCTGCCCGAGACCTTCAAGCTGATCTCCGGCCTCACCAGCAACATCAATTCGGCGGACCTCGGCGGCATCACGGAGACCCTGGCGGACGCCACCAGCAACACGCAGGGCTCGCTACCGAACATCTCGCAGGCCGGCGACCTGCTGGCGGCCACCCTCACCTCGCGGATGCCCAACATCCGCCGGATGATGGAGAACACGCAGAACTACCAGTCCGATATGGACTGGCTGCCGAGCGCGGTCGCCGACTTCGGCCCTGCCAACCGCACCTTCATCGTCAAGGACGTCGAGGTGCTCAAGGCACTCGACTCCCTGATGAACCGCATCGGCGGCGGCCCGGACATGCTCACGAAAATCGTGAACCCGAACCTGATGAAGATCGCGCCGAACACCAGCAAGCTGCTCTCGAACCTCGGTCCGATGACGGCGCCGCTGGTGCCCGTCGTGCAGGCGCTGACGGACGTGCTGCCGCAGATCGACATGGCCGCGCTACTCTCGCAGGCGTTGAACACGGTCGGCTCCGACGGTGCCGCGAACCTCACGGTGGTCATCCCGCCGCGGAAGTAGCACCGCCGGACCGACGAACCCCGACACGATTGGCAACTGAGACAAGTGACTGATTCCACCCCGGACGACAAGAACCTCGCAGACGAGGCCGCGGCGTCCGAGGAGACCGTGCAGGACACCATCGACGAGGCGGCGGACGACGCCGCCGCGGAGAGCGAGGCCACCACCGAGGAGGTCGCGGCCCCGAAGAAGGTCTCGACCCGCAAGGCGCGCCCCGCTCCCCCGGTCGAGGACGACGAGGACTACGACGACGAGGACGGCTTCGACGGCGCCGAGGAGAAAACGGCACCGGTACGCCGGCGCCCGCGTTCTGCGGCACCGCGGCCCCGGCCCGCAGTCTCGGGCGCATCCGCCGGCACCGTCGCCGCGACCACGATCGTCACCGTAGTCGTCACGATCGTGATCCTCGCGCTGCTCGCCGGCACCATCGTCTTCGGGCTGCTGTGGAACAGCAAGCGGGGCGAGGTCAACGACATGAAGGCCGCGGCGGAGGAGAAGTCCCACGCCGAGAAGGTGGCCGCCGACTACGCGGCCGGCGCCTCGACGTTCGACTTCCACGACCTGACGCCGTGGCGCACCGCGCTCACCAAGGGCGTCTCGCCGGAGCTGAAGACCAAGCTCGAGGCCACCGTCGGCGCCATGAACCAGCTGCTGCAGCCGCTGCAGTGGGTGTCCAAGGGCACCGTCATGGACGCGGTGGTGAACTCGCAGTCCGGGAGCGTTTACCGGGTGAGCGCGTACGTGAAGGTCGAGGCGACCAACGTGCAGGCCGCGAGCGGCCGCGAGGTGGTCACCGTCTACAACGTGACGATGGACAAGGACAAGGACTGGCAGATCACCGACGTCGGCGGCTCGCTGGCCGACCCGTCGGCGCAGGCGACGCAGCCGACGCAGGGTGCCCCGGCTCCCACGGAGAGCGCGCCGGCCCCCACGCCGACCGACGGTGCGACGGCCCCCGCGGCCACGCCAGCGCCCGGCAACTGACAGCGCCGGCCCGACCGGCACGGAGCGCCCGGAACCCGCGAGGGTTCCGGGCGCTCTGCTGTCAGGCCAGCGACTCGGGGGTGATTCCGAGGACCTGTGCGATCCGCGCCGTACTCACCGCGCCCTCGCGCAGGACCCGGGGCGCCGGGCCGGACAGGTCGACGATGCTCGAGGGTGCGGCGTGCTCCGACGGGCCGCCGTCGAGGTAGACGTCGACCGAATCACCCAACTGGTCACGGGCCTCCGTCATCGTCGCGGCCGGGGGCTTCCCGGAGACGTTCGCACTGGACACGGCCATCGGCCCGACCTCGCGGAGCAACTCGATCGCCACGGGGTGCAGCGGCATCCGCAGCATCACGGTGCCTCGGGTGTCGCCGAGGTCCCACGCCAGGCTGGGGGCCTGCTCCACCACCAGCGAGACGGCGCCCGGCCAGAACGCGCGGGTGAGCTCGCGGGCGGCATCGCTGACGCGGCTGACCAGTCCGTCGATGGTGTTCCAGGACCCCACCAGCACCCCGACGGGCATGTCCGGGCCACGGTTCTTCGCCGCGAGCAGGGCGGCCACGGCGCGGCCGTCGAAGGCGTCGCAGCCGATGCCGTACACGGTATCGGTGGGCATCACGACCAGGTGACCGCCCTGCAGCGCCGAGCGGGCGGCACCGATCCCGGCGGCGCGGGACTCGGGGTCGGTGCAGTCGAAGGTGCGGCTGGCGATGCTCACGGGTCCATCCTGCCAGTCACGTACCGGGGCCTGCCCGCGAGGTCCCGGTGGCCCGCGACATCGCCGAACCCGGCGGCGCGCAGTAGCTCAGCGGCGCCGTCACCGTTGCCGTCGTCGTGTTCGATTCCCACGGCGCCGCCGCGCCGGAGGAGCCGGGCGGCGAGCGGCGCGATGTCCCGGATCAGGTCCAGTCCGTCGGCGCCGGAGAACAGGGCGGCCGCCGGGTCCGCGGCCGCCTCGCGGTCCAGGGGCGCTCCGTCGGGCACGTAGGGCGGATTGCCGACCACCAGGCCGACCCGCCCGACGGTGTGCTCGATCCGGTCCGGCAGGTCCGGGTCGCGGACGTCGGCCGCCAGCACCGTCGCCCCGCTCCCGGCGCCGGCAACATTGCGTGCCAGGTACTCCAGCGCTGCGGGGTCGCGCTCCACGAGCACGACGCGCGAGCCGGGCACCGTCGCCGCGAGGTACAGGCCCAGCGCGCCGGAACCGGCGCACAGGTCCACGATCCCGGCGCCCGTAGCAAGCGCGCCGCTCCCGGCCCGGCGCGCGGCCCACGCGGCGAGCAGCTCGGTCTCCGGGCGGGGGACGAACACCCCCGGCCCCACGGCGAGGGCGAGCGGCCCGAAGGCCGCCCGACCGGTGATGTGCTGCAACGGTTCCCGCGCGGCGCGGCGGGTCACCAGCTCCTCGTAGGCGGCGGCCCGCGCGGCATCGACGTCGGCGAGCACGAGCCGCCCGCGGTCGACGCCGAGCACGTGGGCCAGCAGCAGCTCCGCGTCGGTGCGGGGCGACGGCACGCCCGCCTCGGCGAGCCGCGCGGCCGCCGCGGCGGCGAGCCGGGTGGGGCTGATCACCGGCTACTCGGCCTCGAGCCGGGCCTGCCGGTCCGCGGCCTGGAGCGCGTCGAGAAGCCCGTCCATGTCACCGTCGAGCACCTGGTCCAGGTTGTGCGCCTTGAACCCGATCCGGTGGTCGGCGATGCGGTTCTCGGGGAAGTTGTAGGTGCGGATCCGCTCGGACCGGTCGACGGTGCGGATCTGCGCGGCCCGGGAGTCCGAGGCGGCGGCCTCCGCCTCCTCCTCCGCCAGGGCCTGCAGGCGCGCGGCCAGCACCTGCATGGCGCGGGCCTTGTTCTGCAGCTGGGAGCGCTCGTTCTGGCAGGTAACCACGATGTTGGTGGGCAGGTGGGTGATCCGCACCGCCGAGTCGGTGGTGTTCACGCCCTGGCCGCCCTTGCCGGAGGACCGGTACACATCGATGCGCAGGTCGGACTCGTCGATCTGCACCTGCTCGACCTCGTCGGGCTCCGGGTACACGAGGACGCCCGCGGCGGACGTGTGGATGCGGCCCTGGCTCTCCGTGGCGGGGACCCGCTGCACGCGGTGCACGCCGCCCTCGAACTTCATCCGCGCCCACACCCCGTCGATGGCGCCGTCGGGGCCGGGCCCCCGCGATTTGATGGAGAACGTGGCGTCCTTGAACCCGCCGAGGTCGGAGTAGGTGGCGCCCAGGGTCTCCACCTTCCACCCGCGGCGCTCGGCGTAGCGCAGGTACATGCGGGCCAGGTCGCCGGCGAACAGGGCCGATTCCTCGCCGCCCTCGCCCGACTTGACCTCGAGCACCACGTCGTCGGTGTCGTGCGGGTCGCGGGGGGCGAGCAGGTCGGTGAGCTGCTGCTCGAGGGCCTCGATCTGCTCGGTCAGCGCGGTCACCTCGTCGGCGAAGGAGGCGTCGTCCGCGGCAAGCTCCTGCGCGGCGGCACGGTCCTCGCGGGCGGCCTCGAGCTTGCGGTGGGTCGCCATGATCGGCGCCAGCTCGGCGAACCGCTTGCCCACCCTGCGAGCCGCCGCGGCGTCGTTGTGCAGCGCGGGGTCGGACATCTGCTGTTCGAGCCCGGCGTACTCCGCGAGGATGTCGTCGATCGCGGAGGGGGACGAGGCGCTCATGCTGGCGGGGCCTTTCTCGAACGGTGCGGGTGGCGGTGACGGGATGCCCGTGAAACGCACCGACGCCCGGCCTGCGGTGCAGGACGGGCGTCGGCGGGGCGGCTACTCGGAGGCAGCGGCCTTGCTCGGGCGCTTTCCGTAGCGCTTCTCGAACCGGGCCACGCGGCCGCCGGTGTCGAGGATCTTCTGCTTGCCCGTGTAGAACGGGTGGCACTGCGAGCACACCTCGACGTTGATGCGGCCGTCCGCCTTGGTGCTGTGGGTCTCGAACGTGTTGCCACAGCCGCACACAACGGTGGTGGCCACGTACTCGGGGTGGATCCCCTGCTTCATCTCTGCCGTCCTTCTTCTCGTGGTCGCCGGGTCGCCCCTGACGTGTGCCAGGGCCGTGAACCGGAACCCATACCGACGTTCCAGTATGCCAGAACGCACCGGGCTCGGAGAAATTCCCGCGGGCCGGCCGGTCACGATGCGGCACCCGTTTGGCGGTTGACTGGCGCGCTCCAAGTCGGCCGGTGTTAGCTTCCACTGTCAGTTCGAGGATGCGGGAGTGCAGACGTGAGCGAGTCAGGCAATGGTCCGGCGATCGAGCCCGCCGGGACGGTGATCGGGGGCTACGTCGTGGAGCGCCTGCTGGGCGCGGGCGGCATGGGCGCGGTGTACGCGGCCCGCCACCCCCGGCTGCCCCGGGTCGACGCCCTCAAGGTGCTCCCGGCGGCCTTCTCCCACGACCCCACGTACCGGGCGCGGTTCGAGCGCGAAGCCGATATGGCGGCGCGGCTCGACCATCCCAACATCGTGCCCGTCTACGACCGCGGCAACGACGACGGCCGGCTGTGGATGTCGATGAAGCTGATCCCGGGGCAGGACGCGTCGTCGCTGCTCGCGAGCAACCCGTCGGGCCTGCCGGTGGCCCAGGTGCTCACCATCGTCGATGCGGTCGCCGCGGCGCTGGACTACGCCCACGCGCAGGGCCTGCTGCACCGCGACGTGAAGCCCGGCAACATCATGATCGACTCCACAGCGACTCCCCCGCGGGTGATGCTCGGCGATCTCGGCATCGCGCGCCAGCAGCAGGAGCAGAGCGAGCTCACCTCGGTGGGCATGGTGGTCGGCACCCTCGACTACGCGTCGCCCGAGCAGCTCGCCGGCGACCCGGTGGACGGCCGCAGCGACGAGTACAGCCTCGCCGGCACCACGGTGCAGCTGCTCACCGGCACCAAGCCGTACGGGGCGAGCAGCGGGACCGCGGTGATCCGCGACCACCTGATGTCGCCGCCGCCCGTGCCGTCCCGGCAGCGCCCCGGCCTACCGCCGGCGATCGATCAGGTCATCGCCCGCGCGATGGCGAAGTCGCCGCAGCAGCGGTACGCCACCTGCCGCGAGTTCGCCCAGGCGCTGCGGGCCGCCGCGTCGGCGTACCCGCAGGGGCAGGCACCGTCGAACCCCACGACCCGGGTCCACACGCCCCCGCCGGGCCCCGCCTACCAGCCGTACCCGGGCGCACCGTCGCAGCCCTTCGCCCGTCCCTCGGGCCCGATCTCCACCCCGGAGGTGCCGATGGGCGGCCCGCAGGGCACGTGGCAGGGCGCGCCGGTCGGGCTCGCCGGGCCGGCGCCGCAGGGCGGCGGCTCCTCGGGCACCAAGCGCGGCGTGGTGATCGCCGCGATCGCCGCCGTCGTGGTGGTGGCCCTGGTCGGGGTCGGGATCCTCGTGGCCAGCATGGGGTCCGACGATGCCGTCGCCACGCCGACGAGCGCCCGGTCCAGCACCCCGGCCAGCACGACCTCGGCGGCGCCGGTGAACAACACGTCGACGGTGCGGGACGGGTTCATCGACCCGTGCCTACTGCCTGCCCCGACGATCGCCGCGCTGGGCATCAGCCCGCTGGCCGACGATCCCGTGCAGCGCGCCACCGACGGTGTGAAGTTCGCGTGCAAGGGTTCTGATTCGAAGGCCAGCAACGCCGACGTGAAGTTCGCGACGTTCGCCACCTCCAACCCGTGGGAGACCGGCGAGCCGGTCAAGGTGGGCTCGTCCACGAAGTGGCGCACGTTCACGGTGCCGAGCACCAACACCAAGCTGCCCGACTACTGCGTGACCGCCTACAAGTCGCTGTCCAACGGCGTTCTGTACATCGGGATGCAGAAGGTGGGCAACCGGGACTGCAACCGGGGCGCCGAGATCGCCGCGGCGATCGACCCGTACCTGCCGCAGTAACCGGCGCAGCGACGAACGGCGCCCCGCCTCTCGGGAGGTGGGGCGCCGTCGCGTGTGCGGGCGGGCGTCAGTCGGCGTCGCCGAAGCCGCTGTTCTTCTGCACCGTCATGAGGAACTCGATGTTGTTCTGCGTCTTCTTGAGCTGGCTGATCAGCAAGTCGATCGCCTGCTGGCTGTCCAGCGCGGCGAGCAGCCGGCGCAGCTTGTTGACCACGGCCGCCTCGTCGGGCGCCATGATCAGCTCGTCCTTGCGGGTGTTCGAGGCGGCTACGTCGACCGCCGGGAACACGCGCCGCTCCGAGATCTTGCGATCCAGCTTGAGCTCGGCGTTGCCGGTGCCCTTGAACTCCTCGAAGATCACGGTGTCGCCGGTGGAGCCGGTCTCGACCAGCGCCGTGGCGATGATCGTGAGCGAGCCGCCGTTCTCGATGTTGCGCGCCGCGCCCAGGAACCGCTTGGGCGGGTACAGGGCCGTCGAATCGATACCGCCGGAGAGGATTCGGCCCGATGCGGGGCTCGAGTTGTTGTACGCGCGGCCCAGGCGGGTGATCGAGTCGAGCAGCACCACCACGTCCTTGCCGCCCTCCACGAGCCGCTTGGCGCGCTCGATGGCCAGCTCGGCCACGGAGGTGTGGTCCGACGGGGGCCGGTCGAACGTGGAGCTGATCACCTCGCCGCGCACGCTGCGCTGCATGTCGGTGACCTCCTCGGGCCGCTCGTCCACCAGCACCACCATGAGGTAGCACTCCGGGTTGTTGGTGGCGATCGCGTTCGCGATGTCCTGCAGCACCGTGGTCTTACCGGCCTTCGGCGGGGCGGAGATCAGCGCGCGCTGGCCCTTGCCGATGGGCATGATCAGGTCGATCACGCGGGTGGTGAGGATGTTCTGCGCCGTCTCCAGGCGCAGCCGCTGGTTCGGGTAGAGCGGCGTGAGCTTGTTGAACTCGGGCCGGTTCTTCGCCGATTCCACATCCTGGCCGTTGACGGTGTCCAGGCGCACGAGCGGGTTGAACTTCTGCCGGTTCTGGTTGCCCCGGCCGCCACCACCGCCGCCGCCGGAGTTGCCGCCGCCGTCGTTCTCGCCGTCGCGGGGCATCTTCACCGCGCCCGTGATCGCGTCGCCGCGGCGCAGGCCGTTGCGGCGGATCATGTTCATCGAGACGTACACGTCGTTCGGGCCGGCGATGTAGCCGGAGGTGCGCACGAACGCGTAGTTGTCGAGCACGTCCAGGATGCCGGCCACGGGCTGCAGGACGTCGTCCTCGCTGACCTGCGGCTCACCGTCGTTCTGGTTCCGGTCGCGGCCGCGACGGCGCTCGCGGAACCGGCGCCCGCGGCGCCCCTGGCCCTCGCCGTCGTCGGGGCCGTTGTTGTTGTTCTGGTTGTTCGGCCCGTTGCCGCGCTGGCCCTGCTGACGGTCCTGGCGGCCCTCGCCCTGCTGGCGGTCCTGGCGGTTCTCGCCCTGCTGGCGGTCCTGGCCGTCCGCGTTCTGGTTGCGGCGCTGGTTGCGCTCGCGGCGCTGGCCCTGCTGCCGGTCCTGCTCGCCCTCGTTCTTCGGGCCGTCGCTCTTGGAGCCCTCGTTCTTCGGGCCGTCGTTCTTCGGCGCCTCGTTCTTCGGGCCGTCGTTCTTCGGCGCATCGCTCTGGGGAGCGGCCTCGCCCTGGGGGGCGTCGTTCTTGGGGGCCTCGTTCTTCGGCGCCTCGGCCTTCGGGGCGGCCTTCGCGGCCTTGGGCGCGGCACCGCCGCCGTGCGCGTTGATCGCGGCGATGAGATCACCCTTGCGGAGTCCGGAGACCCCCTTGATCCCCAGCTCGCCGGCGATGCCCCGCAACTCTGCCAGCACCATGCCGTTCAGGCCCGAGCGACGCCGCTCGTCCGCCCTCGTGGTGCTGGCTGTAGCGGTGGCCGTCTCCGGGCTGGTGGTCACGTCCGTTTCGGTCACGGAGGTCCTTTCCATTCCCCGCCCGCGTGGTGCGGTTGCGGGGGCCTACCGTGCTTCGCCGCGCGTCCTGCGTTGATGCACAGGCGTTTTCGCTTGGGCGGCGCACGTAATCTGAAGGTGCGTTCTGCGTTTCGGCCGCCGGACCCGCGGCGCAGCGCGGGTGGGATTCCGGTGGGATTCTCGGCCTGGCACAGGTACCGGCGCCCCACCGCAGCGAGGACTGATTGGTCGGGCTCGGGTGGCTAGGTGCCGAAACAGCGTCCGAACATCAGTCGGACACGTTGCCCATGATAGCGCCCGCCTCACCGTGCGGCAATCACCGCCCCCTCCGAGGGCGCGCCGGGCACCCTGCGCCCGGCGACCCGGAGGCACCGTCGGGACGGACAGGCACCGTCAGGACCGGGAGACCCCGTCGGCGATGGGCAGTTCCAGGACCGCGAAACCGGAGTCGGCCGCCGACGACGCGAGCCTGGCGGGCAGCGCCTGCGGCGTCAGCGCGAGCACGGTGGGCCCGGCGCCGGAGATGGCGGCGGCCACCCCCGCCGCCCGCAGCAGCTCGACCAGCGCGAACGACTCCTTCATCGACGCGGCGCGGTACCGCTGGTGGAGCCGGTCGTCGGTGGCCTCGAGCAGCAGATCCGGGTACTCGGTGAGGGCGAGCACCATGAGCGCGGCCCGGGAGGCGTTGAACGCCGCATCGGCGTGGGGCACCAGGCGCGGCAGCAGCCCGCGGGTCACCGAGGTGGAGGACTGCACGGTCGGGACGAACGCGTAGGCCCGGATGTCCGGGTGCACCTCGAGGCGGCGGGCGCCGTAGCGCGCGGGACCCGCGGGCGCGGCGCTCACCGCCGCGTGATCGCGGTAGCCAGCCACGTCCGGGACCGGCACCGCGGGCACCGTCCACGAGACCACCGCGCCGCCCAGCACGGCGGCGGAGGCGTTGTCGGGGTGGCCCTCGAACTCGGAGGCGAGCTGCACCATCTCGTCGGTG
>JBEBXD010000054.1:0-32020 GCA_040391845.1 Tsukamurella paurometabola | reverse complement strand
GCCCGCGAGGCCGGCGTCGTCGCGCCGCTGGGCGGCCTCGTCGCCCAACTCATGGCCTCCGCCCGCGCCAACGGCGACGGCGCACTCGACCACTCCGCGCTGCTGCGCGGGGTCGAGCGCCTCGCGGGCCGAACCTCCTAGCCCACATCGACATCCGGAGATAATCGACATGACACGTATGCGTGCCGCAGAAGCAGCGGTCAAGATCATGGAGCTCGAGGGCGCCACCCAGGCGTTCGGCGTGCCCGGCGCCGCCATCAACCCGTTCTACGCCGCGATGCGCGCGCACGGCGGCATCGGCCACGTGCTCGCCCGGCACGTGGAGGGCGCCTCGCACATGGCCGAGGGCTACACCCGCGCCGCGGCCGGCAACATCGGCGTGTGCATCGGCACCTCGGGCCCCGCCGGCACCGACATGATCACCGGGTTGTACTCGGCCATGGCCGATTCCATCCCGATCCTCGCGATCACCGGGCAGGCCCCCGTGGCCCGCCTGCACAAGGAGGACTTCCAGGCCGTCGACATCGCCTCGATCGCCGCCCCGGTCACCAAGATGGCCGTCACCGTGCTCGAGCCCGCGCAGGTCCCCGGCGTGTTCGCGCAGGCCTTCCACCTCATGCGTTCGGGCCGGCCCGGTCCGGTCCTCATCGACCTGCCCATCGACGTGCAGCTCGCCGAGATCGACTTCGACCCGGACACCTACTCCCCCCTCCCCGTGCACAAGCCGGCCGCGACCCGCGCGCAGGCGGAGAAGGCGCTGGACATGCTGGCCGCCGCGGAGCGCCCGCTCATCGTGGCCGGCGGCGGCATCATCAACGCCGACGCCTCCGAGAAACTGGTGGAGCTCGCCGAGCTCCTGGACGTCCCGGTGGTGCCGACGCTCATGGGCTGGGGCACCATCCCGGACGACCACCGCCTCGCCGCGGGCATGGTCGGCCTGCAGACCGCGCACCGCTACGGCAACGCGACCATGCTCGCCTCGGACTTCGTGCTGGGCAGCGGGAACCGGTGGGCCAACCGGCACACCGGCGGGCTCGACACCTACCGCGCCGGGCGCACGTTCGTGCACGTCGACATCGAGCCCACCCAGATCGGCCGGGTCTTCGCGCCCGACTACAGCATCGTCTCCGACGCCGGCGCCGCACTCGATCAGCTCATCGCCGCCGCCCGCGACCGCCGCGCCGCCGGCTCGCTCCCGGACCGCGGCCAGTGGGTCGAGTCCTGCGCCGAGCGCAAGCGGACCATGCAGCGCCGCACGCACTTCGACGACGTGCCGATCAAGCCGCAGCGCGTCTACGAGGAGATGAACAAGGCCTTCGGCCGGGACACCCGCTACGTCAGCACCATCGGGCTCTCCCAGATCGCCGGCGGGCAGTTCCTGCACGTGTTCAAGCCCCGGCACTGGATCAACTGCGGGCAGGCCGGCCCGCTGGGCTGGACCATCCCCGCCGCGCTGGGCGTGGTCAAGGCCGCGCCCGGAACCGATGTCGTGGCGCTCTCGGGCGACTACGATTTCCAGTTCATGATCGAGGAACTGGCGGTGGCGGCGCAGTTCAACCTGCCCTACGTGCACGTGGTGGTGAACAACTCCTACCTCGGGCTGATCCGGCAGGCGCAGCGCGCGTTCGACATGGACTTCTGCGTGCAGCTGGGCTTCGACAACATCAACGCCGATGCAGACGACTCCCACAGCACCACAGGATCGGACCCGATGCCGCTGGCGCCCAAGGGATACGGCGTCGACCACGTGAAGGTCGCCGAGGGCCTGGGCTGCAAGGCGCTGCGGGTGACGGGCCCGGCGGAGATCGCCGCCACGCTGACGCGGGCGCAGCAGATGGCCCGCGAGCACAAGGTGCCGGTGGTCGTCGAGATCTTCCTGGAGCGGGTCACCAACATCGCGATGGGAACCGAACTCGACAACGTCGCCGAGTTCGAGGACCTCGCGGCCGCCGGGGCCGACGCGCCCACCGCACTCCTGCTGCTGGACTAGGGGACGACGTGACCCGCCGACCGATCACGGTGCTGCTCGCGCCCGACAAGTTCAAGGGATCGCTCACCGCCGCGGGCGTGGCCGACGCGCTCGCCCGCGGGATCGCGGACGTCGCACCGGACTGGGTGTGCGTACGGGCCCCGATCGCGGACGGCGGGGACGGCACCGTCGACGCCGCGGTGGCCGCGGGCTGGGAACGGGTCCGGGTGGACACCACCGGCCCCACAGGGGCCCCGCTCACCACCTCGTACGCCCGCGGCGGCGCGACGGCGGTGGTCGAGCTGGCGTCGGCCGTCGGGCTGGAGCTGCTCCCGAACGGCACGCCGGACCCGCTGGGCGCCACCACGTTCGGCCTGGGCGCGGTGATCCGGCACGCGCTCGAGCGGGGCGCGAAGGAGATGGTGATCGGCCTCGGCGGGAGCGCGTCGACCGACGGCGGCGCCGGCATGCTGCAGGCGCTCGGCGCGGTGGTCACGGACCGGGACGGGGCGCCGCTGCCGCCGGGCGGCACGGCCCTGCTCCGGGCCGCGCGACTGGATCTGACCGGCCTGATGCCCGGTGCCCGCGCCGCGCGGTTCACCCTCGCGTGCGACGTGGACAACCCCCTGCTCGGCCCCACGGGCGCGGCGGCGGTCTACGGGCCGCAGAAGGGCGCCACGGCCTCCCAGGTCCTCCTGCTCGACGGTGCGCTGCGCACCTGGGCGGACCTGGTCGCCGACGCGACCGGGAGCGACCTGCGGGACGTGCCCGGCGCGGGCGCCGCCGGCGGCACCGGCTTCGGCGCGATGGCGGTGCTCGGCGCGGTCGCGCGGCCGGGGGTGGAGATCGTGCTGGAGCTGGCCGACTTCGGCGTCAAGGTGCGCGGCGCGGACCTGGTGGTCACCGGGGAGGGCTCGCTCGACGCGCAGTCGCTGCACGGGAAGGCCCCCGTGGGGGTGGCGGCGGCCGCCCGCGACGCCGGTGTCCCGGTGATCGCGGTGGCGGGCCGCAGCGCGCTCACCGCCGACCAGCTGCACGCGGCCGGCTTCCGGCGCGCGATCGCCCTCGCGGACATCGAGCCCGATCCGGCGCGGTCGATGGCGAACGCGGCCGAGCTGCTGCGCCGGATCGGCCGGTCCATCGCCGCCGGGGCGGCCGGGCGGATCGGCTGAACAGGTCTCACCTCGGGCGGTTGCGGCGCAGCCAGGTCGCGATCTGGCGCTCGCCGCGCACCGTCGCCCAGCTGCGGACGGCGGGCGAGAGCCGGGCCGCCACCTGCGCCGGGACGTGGTTCGCCCACGCCACCGGCACCGCCCACGGCAGCGCCGCGGGGAGCCCGAGGTCCTCGAGGCCCCGCCGCCCGGCGAAGACGCCCTCCAGGCTGCCCAGGTAGCGCTGGTAGAAGCCCCGGCGCAGGCCCTGCGCGAAGGGGTAGGCGTGCCGGCCCCAGTTGCCGTACAGCGCGCGCCCCAGGACCGCCGAATCGGCGTCGGGGCCGGGCGTGTACTGGCCGATCTGCACCATCGCGCGCCGGCCCTCCCCCTCGGTCGCGGGCAGGACGTGCTCGTCGATGCCGAGCAGCCATCCCACGTACCGCCAGAGCGCCATGACGTCGCGGCCCTCCGCCGCCGAGACCGGCATGCCGAGCACGCGCACCCCGATGAGGAACGTGGTGGAGAACAGGCCGAGCGTGCCCAGCTGGTCGGACTGGTTGATCGGCACACCCCATTCGGCGGTGTCCCAGTCGTCGCGCCGCAGCAGCGTGGTGTTGGCGAGCCCGTGGATCACGCGGACCTTCACGGCCGAGCGCCAGGCCCGCTCCCCCGGGCGCAGCGCGCCGCCGATGATCTCCGCCCACCACTGCGTGGTCTCGTGGATGCGGGCGTCCACCCCGCCGACCAGCCGCCCCGTGGCGACCAGCTGCCGGGTGGTCGCCGAGGTGGTGTAGCCCGTCATCAGGGAGGCGGTCGCGAGCACGTCCAGCCCGAGGGAGCCGGACCTCCGGCACACGGCGGCGCCCCGCGCGCAGGCGTCGAAGTCGACCCAGTCCGGCGTCGCCGCCGGCCCGACGGCGTCGAGCAGCTCCTGCAGCACCGGGTTCGTCGTGGCGCCCGATTCGAGCGCCGCGTCGAGGTCGCGCATCGAGAACGCGCGGTCGTCGATCATGGCCCGGCCGAGGCGATTGCCCAGCTCGTCGCCGCGGCTCACCGCGGCGCGGGCCCAGGCGATCTCCTCGGGCGTGAAGGGGCGGCGGTCCTTCTGCAGGATCCGCAGGATGCGGACGCTGCCGGCGGCCCACTCGGGGTCGCGATCGAAACGTTCGGGGGTGTCGACGGTGCGCGGGGCTGCGAGGGTCATGGCCCGAGCGTACCCCAATCTGGATACGTTCTGTAGCCAGAATCCGGACGGACTTCCTCCGCGCCTACCCGGACTGCGCCCGCACGCGCCGGAGCACCGCCGAGAGCTCGCTGTTGCTGAGGATGCCGCCCACCATGATGTCCTCGACCACGGCCGGCGAGGCCTCGATGCGGCCGGCCCGCGCGGCGATCGCGAGGTGCATCCCGCCCACGGCGATGATCCGGGCCGAGAGCAGCGCGTCGGCCGGCTCCGGAGGGTCGTCGAGGATCTCCGCCGCCTGCGCCGCCATCGCCCCGGCCAGGAGGTCGATCAGCGCCTCGCGCCGATCGCGCAGTCCGGGATGGACGTCCGCGCTCATCAACAGCGCGGACCGGCGCGGATCGGAGTCCATCGCGACGAGGGATCCGTGCACGCCGGCCCGCACCTTCCGCTCCACGCCGTCGCCGGCGTCGTCCGGCACCGCGTCGATCGCCGCCGCCACCGCGGCCATCACCGCCTCGGCCATCGCGTCGAAGGCCTCCGTCAGCACCTGGTCCGGCGAGTCGAACGCTTCGCGGAAGTACCGCGCGTGCAGCCCCGACTCCGCGCACAGCGAGCGCGCGCTCACCGCGGCCACCCCGTCCCGGGCGACCACGGTGAACGCGGCGTCGAGGAAGCGGGCCCGGCGCTCCTCGCGCCGGGCCGCGGCTGTCGCGCCGCTGTAGCGGCGGCCCTCGGTCTGCGTCATCGGGCCAGCGTATCGCCCGGGGTACGGGACTCAGGCCGACGCGGCGAGGATCTCGCGCGGGTCGAAGGTGACGTTCACCTCGGTGATCAGGCCGTTCTCCACGTGCGTCCAGTTGGCGACCGCGGTGGCCGGCGCCCCGCCCATGGCCAGGTCGAACCACGTGATCACGTCCTGCTCATCGGCGAGCCGGGCGCGCACCCGCACCGAGTCGGTGCCCTGCGCCATCCCGCTCAGGCCCTGCAGGAACTCGTCGGGGCCGTGGGCGACGCCGAAGACGCCGCGGAAGGCGCAGTCGGGGGCGAGGTACGGGCGCAGCGGCGCGAAATCCTTGTTCTCCCAGCACTGGAAGTACGTCTCGGCGATCTGTCGGGGGTTCGTGTTCTCAGTCATGCATCCACCCTGCGACCATCGGCCCCAGAAGTCCAGCAGCTGGTACAGATGGTAGCTAGCATCGCCGAGTATGGAACTTCATCAGCTGCGCTACCTGGTCGCGGTCGTCGACCGCGGCTCGTTCACCGCCGCGGCCGAGGCCCTGCACGTCGCCCAGTCCGGGGTCTCCGCGCAGGTGGGAAAGCTCGAACGGGAGCTGGGGCACCGCCTGCTGGACCGGGGCACGCGCGCCGTGCGGCTCACGCCCGAGGGCGCGCAGCTGCTCCCCCGCGCCCGCGCCGCGCTCGCCGCCGTCGATGCGATCCGCACCGCGGCGGACGAGCTGACCGGCGTGGTGCGCGGGCACGTGCGCCTGGGCACCGTGATCGGTTGCACCATCCCGGGCTACCTCGCGGGATTCGCCGCGTTCCGCGAGGCCCACCCGGCGGTCACCGTCGACGTGGCCGAGGGGAACTCGGACGACCTGGTCGCGAGCCTCGCCGCGGGCGAGCTCGACGTGGCGCTCGTCGCGCACGCCGCGCCGCTGCCGGAGGAATTCGCGGCGCGGCGCCTGATCCGCGAGCCCCTCACCATCACCGTTCCGAAGGATCACGCCTGGGCCGCACGGGAATCCGTCAGCTGCGCCGACCTGGCGGGGACGACGGTGCTGTGCCTTCCGCCCGGCACGGGCGTGCACGCCGCGTTCACCGCGACCTGCGCCGCCGAGCGCACCGTCGTCACCCCCGCGGTGCTGGCGCACTCCCCCGAATCGCTGCTGGCGCTGGCCGAGCACGGCGCCGGGGTCGCCGTGCTCACCGACTCCATGGCGGGCGGGCGCCCCCCCCCCGGGGGGGGGGCCCCCCCCCCCTGCCCCCCCCCCCCCCCCCCCCACCCCCCCCCCGCGGCCCCCGCGGCCCGCCCCCGGCGCGGGGGCCGCCCTCCCCCCCGACTCCATGGCGGGCGGGCGCCCGCGCTCGGCGACGGTGCCGCTCGCCCGTTCCGCGCGCACCTCCCTCTCCCTCGCGACCCGGGCGGCACCGTCGGCCGCGGCGGGCGCGATGGCGCGCACCCTGCTGGCCCACCTCGACGGCGATCAGTCCGCGGCGGGCCGCCAGAACGAGACCGCGGCGCCGAGCGCCACCACCGTGAGCGCCGCGACGCCCAGCCCCAGCGCGGGATAGGTCCACGCCGAGACCACGACGCCGGACGCGAGCCCGCCGCCCGCCCCGGCGAGAGCGATGAGCACGTCGACCTTGCCCTGCACCCGCGCCCGGTCGGCGAGCCCGGTCCCGTCCACGACGAGCGCGGTGCCGGCCACCAGCCCGATGTTCCAGCCGAGCCCGAGCAGGACCAGCGCCACGATGTTCGCCCAGATGCTCGCGCCCGGGCCGAACGCGGCGAGCAGACCCGCCGCCACGAGCACCGCGCCCGACGCCACCACCATCGGCAGCCGGCCCAGGCGGTCGACGAGCAGGCCCGTGATCGGCGAGGGCAGGTACATCCCCGCGATGTGCAGGCCGATCACCATGCCCACGGCGCCGAGGCCGTGGTGGTGCGCCTGCATGTGCACCGGAGTCATGGTCATCACCGCGACCATGCCGGTCTGGGTCACGACCATCACCGCCGCGCCGAGGTACGCCTCCGGGCGGACCCCGCCCCGCGCCCCCGCCGGCGCGGCGCGCCCGGCGGCGCCGAGCCGGCGGGCGAGGAGCCGCGGGTCCGGCCGCAGCAGGCCCAGCAGGACCGCCCCGGCGGCCGCGTACGCGACCGCGGCGAGCAGGAACGGCCCCGCCAGCGCGGGAAGCCCCAGCCGCACGGCGAGCACGCCCAGCGGAGCGACCAGGTTCGGGCCCGCGACGGCGCCGAGCGTCGTGGAGACCAGCGCGAGGCTCACCGCCGTTGCCCGCCGCGCGGGCGTCGCGAGATCGGTACCGGCGTACCGGGCCTGCAGGTTGGTCGCGGTTCCCGCGCCGTACACGAGGAACGAGGCGAACAGCTGCGGCACACTGCCGATGGCCGCCGCCAGCACCACGCCGGCGGCGCCGGCGGCGCCGGCCCCGAAGCCCGCCGCGAGCCCGGCGCGGCGGCCGGCCCGCAGGCTGAGCCGCCCGACCAGGTAGGCGGCGAAGGCCGACCCGAAGGTGAACAGCGCGACGGGGAGCCCGGTGAGCGTGGCCGATCCCAGCATGTCCTGGGCGAGCAGCGCCCCCACGGTGACCCCCGCCGCGAGCCCGGCGCCGCCCAGCACCTGGCCGGCAATCACCACCGCGAGGGTCCTGCGTTGCACGCGCGCACGCGTCTCCTCGGTCACGACCCCGGCACCCACGACCATCCGCTCACCTTCCCATCTTGTATCCAAGTTGTATCCTAATGGTGCGGGTACTGTCCAGAGGTCCCCGCGAAACCCGAGCCGAGGAGCGTCATGCCCGCAGCCGACGGCGCGCCCAGCGCCGCCGAACGCGCCCACGCGCACCTCCGCGACGCGATCGTCGGCGGGGAGCTCGCGCCCGGCACCATGCTCAGCGAGAACGCCCTCGCGACCGAGCTCGCGATGAGCCGCACCCCCGTGCGGGCCGCCCTCGCACGCCTCCAGGACGAGGGATGGGTGCGGATCTACCCGCAGCGCGGCGCGCAGGTGCAGGGGCTGACGCCGCGGGAGATCCGCGAATCCGCGCAGGTGCGGCTCGCGCTGGAGTCCGCGGGCGTGTTCCACGCCGACGCGGCGGCACGGCGCGACCTCGCCGCGCGCATGCGGTCCAACCTCGCCGAGCAGGAGCGCGCCCTGCGCGCCGGGGACTTCCCCGCGTTCGCGGAGGCCGCCATGGCCTTCCACAGCGCGTTCGTCGACCTCGCCGACAACCGGCTGATGTCCGCGACCTACGCGCACCTGCGCGATCGGCAGCGGTTCTCGCTGACCCACCAGGCCGGCCGGATCGCCGGCGACGCCGACCAGGTGCTCGCGGACCACCGGGCCGTTCTCGCCGCCGCCGTCGCGGGCGACGCCGCGGAGTTCACCCGCCTGCTGCACGCCCATCAGCGCGAGAGCTACGGAACCGGCGGCCCGCACCTGTAGGCGCCCGATGACAGCCGTGCATGCATTCTGCATGCACGGCCGATAAGATAACTGTATGACCACCATCACCATCCGGAACGTGCCCGAGGAGACACGCGACGAGCTCGCGGCCCGCGCCGCGCGCCGCGGCCAGTCGCTCCAGGAGTACATGCTGCGCCTGGCGCGGCGGACCGCCGAGCAGCCCGACATGGAGGAGTGGATCGACGAGGTTCGCGAGCGCCGCATGACCATGAAGTCGACGGTCACCTCCGAGCTGATCCTCGCAATTCTCGACGAGGACCGGAGCAGGTGACGCAGGTCGTCGACGCCTCCGTGGTCGCGTCCACATTGCTCGGCGTCGATGATCACCGGGATTGGGCCACCGCGATGGTGGCTGCCGGCGAGATCGCAGCGCCGCACCTGATGCAGTTCGAAGTGGGCAACATCATCCGGAGGGTCGTCGCCCACGGGGCGATCGACGCGGACACCGGCGCGCACGCGCTCGCGGAGCTCATCCGTCTGCCGTTGCTCGAATCCGTCCCGTTCGATCGGATCGCGGCCCGCGCGTGGGAGCTCCGCGCGAACGTGACCACGTACGACGCCGCCTACGTCGCCGTCGCCGAACTGCTGGAGTGCCCCCTGGTGACGCTCGACCGGCGGCTCGCCCGCGCCACCGCGCCGCGATGCGAGATCGTCACCCCGCCCGACCGCTAGACTCCCCGGGTGACCGAACCGCCCATCGTGCCGAAGCTCCTCGACGCCGCGGTCACCGCGCTCGGCGGCACGCGGCGCGACGGCCAGGTGCGGATGGCCGCGGCGGTCGCGCACTCCCTCGACACCGGCGAACACCTCGCGGTGCAGGCCGGCACCGGCACCGGGAAGTCGCTGGCCTACCTCGTGCCCGCGATCCGGCACGCCGTGACCTCCGGCAGGACGGTGGTCGTGAGCACCGCCACCATCGCCCTGCAGCAGCAACTCGTCGACCGGGACCTGCCGCGGCTGGCGAAGGCGCTGAAGAAGGACCTGGGCCGCGAACCCGAGTTCGCCATCCTCAAGGGTCGCGGAAACTACCTCTGCCTCAACAAGTTGCACAGCTCCGTGGCCTCGGAGCCGGACAGCGAGGAGCTCTTCGACCCGTTCGCCGCCTCGCGCCTGGGCCGGGAGATGAAGCGCCTGCGGGAGTGGAGCAGCGATACCGAGACGGGCGACCGGGACGAGCTCACGCCCGCCGTCGGCGATCAGTCGTGGCGGCTGGTCAGCGTCGGCGCCCGCGAGTGCATCGGCGCCACCAACTGCACCTACGGGCAGGACTGCTTCGCCGAGGCGGCGCGCAAGCGCACCGGGCAGGTGGACGTGGTGGTCACCAACCACGCCCTGCTCGCGATCGACGCGATGACCGAGGTGAAGGTGCTGCCCGAGCACGACGCCGTCATCGTGGACGAGGCGCACGAGCTGGTGGACCGGGTGACCTCCGTCGCGACCGCCGAGCTCACGGGCACCGTCGTCGCGGCGGCCGCGCGCCGCGCGGGCAAGCTGGTCGAGGAGGAGATCGCCGACTCGCTCGTCGCCGCCTCGGAGGGGCTCACCCAGCTGCTGGACGCGTCCGGCACCCGCCGCTGGCTCGGCCTGCCCGACGGTGCCGGCCCCGCCCTGGCCGCCGTCCGGGACGCCGCCTGGGCCACCCGCACCGCCGTCGGCCCCGCACGCGGGGCGAACCTCGACTCCGACGCGGCCGCGGCCCGCAGCGCCGCGCTCACCGCCCTGGACGACGTGCACGACACCGCGGTCCGCGTGCTCACCGCGTTCGACGAACCGGACGAGGCCAAGCGCCGCGACGTGGTGTGGACCTCCGACGTCCCGGTGCGCGGCGGCGGTTTCCGGCGCGCGCTGTACGTCGCGCCCCTCTCGGTCGCCGGCCTGCTGCGCACCCGCCTGTTCGGCGAGTCGACGGTGATCCTCACCTCCGCCACGCTCGCGGTGGGCGGCGCCTTCGACACCGTCGCCGGATCGTGGGGCCTGCCCCGCGCGGACGGCGCGGCGCCGCGCGAACCCGGCCGGGACCCGGCGCTCGCGACCGGCGCGAAACCCGACACGGCGATCGAGTGGAGCCACCTCGACGTGGGCTCGCCGTTCGACTACCCCCGCTCGGGGATCCTGGACGTGGCCACGAAGCTGCCGCCGCCCGGCCGGGACGGGCCGGCGCCCGCGATCCTCGACGAGATCGAGGCCCTGCTGACCGCCGCCGGGGGACGCACCCTGGGTCTGTTCAGCTCCACCCGCGCCGCGAAGGCCGCCGCCCAGGCCCTGCGCGAGCGGGTGGACGCGCCGATCCTGTGCCAGGGCGAGGGCAACACCGGCCAGCTGGTGCGGGACTTCGCCGCGGACCCCGCGACCTCCCTGTTCGGCACGCTCAGCCTGTGGCAGGGCGTCGACGTGCCCGGGCCCTCGCTCTCGCTGGTGCTGATCGACCGGATCCCCTTCCCCCGCCCCGACGATCCCCTCCTGACGGCGCGCCAGCGGGCCGTCGAATCGCGGGGCGGCAACGGCTTCATGGCCGTGGCGGCCACGCACGCCGCGCTGCTGCTGGCCCAGGGCGTGGGCCGGCTGCTGCGCTCGACCGAGGACAAGGGCGTGGTGGCCGTGCTCGACTCGCGGCTCGCGACGGCCCGCTACGGCGGGTTCCTGCGCGCCTCCCTGCCCCCGTTCTGGGAGACCGCGGACCGGAGCACCGCCGTGGCCGCGCTCGAGCGCCTCGCGCAGCGCTGAGACCCCCGCATGCGGGCCGTTCCGGACACATTCGGAAGGGCACTCGGGCCCGGTCGTGTTGGGCCCTGCACGAGCCCGGAGTACCCGCCCGTGATCCGGCCCCGTCGACTACCGTTGATGCGGTGACAGGGCGCATCGGCATCGACGACATCGCACCGGTGGTGTCGTGCGGTCAGTATCCGAGCAAAGCGGTCGTCGGCGAGGTGGTACCGGTCTCGGCCACCGTGTGGCGCGAGGGCCACGACGCGGTCGCCGGATCCGTCGTGGTGACCGGCCCGGACGGCGGCACCACCTACATCCGGATGTCCCCGGCGGCCGAACCGGATCGGTTCCACGCGCTGTTCCGGCCGGACCTGCCCGGCTACTGGTCGCTGCGCATCGAGGGCTGGTCCGATCCCGCCACCACCTGGCGGGACGCCGTGCAGAAGAAGCTCGCCGCGGGCCAGGGCCCGGCGGAGCTCGCCAACGACCTCGAGATCGGCGCCCGCCTGCTCGAGCGCGCCGCGCCCGGCGTGCCCGACGCCGACCGGCCCGCCGTCCTCGCCGCCGCGGCGGCGCTGCGCGACGGCGACAGGAGCCTGGTCGAACGGACCGGCGCCGCACTGCATCCCGATATCACCCGGCTGCTGCAGCAGTACCCGGTGCGGGAGCTGATCACCAAGTCGCGCACCTACCGGGTGTGGGTGGACCGCACGCGCGCGCTGTTCGGTTCCTGGTACGAGTTGTTCCCCCGCTCCACCGGCGGATGGGACGCCGAGGGCCGTCCCGTGCACGGGACGTTCCTCACCGCGGCCGAGGACCTGCCCCGCATCGCCGATATGGGCTTCGACATCGTCTACCTCCCGCCGATCCACCCGATCGGGACCGTGAATCGCAAGGGCCGCAACAACACCCTGACGCCCGACGAGCGCGACGTGGGTTCGCCCTGGGCGATCGGCTCGGCGGCGGGCGGACACGACGCCGTGGATCCGGGCCTCGGCACGGTGGAGGACTTCGACTACTTCGCGCAGCGCGTCCGCGACCTGGGCATGGAGGTGGCCCTGGACCTGGCGTTCCAGGCCGCGCCCGATCACCCCTGGGCCGCAGCGCATCCCGAGTGGTTCACGGTGCTGCCGGACGGCACCATCGCCTACGCGGAGAACCCGCCGAAGAAGTACCAGGACATCTATCCGATCAACTTCGACGAGGACCGCACGGGGATCTACCGCGAACTGCTGCGGGTCACCCTCTACTGGGTGCAGCGCGGGGTCGAGATCTTCCGGGTGGACAACCCGCACACCAAGCCGCCGGACTTCTGGGAGTGGCTGATCACCGAGGTGAAGAAGGTGAACCCGAACGTGCTGTTCCTGGCCGAGGCGTTCACCCGCCCGGCCCGGATGTACGGACTCGGGAAGCTCGGCTTCACCCAGAGCTACACCTACTTCACCTGGCGCACCGCGAAGTGGGAGCTGGAGGAGTTCGCCCGCGAGCACGCCGCGAACGCCGACTTCTGCCGCCCCAACTACTGGGTGAACACGCCGGACATCCTGCACGAGAGCCTGCAGCACGGCGGTCCGGGCATGTTCGCCATCCGGGCGGCGCTCGCGGGCACCCTCTCCCCCAGCTGGGGCATGTACTCCGGGTACGAACTCTACGAGCACCTGGCCGTGCGGGAGGGCAGCGAGGAGTACCTCGATTCCGAGAAGTACGAGCTGCGGCCCCGTGACTTCAAGGCGGCGCAGAGCCGCGGCGAATCGCTGGAGCCGTGGATCACCCGGCTCAACGAGATCCGTCGCCGCCACCCGGCGCTGCAGCAGCTGCGGAACCTGCACTTCCACGCGGTCGACAACGAGTCGCTCATCGCCTACAGCAAGCACGACGCGTCGACGGGCGACCTGGTGCTGGTGGTGGTGAACCTCAACCCCTTCGGCGCGGAGGCGGGCACCGTGTGGCTGGACCTGCCCGCCCTCGGCCGCGATTGGCACGAGCGGTTCGCGGTGCGCGACGAGGTCTCCGGCGAGGTCTACCAGTGGGGCCAGGCGAACTTCGTCCGCCTCGAACCGTGGCGCAACGTGGCCCACATCCTCGTCCTGCCCCAGCTCGACCCGCGGCAGCGCCGCGATCTGTCCTACCGCGAGCCCTAGCGGCGGAACCGATTCCCGCTCCGCAGAACCACCGAGGAAGGTTGACGCGATGACCGAGAACCCCGCAGCGGCAGCGGCAGTCGATGCCGACACCGTGGCGCGCCTGCTGTCCGGCGACCACCACGATCCGCACGCGATCCTGGGCGCGCACCCCACCCCGCGCGGCACGGTGCTGCGCACACTCAAGCCCGGCGCCACCGCGGTCGCCGCCGTGATCGGCGGCGAGCGGTACCCGATGGCGCAGCTACAGGGCGCGCTGTGGGGCACGGAGGTGCCGATCACCGACCTCGCCGACTACCGGTACGAGGTGCTCTACCCCTCCGGCAGCGTACTGGTCGCGGACGGTTACCGCTTCCTGCCCACGATCGGCGAGCTCGATCAGCACCTGATCTCCGAGGGCCGGCACGAGCGGCTCTGGGACGTCCTCGGCGCCCACCTGCGCAGCTACACCACGCCCGACGGCGAAGTGACAGGCACCTCGTTCGCGGTCTGGGCGCCGAACGCCCGCGGCGTCACCGTGATCGGGGACTTCGAGTACTGGTCCGGCGAGTCCTACCCGATGCGCACGCTCGGCTCCTCCGGCGTGTGGGAGGTCTTCGTGCCGGGCGTCGGCGACGGCGCCGCCTACAAGTTCCGGATCTTCACCTCCGGCGGCGGCACGGTCGAGAAGGCCGATCCCATGGCCAGGCGCACCGAGGTGCCCCCGGCGACGGCCTCGGTCGTCACGCACAGCACCCATCAGTGGCGGGACGCCGCGTGGATCGCCGAGCGAGCCAGGCAGGTCCCCACCGACCGGCCCATGAGCACCTACGAGGTGCACCTCGGCTCCTGGCGGCAGGGGCTGAGCTACCTGGACCTGGCGCGGGAGCTGGCCGACTACGTCACGGAGATCGGCTTCACCCACGTGGAGCTGCTCCCGGTGGCGGAGCACCCGTTCGGCGGTTCCTGGGGCTACCAGGTGACCTCCTACTACGCGCCCACCTCCCGGTTCGGCACGCCCGACGACTTCCGCGAGTTCGTCGACGTGCTGCACGAGCGCGGCATCGGCGTGATCGTGGACTGGGTGCCCGCGCACTTCCCCAAGGACGCGTGGGCGCTGGCCCGGTTCGACGGTGCGCCGCTGTACGAGCACGGCGACCCGCAGCGGGGCGAGCAGTTGGACTGGGGCACCTACGTCTTCGACTTCGGCCGGCGCGAGGTGCGGAACTTCCTCGTGGCGAACGCCCTGTACTGGTTCGACGAGTTCCACATCGACGGCCTGCGGGTGGACGCGGTCGCGTCGATGCTGTACCTGGACTACTCCCGCCCCGAGGGCGGCTGGACGCCCAACGTGCACGGCGGCCGCGAGAACCTGGAGGCGGTGGAGTTCCTGCAGGAGATGAACGCCACGGTGCACAAGCTGTTCCCCGGCGTCGTGACAGTGGCGGAGGAGTCCACCAGCTGGCCCGGCGTGACCCGCCCGACGAACCTCGGCGGCCTGGGCTTCACCATGAAGTGGAACATGGGCTGGATGCACGACACCCTGGGCTACCTGGGTCGCGATCAGGTGCACAGGTCCTTCCACCACCACGAGGTCACGTTCTCGCTGATGTACGCGTGGAGCGAGAACTTCGTGCTGCCGATCAGCCACGACGAGGTGGTGCACGGCAAGGGCACGCTGTGGACCCGGATGCCGGGCGACGCCCGGACCAAGGCCTCGGGCGTGCGCGCGCTCCTCGCGTACATGTGGGGCCATCCCGGCAAGCAGCTGCTGTTCATGGGGCAGGAGTTCGGCCAGGTCCGGGAGTGGTCCGAGGAGCGCTCCCTCGACTGGGAGAGCCTCGACGGCTGGGAGGGCGAGCTGCACGCCGGGATCCAGTCGCTGACCCGCGACCTCAACGCCGCGTACCGGGCGCACCCCGCGCTGTGGAGCCAGGACACCACCCCGTCGGGCTACGAGTGGGTGGACGCGAACGACTCGCAGAACAACGTCCTGAGCTTCCTGCGCTGGGGCAGTGACGGTTCCGTGGTGCTGTGCCTGTACAACTTCTCGGGGCAGACGCACGAGCGCTACCGCGTGGGGGTGCCCTTCGCCGGCGCGTGGCGGGAGATCCTCAACACCGATTCCACCGACTACGAGGGCTCCGGCGCCGGCAACATGGGCGGGGTCGCGGCGCAGCAGCGGTCCTGGCACGGCCGCGAGGCGTCCGTGGAGGTGGTGCTCGGCCCGAACTCGGCCGTCTGGCTGACCTTCGACGGGCAGCCGGCCGCCGAGAAGTGATGCGCGAGCTCGCGAACGGCGTCTGGTTCGGCACCGGTACGCACGTCAACTTCCTCGCCCTGGTCGACGGTGCCGACGTCACCCTGATCGACGCGGGATGGGCCGGCGACGCGGACCGGGTGGAGGCGGCACTGGCCTCGATCGGCCGCCGCCCGCAGGACGTCCGGGCGATCCTGGTGACGCACGCGCACATCGACCACGTGGCCGGCGTCGCGAAACTGCACGAGAGGTACGGCACACCGGTTCTCGTGCACCCGGACGAGCTGGCGCATGCGCGGGGCGAGAGCCACGAGCAGGCGGCGCCGCTGGACCTCCTGCCGATCGCGTGGCGGCCGCGGACGCTGCGGTGGATGGCCGACGTCGCGCGCGTCGGCGCGCTCGGGCACGTCGCGATGCCGTACGCGGAGGCGTTCACGCCGCCGGACGACGGTGCGCCGCTGGACCTTCCGGGCGCCCCGGTGCCGCTGGCCTGCCCCGGTCACACCTCCGGTCATACCGCGTTCCTGCTTAGCGGCGGGGTGGTGGCGACGGGCGACGCGCTGGTCACCGGGCACCCGCTCTCCGGGGCGACGGGGCCACAACTGTTGCCGCGCTTCTTCAGCCACGACCCCGGCCGGACGGCGCGAACGCTGGACGCGATCGGCGCCGCCGACGCGGGCGTGCTGGCCCCCGGCCACGGCGAGCCGTGGCGCGGGGACCCGGCCGAGGCCGTCGCCGCGGCCCGCCGCGGGTCGGCCTAGTCGCAGGTGACCATGATCTCGAACTCCTTCGTGACGATGCCCGCCGACACGTTGGACAGGCTTCCGCCCTGGGCCTTCCCGGTGATCGTGTAGGTCTTGCCGTCCACGGCGACCTTCGCCTCCCCGACGCCCGGGCCGACCGCGAGCGCGGTGCCGTCGACCGTGATCGCCACCGCCTGCACGGTGGGCGGGTCTCCCGCCTTGAGGGTGGCTCCCACGCCGCCGCTCGATCCGCCCGAGCCGATCACGATGCTGTCGCCCTGCCTGGTGCAGCCGACGTGGCTGAGGTCGACGCCGGTCAGGTCCTTACCGTCCACCGTGACCATGGTGTGCGAACCGGAGTGGGACTCGGGGTGCGTCGCGGTGGTGTCCGACGCGTCGTCGGACCCGCCGCCGCAGGCGGCCAGTGCGAGCGCGGCGGACAGGACCACCGGGGCGATGACGAGGGAGCCATTCATGGCGGGCCTCCTTGGGCTCGGAACCGGATTCGGGCGGATCGCCCATACGAGGAAAGCACATCGCGTGCCGGCCGGGCTACGCCTGCGCGACATTTGCAGCCGCGTCCGCGGCCTCGGCGAGGCCCCAGCGGCGCAGCAGCTCCTCCATGATCGGGACCGCGGTGCTCGCGCCGGGCGAGGCGCCGAGGAGGCCCGCGATGGTGCCGTCCGCGCCGGTGACCAGCTCGGTTCCCTGCTGCAGGACGCCGATGCGCCGCGGATCGGGGGCCACCAGCTGCGCGCGCTGGCCCGCCGGGATGAGCTCCCACTGCGCCGGATCGGCGTCGGGGTAGTACCGCTGCAGCTGCGCGAACTTCTTCCGCTTCCCGGCGGCGAGCTCGGTCACCAGATAGCGCACCAACGAGAGGTTCTGCGCCATCGCGGCGGCGATCACGGGCAGGTTGCCGGGCCGCAGCGTGGTGAAGAAGTCGGTGAGCCGGCCGTGCCGCAGCAGCTTGGTGCTGAACGTGGCGTACGGGCCGAACATCAAGTGGTCGCGGCCGTCGACGTACCGGCGGTCCAGGTGCGGCACGGACATGGGCGGGGCGCCGATCGCGGCCTGCCCGTAGACCTTCCCGTCGAGCCGGCGGGCCACCTCCGGATCGGAGCAGCGCAGGAACGCCGCGCCGACCGGGAGCACCGCGTAGCCGCGCACCTCGGGGATGCCCGCGCTCTGCAGCAGGCCCAGCGCCGCGCCGCCCGCGCCGACGAACACCCGGCGGGCACGGATCTCGAACCGGCCCTGCGGGCCCCGGCCGCGCACCGTCCACCCGGCGAGCGTGCGCCGCAGGCGCTTCACCTCGTGCCCGCGGCGCACCTCGCCGCCGGCGTCGGTGATGATCGTGGTGAGGCCGCGGGTGAGGGCGCCGAAGTCCACGTCGGTGCCGCCGGGGTGCCGGGTCGCGGCCATGCGGCCCCACATGGACTCGGGGCCGCGGCCCTCCATCACGAGCGGGGCCCACCGACGGATGGTCTCCGGGTTCTCGGTGTACTCCATCGCGGCGAACTCGGGGTGGGCGTGCAGCGTCTCGAACCGGCGGCGCAGGTAGGCCATGTCGCGCTCGCCGAACACCACGTCGAGGTGCGGCGTCTCGTGCAGGAAGTCGCCGTCCAGGCGGCCGGCGGCCACGAGCCGGTCCCACCAGGCCCTCGAGCGCCGGAACTGCTCGACCATCGCCAGGGGCTTCGTGCCGTCCTCCGGGTCGGGCATGTAGTTGAGCTCGCAGAAGCCGCTGTGGCCCGTGCCCGCGTTGTTCCACGGGCCGCTGCTCTCGGTGGCGAGCTCGTCCGCCCGCTCGAGCAGCACCACGTGTCGGTCCGGGGCGAGGTCCGCGAGCATCGCGCCGAGTGTGGCGGACATGATCCCTCCGCCGATCAGGACGAGGTCCGCGTCGAATCTCTCGGTGGTGGTCATCCGGTCCTCCTTCGATGGGGTGCGTGAGTCCACTCTCGCCCCGCGATCATCAATCCGTCCAATGATTCTTCGCACCGGTATGATCCGATCATGGATGATTGGCTGGCCGTGCTCGCCCCGCAGTTGCAGGCCCTGGCCGCGCTCGCGGAGAACGACGGGCACATGACCCGCGCCGCCGAATCCCTCGGCGTCCCACAGTCCTCCATGAGCCGCCGCATCCACACCCTGGAGTCCGAGCTGGGGGTGCCGCTGGTGATCCGCACCGGCCGCACCGTGCGCCTGACGCCGCAGGCACGGGACCTCGCCCGGCGCCTGCGCGGGCCGCTGCACGACCTGCGCACGGCCGTGGACGAGGCGACCGGCCGCGCGGACGGCGACCACGGCACCGTGCGGTTCGGGTTCCCGCTCACGATGGGCACCGGCTGGATCCCGGACCTGCTCGCGGGCTTCCGGCGCGAGCACCCGGGCATCACCGTGACCCTGGTCCAGGCCCACGGCGCGGAGCTCGCCGCCGGACTCGAACACGGATCGCTCGACCTGGCCGTGACGATCCCCCCGCCCGACCGGCTGCCGCACACCTTCATCGGCACCCAGGACGTGCTGGCGATCCTCCCCGACGGGCACCCTCTCGCCGGCGCGGAATCGATCCGCCTACAGCAGCTGCGGCGCGCCACCTTCATCGCCAACCCGCCCGCCTACCACCTGCGAACGATGACCGAGAAGTGGTGCGCCGATGCGGGATTCGAGGCGAACATCACGCTGGAGGTGAGCGAGTTCGGCACCATCGCGGAACTGGTCGCCCGGGGCCTCGGCGTCGCGCTGCTGCCGCACGACCAGCGCGCACCGTCGGGGGTGCGGGAGGTGCCGCTGGCCGGGGTGCACCGGCGCGCGATCGCCCTGGCCCGCGCCACCGAGACGCTCGCGCCGGCCACCCGCCGCATGCACGACTTCATCCTGGACGCGGCCGGCCCGCACCACGGCTGACCGCCGGCGCACCGCCTCAGTCCAGCAGCAGCTTCTTCTGCACCTTGCCCATCGGGTTGCGCGGGAGGTCCTCGACGAAGCGGATCTCCCGGGGCCGCTTGTGCCCACTCAGGGTCTCCCCCACGAACGCGATGAGTGCGGCACCGGAATCGGTGTGCGGCGCACTGTCGGTCACGACGAACGCGACCAGCCGCTGCCCCAGGTCCTCGTCCGGGAGCCCGACGACAGCCGCCTCGCGGACGTCGGGATGCCCCAGCAGCGCCGCCTCGATCTCCCCGGCGCCCACCCGGAAGCCGCCGGTCTTGATCAGATCGGTCGACGCGCGGCCCACGATGCGGTGGAACCCGGTGGCGTCGATCACCGCCACGTCGCCCGTGTCGAACCAGCCCTCGCCCACCCAGGACTGCGCGGTCGCCTCCGGGCGCCCCAGGTACTGGGTGCCCACCATCGGGCCGCGCACCTGCAGCGCGCCGATCGACTCACCGTCGTGCGGGACCGGCTCGCCCGACTCGGCGAGGATCCGGGTCTCGACGCCCGTGATGGGCAGGCCCACCCAGCCCGGGCGGCGCTCGCCGTCGGCGCGGGCGCTCACGGTGATCAGGGTCTCCGTCATGCCGTAGCGTTCCACGATCTCGTGGCCCGTGAGCTCGCGGATCCGCTCGAACACGGGCGCGGGCAGCGGGGCGCTGCCGGAGATCAGCAGCCGCGCATCCCGCAGCGCCGCAGCGGATTCCGGGTCCCGCGCGATACGGGACCACACGGTGGGCACCCCGAAGTACATCGTGCCACCCGCCGCCGCGTACGCCTGCGGCGTCGGCTTCCCGGTGTGGATCAGCGGGCTCCCCACCCGCAGCGGCCCCACCACGCCCAGGATCAGGCCGTGCACGTGGAACAGCGGAAGCCCGTGCACGAGGGTGTCGTTGGCCGTCCAGCCCCAGGCGTCGGCGAGCCCGTCGATGCAGGCGGCCACCGCCTCCCGCCGGATGGGCACCCCCTTCGGGGCGCCGGTGGTCCCCGAGGTGTACATGATCAGGGCGGTCGCCGCGGCCGGCGGCTCCGGCAGCGCGTGCCAGCCCCGGGCGTGCTCGCGGACCGGGATCGAGGGCAGGCGCATGCCCGCCTGCGCGGACTCCTCCGGCGCGGCGCCGAGCCACGCCTGCGCACCGGAATCGGTGAGCACGTGCGCGATCTCCGCTGTGCCCGAATCGGGCGGGACGGGGACGACCGGGACGCCGGCGCGGATGCCGCCCACGATCGCGATCACGGTGGCGAGCGTCGGCTCCGCCCAGACCGCGACCGGGCCGCGGACGCCGAGGCCGCCGAGCCGTTCGGCGACGGCCGTACTCGCGCCGATCAGCTCGGTCCGGGTCAGGGTGCGACCACCCACCGTGACCGCCGGCTCACCGTCGGAACCGGGCGGGACGGGCGTCGCGATGTGGGGCAGCAGCATGCCCCCAGCCTAGGCCGCGCGTCAGGCGGCGCGGTGCTGAAGGCGCGCCTCGAAGGCCGCCTCGAGGAACAGGCTCGTGATCTGGACCGCCTGCGCGCTCTCGGGCGTGGCGCCCACCAGGACGGGGAAGGCGTGCACGCCGCCCTCGTACAGGTGCAGATCGCACGGCGTCCCGGCGCCGTCGAGGCGGGCGTGCAGCCGCTCGGCGTCCACCCGCAGCATCTCCTGCGTGCAGGCGATGACCAGTGCCGCCGGGAACGCCGCGGGGTCGATCTCGGTCGCGTCGTCGTGGCCGCGCAGCGGCTCCGGGCCGCGGTCGAAGAGGGCGCGCAGCCCGCGGAGCTTGCCCGCGGTGAGGTACGCGTCGTCGATCTCGTAGCGCGGGTCCCCGTCCTCGACCGTGGGCGTCAGCAACGGGGAGAGGCCGAAGTAGGCCACCGGTCCGGGCACGGCGTCGAGGTGGGCGAGCTCCACCACCTTGGCGGAGACGTAGCCGCCCGCCGAGTCGCCGCCGACGGCGACCTGCCGGTACCGGCCGGAATCCGCGACGGCGCGGTACACGCGGTAGCCGTCGTCGACGGACGTCCCGACGCCCACGTCCGGCAGCTGCCGGTAGTCGACGCTGTAGACGGTGACGCCCAGCGCGCGGGCGAGCGCCGCCGCCACCCGCCGGTGCGTGGCCGGGCCGCCGGCCAGGAAGGCCCCGCCGTGGTAGTAGCAGATCGCGGTGTCCGACCGCAGCGTCCCCGCAGTGGGCACGAGCCGCTCCACCGGCACCCCGGCGAGCTCCATCCGATCGACCTCGACGTCGCCGGGCATCCAGCCGATGAGGTTCGCGAGCCCCTCGCCGAGCGCGAGCGGGCGCAGCGACCACGAGCGCACCGGGTACAGGCCGATCAGCGGCTTGAGCAACAGGCGCGCGCCCGCGATCGCGAGTGCGGACTGAGCGCTCACACCGCGATGCTCGGTGACGGACATGTCGTCTCCTCTCACCCGGAGCTCAGGTTCCGGGTAGAACCGGTTCAGCCTAGGCGGACGGTACCGATGGATCCAGCGAATCCGCCCATCGCCGCGCCCGGCGTGTCCGGATCGGCCCCGCCGGACGACGGTGACGCCGGTCACCGGCGGGGTCAGCGCGGGAACCGCGCGAGCTCCTGTTCGACCACCGACGCCACACCCCGCAGCTCGGTCAGCGGGTCGGCACCGCCGCGGATCGTCCGGTCCAGCGCGTCCCGATACGTCTGCGCGCACCGCGGCGTCCACAGCAGCGGCGTCTGCGGGTGCCCCACGGTGTTCACCAGGTCGGCCGCCTCGTCGAAGACGCCCGTCGCGAGCTCCGTGGCCTGCGGCAACAGCGATCGCCGCGCGGGGACGTGCAGCCCGTGGTTCTGCGCCCAATCCAACTGGAGATCGGTGCGCCGCACCCACAGCCACTGCACGAACTCCCGCGCGCGCTCCACGTCGCCGTGCGCGTTCACGGCGGCGCCGTACGCGCCGAAGGGCACGCTGGTGCCGCCGTTCGCGCCGATCGCGGGGAACGGCCGCACGCCGAAGTCGTCGCCCAGCGCCGCCCGGATCGCCGGCAGCGCCCACAGCCCCGTCCACTGCATCGCGGTGCGGCCGGCGATGAACGGGGCCGGATCGGACCAGTCCTGCGGCGATTCGAGGAGGAGCGCTCCCGACAGGAACAGGTTCCGCATGGTCCGCAGGCCGGCCGCGACCTCCTCGTCGACGAACCCCGGCGTGCGATCGGGCTGCAGGTAGTCGTGGCCCGAGGACCACAGCAGCACCCCGCCGAGCACGTCCACGCCGGCGGCGTTGCCCAGGAACAGCCCCTTGACCTCGCCCGCGTTCAGCGTGCGCGCCGCGGACACCAGCTCGTCGAGCGTGCGGGGCGGCACCACGCCCGCCTGCGCCAGCAGCGACGGGCGGTACACCAGCAACTGCACGTCAGTGACCTGAGGAATGCCGTAGACGCGGCCCTGATGCGTCATCCGGTCCAGCAGCGCGGGGGTGAAGTCCGAGCGCACGTCGCCGAGCAGGCCCGTGAGGTCCGCGACCCGGCCTTCGGTGATCATGTCGATCGTGGGGCCGTTCGCGAACTCGAACACGTCGGGGCCGTCGCCGCCGGCCGCCAGCGCATCGGTCACGATCCGCTCGTAGTCGGCACCCGGAAACTCGCTGATCCGCACGCCGCCACCCGGGTACTCCGCGGCGTAGCGGGCCAGCGCCGCCCGGGCGGTGGGCTCGCCGTACTCGTGGAACCACGCCCGCAGGTCGCGCTTCGGGCCCGTGGAGCCCGCCCCGGTCCCGGAGCCGCCGCACGCCGCCAGCGCGCCCGCGACCGCCAGGCCACCGAGCCCCGCGAGCACCGCCCGCCGGGACGGACCGAGTTCAGACATGAGTCTCAGTATCGCAAGCCCGCGGCCCCACTCAGAACAGCGCGCCCGCCAGGTCGCGGCGCGCGGCCAGCACCACCGGATCGGCGGGGTCGAACAGCTCGAACAGCTCCAGCAGCCGGGAGCGCAGCGCGGAACGGTCGTCGCCCGCGGTGGTCCGGATGGCCGCGATCAGCCGGTCGAAGGCGCCCTTCGGCGACCCGGTCAGCAGCTCCTCGTCGGCGGCCGCGAGCGCCAGCTCCACCTTCTGCTCGCCGGTGGCCCCCGGCGCCGCGTCGGCGCGGGCGATCGCCCCCTGCTCCCCCGCCGTCGCGCGGGCGAAGAACGCCATCTGCTTCACCGCGGCGGCCGCCTCGGCGTCGCCCGGGTCGGCGTGCAGGATCGCCTCGTACGCGGCGCGCGCGCCCTCGTAGTCGCCGTCCGCGGCCAGCTGCTCGGCCGCCTCCCGCCGCGGGTCCGACGGCGCCTCCACCGGCTCCGCGCCCGCCGCGCCCGCCCCACCGAACTCCGGGGGGAGCTGCGCGAGCACGTCGTCGAGCCACTGGCGCACCGCGGGCTCGGGCTGCGCGCCCGCGAAGGCCGTGACCGCGCGCCCGCCGGCCACCGCGATGACCATCGGCACCGACTGCGCCCCGAAGGCCTGCGCGACGCCCGGCGCACCGTCGACATCGACCCGCGCGAGGGTCCAGTGCGCGCCGTCATCGGCGGCGAGGCGGCCGAGGAGTGCGGCCATCGCCTGCGACTGCTCGCTGTAGGACGCCATGATGATGACCACGACCAGCCGGTTCGCGGAGCGGTCGATGACCTCGACCGGGAAGTTCTGGTCGGTCACGTCCAGCGCGCCGGTACCGGGCGCGGCGCCCGCCGCCCCCTCCTGGCCCGACGGTGCCGGGCGCGCCTGCTGCGCGGACCTCGCGTCGGCCCGCGCCTTGAGGCCCGAGAGATCGACCGCTCCCGCCATCGCCGCGGCCGTCCGCAGTGCCCGTTCCTGATCCTGCTTGGATGCGCCTCGAGGTGTAGTCACCCCTCCATCTTGGCACGCCCGTTCGGATGGCCGCCCGCGCCGACCGGACGGCGGGCGCCCTTCAGCGGTAGCGCAGCTGGTCGGTGTCGAACCGCCACGACTCGGGGCCCGGCTCCGGCATGCCCATCGCCTCCAGCGCGCCGCGGCGCGGCCGGTACCAGCTGGTGAGGGGAACGTCCTGCACGATGTGCACGGCATCGGGGTACTGGCCGTGCCGGCCCGCGAAGGCGTTGCTGATGTCGTCGGCCGTGAGCTCCGCGCCGGCGCGCACGATGACCGCGGCCACCACGCGCGGCGCGGCACCCGGCTCCTCGCCGGGCACCTGGTAGACGACGGCCTGCTCCACCTGGCCGAGCTGTTCGAGCACGTCCCGGATCGGGATCGAGTACACCGGCCCGCGGTCCGTGACGGCGACGGTGCGCACGTCGTCGACCAGCCAGTAGTCGCCGTCCTCGTCGCGCCGGAACAGGTGCCCCGTGGAGAACCAGGAGTCGCCCGGGCGGAAGACGCCCCGCAGCAGCACGTCGCGGTGCGTGACGTCCGGGTCGGCCCGGCCGATCAGCACGCCTACCTCGCCCTGGGCCACCTCCTGCAGGAAGCCGTCGCCGTCCTCGACGAACCGGCCCGAGTCGAAGTAGTAGTCCACCAGCGCCACGTCCGCGCTGCCCGGCAGCCGCCGGCCCTTCGCGCCCGGCTTGCCGCCGCGCACCTTGGCCAGCACGATCTCGCCCTCGGTGGAGGCGTAGAACTCGATCACCTGCGCGGTGAAGGCCTCCGCCACCCGGCGCGACAGCTCCGCCGACATGCCGGAGCCGATGAACGCCCGCACCGGGTGATAGCGCGGGATCTCCAGGCCCGGGGTGTCGAGCACCGCCCGCATCAGGTTCCACGTGTAGCAGACCACGGTGACCCCGTAGCGCTGCACCTCCGTCATGAACCGGTCCGGGTCGAAATCCCGGGTCAGCGCGATCCGGGAGCCGCCTGCCAGGGCGCCGCCCAGGCTGGTCATCAATCCCGAGCTGTGGCTGAGCGGGGTGAGGCAGTAGACGGTGTCGCTCTGCGAGAGCCGCGCCGCGGAGGCGGTGCCGAACGCCGACAGGGCCCACCGCCCGTTCGTGACCCGCTTCGCGCGGAGCCGGCCCCCCGCCTCCGAGAACATCACGAAGGCGAGGTCGCGGCCCAGGCCCGCGTCGGGCCGGTACCAGCGCGGGACCCGCACGTTGTCGGGGTCGACCTGCTCCAGGTCGACGAGCTCGGCGGCCAGGTCCTGGCGCGCGGCCCCCGGGCGATCGCGGCGGTCACCGCCGCCGACCACGAACACCCGCTCGGCCACGGCGACCGCGTCCTGCGCGTGCTCCGGGTCGGTGACCACGGAGGACGCCTCCCCGAGCCGCAGGGCCTCCGCGTAGTCCGTGCCCGGCGGGAGGAGCACCGCGACCGCGCCCAGGCGCGAGAGCGCGGCCATCGCCACGAGGGCGGACGGCCGGGTGTGCATCAGCACGCCCACGTGCTCGCCCTGCCGGACCCCCACCTGCAGCAGTCCCGAGACCACCCGGTCGATGCGCTCGTTCACCGCGTGCTTGGTGTGCACCCGATCCTCGTAGAGGAACAGTTCGCCGTGGGGATCGCTCGCCGCCTGCTCAGCGAGCAGCTTGCCGAGCGAGACCTGGGTGTGCGCCTGCAGCTGGCCCAGCCTGGCCAGCCTCGGCAGGCCGCGGGTCACCTCCCGCGCCACGGCGGAGGCGCCGGCGGCCGCGCCCGATGCCGCGTCGAGCACGTCGCGCGCCGCCACGAAGCCGACGGTCGCGATGCCGCCGAGGCCGGCGACCAGCGGGTTCACCCCCACGTCGCGGCCGTCGTCCGGCTGCATCCGGGCGACGTTCTCCGGCTGCGGGCCGTCGCCGTCCTGCCACTGGATCCACTGCGCCACCGTCGGATACGTGACCGCGCCGGCCGAGCTGCCCACGACGAGCCCGAAGTGGCCGGCCGAGACCTGCGCCTCGTACACCTCGGCACTGGGCGCCGCCTGCAGGATGCCGCGCACCGCGCTGGGGCGACCGATCTGATCGGAGAGGCCGACGAAGGCGAGCACGGGGCAGGTGATGGACGCCAGCGAGACGGCGTCCCCGTCGATGACGAAGCCGCCGGTGAGCATGCGGTTGTGCACCACGAACTGCTTGAGCAGGTCCGCCACCGCGGGGCCCGCGTAGGCGACCCAGCCGTCGGCCTCGAGGAACCGCCGCTGGTCCTCGCGGGGCAGCAGCGCGTCCCTGTCGTGCAGCTGGCGGACGAAGTCGATCCGGGAGCGGACGGCCTTGACCGGGTTGAGCATTTCGAAGCCCCGCTGCACCATCCAGCTGGGCAGGTAGAAGCGGTTGAAGATGTGGTCCGCCACGAACTCGGCGCCCTTGTTGACCAGCGCCGGCGGGGCGCCCAGAGGCAGGCCCGCGGAGATGTCCACGGGGCTGCCGAAGGTGACCAGGCCGGCGATGGACCTCGACTGCCGGTAGGCGGCCACCTGGTAGCAGAACATGCCGCCCTGGGAGTAGCCGCCGACGTAGACGTCCCGGCCGCGATGGGCGACGACCCGGTCGATGGCCTTGGAGATCGCGACCACGTGGTCCGCGAGGTTGCGCTCGAGGCCGCCCTCCTCGCGATCGGGCGCGCCGAAGTCGATGACCCAGGGGTCGAGCCCGGCGCGCCGGAGCACCGAGACGGCGCCGTTGGTCTGCGTGACGTCGAAGACGTTGGCGTCGACCATCATCGGCGGCACCAGCAGGATCGCGGGCCGGTCGTCGTCCGCGGGCGCGGGCGCGCCGGCGGCGAAGTAGCGCCGCAGCCGGTACATCGGCGACCGCTCGACCACGGCGTACTGGGACGGCTTGGCCCCGGTCTCGAGCCCGCCCTGCGTGAGCACCTCGTAGCCGTTGCGGGCCGTGGCCGTGAGCCGGCTCACGGAGGCCTCGAGCCTCTTGCCTCCGGGCAGCCCGCCCAGGATGTCCACCATCAGACCCGCCTCTCCAGAGCGTCCGTCAGCGACTCAACGTACCGGCAGGCCGGGCACCGCGGCGATCTATCGGCCGATCGCGCCGACGGATTCCGCCGGCACCGCCGCCGGGGCGTCGAGCTTACCGGCGCGCTGCGCCCACACCTCGAACACCACCGAGCAGAACGGCAGCACCGTGGCGATCAGGCCGAGCAGCACCGTCCGGGCGTCCCACTTCCGGGCGTAGGCCACGGCGAGCGTGAACACCACCAGCACGACGAAGACGATGCCGTGGGTCATCCCCGGCTTGGCCACCGCCTCCTCATCACCGCCGATCCACTTGCCGTACATGCCGATGAGCAGCCACACCCAGGTGAGCGCCTCCGCGAAGGCGACGACCTTGAAGACGGTGACGAGCTTGGAGGCGAAGGACTCGTTCATGCGACTACTTCCCGGGCACCGTGATGATGAGCGCGTCGCCCTGGCCGCCGGCGCCGCACAGCCCGGCGGCGCCGGTGCCGCCGCCGCGGCGTGCCAGCTCGAGCGCGAGGTGCAGCACGATGCGCGCGCCCGAGGCACCCAGCGGATGACCGACGGCGATGGCGCCGCCGTCCACGTTGACCTTGTCGGCGTCGACACCGAGGTCGGCGGTCGACGCGAGGCCGACGGCTGCGAACGCCTCGTTGATCTCCAGCAGGTCGAGGTCGGCCGGGGAGATGCCCTGCTTCTCGCACGCCTTCTTGATCGCGTTCGACGGCTGGTGCTGCAGCGAGGAGTCGGGGCCGGCGACCACGCCGTGCGCGCCGATCTCGGCCAGGTAGTCGAGGCCGAGCGCCTGCGCCCTGCTCTTGCGCATCACGACGACGGCGACGGCCCCGTCGGTCAGCTGCGACGCGTTGCCGGCGGTGATGCTGCCGTTCTCGGCGAATGCCGGCCGGAGCTTCGCCAGCGACTCGGCGGTGGTGTCGCCGCGGACGCCCTCGTCCTCCGTGACGCGAACCGGCTCGCCGCGGCGCTGGGGGATCTCCACGGGGACGACCTCGTCGGCGAACTTGCCCGCGGCCCACGCCGCGGCGGCACGCCGGTGCGACTCGGCGGCGAACGCGTCCTGCTCCTCGCGGGAGTAGGTCACCGCGTCGGTGGTGTTCAGCTGCTCGGTGAGGCCGCCCATCGGCTGGTCCGTGAACACGTCGTGCAATCCGTCGTACGCGGTGTGGTCGAGCATCTCGATGCTGCCGTACTTGTGGCCCTCGCGGCTGCCGGTGAGGAGGTGCGGCGCCTGCGTCATCGACTCCTGGCCGCCGGCGACCACCACCTCGTACTCACCTGCGCGGATCAGCTGGTCGGCGAGGGCGATGGCGTTGATGCCGGACAGACACATCTTGTTGATGGTCAGCGTGGGCACGTCCCACGGCACCCCGCCCGCGATCGCGGCCTGGCGGGCGGGCATCTGCCCGGCGCCCGCGGTGAGGACCTGGCCCATGATCACGTAGTCGATCGTCTTCGGGTCCACGCCGCTCTTCTCGAGTGCGCCGCGGATCGCGACCGCACCCAGGTCGGTGCCGGACTGCGACTTGAGCGAGCCGAGAAGCTTCCCGAAGGGCGTCCGGGCGCCGGCGACGATGACCGTCGGGTCCTGGCTGGCGTCCTGGGTGGGTACGGTCGGGGCCACTTCGTTCCTCCTCGTGGGCATGGGTCTTCCACTTCAAAGCTACATTCGAGGCATGACAGAGAGCCAATCGCCGCAATCCGATCACACGGCCCACGACGACCACCCGGCCGCGCACGCGGTTCCGGCCGAGTACCTGCTGGGCATCGACCACGTCGGCGTCGCGGTGTCCGATTTCGATGAGGCCGTGCAGTGGTACGCCCGGGTGCTGGGCATGGTGTGCACGCACGAGGAGATCAACGAGGCGCAGGGTGTCCGGGAGGGCATGCTCTCCCCCGCCTCGCTGCTGGCGGCCGGCGGCGCACCGTCGAGCCAGGCGCAGCTGCAGGTCCTGGCCCCCCTGACCCCCGAGTCGACGATCGCGAAGTTCCTGGAGCGGGGCGGGCCGGGCATGCAGCAGCTGGCCTACCGGGTGTCGGATCTTGAGAAGGTGACCGAGCACCTGCGTGGGCAGGGGGTACGCCTGCTCTACGACGCCCCGCGCGCCGGAACCGCGGGCTCGCGCATCAATTTCCTGCACCCCAAGGACGCCGGCGGGATCCTCGTGGAGCTGGTGCAACCGGCCGAGTAACGAATCGGACGCCACCACGGCTCTGATACCGACGTGCGGGGGCAACCCACGTACCATCGGAGCATGGCGAATTCGGACAACGCAACGGGTGGCCCGGCACCCGCACCGTTCGCGGTGGCCCTGCGCGGTTACGACCGGGAGCAGGTCACAGAGCAGTTCCACCGGTACCAGGCGGAGTTGCGGGTTCTCGCCGCCGACCGGGACGCCGCATCGGCGCACGCCCGGGAGCTGACCGACCTGCTCGACGAGGCGCAGGACGAGATCGACAACCTGCGCCGCGAAGTGGACCGCCTCAGCGTGCCGCCCACCACCGCCGAGGGCATGAGCGACCGGATCGCGCGCATGCTGCGCCTCGCTTCCGACGAGGCCTCGGAGATACGCGCCGCCGCGGAGAACGAGGCGGCCGAGCTGCGTTCGCTCGCCCGGCAAGAGGCGGAGTCGACACGCCGCGAGGCCGACCGCCTGCGCTCCGACATGACCGTGCGCCGCGACGCGATGGAGCAGGAGCACGAGGACACGCTCGCCCAGGCGCGCGCCGAGGCGGAGCGGATCACGTCCGAAGCCCGAGCCGAGGCCGACCGCCTCACCCGGACTGCCGCGCAGAACCGCGAGCGCGTCCAGAACGACTTCGACATGGCGATGTCGATGCGGCGGGACAAGGCGATCCGCACGATCACCGAGCTCGAGGACGCCTCCAAGGAGGAGGCGCGCGACCGGATCGACACGGCGAACGAGCGCGCGGAGCAGATGCTCAACACTGCGAACGCGACCGCGCAGCAGAAGCTCGAGGACACGAACACCCGGGTGGCCGCACAGGTGGCGAACGCCCGCCGGATCACCGAGGACATGCAGGCACTGCGGGCCTCGATCCTGGACCAACTGGAGACGGTGCGCCGCCAGCTCACGCTGGTCCCCGAGGCGCTGGGGGCCGGGGACGACGAGGCGCGCGTCATCGAGCAGCGGATCGACCCCGCACCGTTCGAGGCGGCGGCGGCGCCGCGGTCCGAACACGTGGCCGACGAGGGCCCGACAGCGGCGGAGCGCGCGAACGAGGTGCTCGCCGGTGCCGAGGACGCGCGCGGTTCCGGGTCCGACGACGCCGGGGACGACGAGGTGGCCGTGGACGAGGCCGTCACGGAGAAGGTCGCGGTCGACAAGCGCTAGCGGGAGCGCCGCCCGGCCTCCCGCGTCCAGCATCCGCGGTGCCAGTGCCGGCGCTCAGCCACGCCTCCGCCCTCTGCGGACGGCCACACCACCACGTGCGCGATGCCGGCGGCGATCACCTGCTGGCAGCCGGGGCATCGGTAGTCCTTGACCGCGCCGCTCCCGGTAACGGTGCGCACCTGGAAGGCCTCATCGCCGAGCTCGATGCGCGAGCCGACGCCGCCGGCGCTCAGCGGCCGGTGATCGGGTGTACGCCGTCTGCGCGAGCCGGGCCTGCGGCCCATCAGAAGAGCTTGTAGGAGGTGTCCTCGGTACCGCGCAGCGCGTCGTAATCGACGGTGACGCAGCGGATCCCGCGGTCCTCCGCCAGTGTACGAGCCTGCGGCTTGACCTGCTGGGCCGCGAGGATTCCGGACACGGGCGCGATCAGCGGATCCCGGTTCAGCAGTTCCAGATACCGCGTGAGCTGCTCGACGCCGTCGATCTCGGCGCGGCGCTTGACCTCGACCGCCACGGTGCCGCCGTCCGCGTCCCGGCAGAGCAGATCGACGGGGCCGATCGCAGTCATGTACTCGCGCCGGATCAGCGTGTAGCCGGCACCGAAGGTGTGGGTGTGCTCCGCGAGGAGCTCCTGGAGGTGGGCCTCGACGCCGTCCTTCACGAGGCCCGGGTCGACGCCGAGTTCGTGGCTACTGTCGTGCTCCACCTCGCCGATGAGGATGCGGAGCTGCTCGTCCGCCTTGTTCCGCACGATCCACAGCTGGTGGCCCTCGGGGAGTTCCTTGGCATCCTCCTCGGGCGGTGAGGTCTCCAGCCAGCACGGCGGGCTCATCCAGTTCAGGGGCTTGTAGGCGCGGTCATCGGCGTGGATGCTCACCGAGCCGTCGGCCTTGACCAGGATCAGGCGTCGGGCCATCGGGAGGTGGGCGGTGAGCCGGCCAACGTAGTCGACCTGGCATTCGGCAATCACGACACGCACGCGTTCCACCTTACGGCACCGGGATACGAAGAAGACCCCCGGTGCGGGAGCACTTCTGCTCACCGACCCGAGGGTCTTCTCCTGTATCTAATTTTAGTCCGGCGGTGTCCTACTCTCCCACACCCTCGCGAGTGCAGTACCATCGGCGCTGGAGGGCTTAGCTTCCGGGTTCGGAATGGAGCCGGGCGTTTCCCCTCCGCTATGGCCGCCGTAACACTGCGAAACAACACGTGTGTTGTCTCAGACATTGCATAGTGGACGCGAACCAGCCTCAGCTGGTTTCTGTTTTTGTTACACGCATTCGATTCTGTGAGCGTCTGCTCGGTTTTGGCGAATGTTATGTGTGTGGTAAGCCCTCGACCGATTAGTACCAGTCACCTGCACGCATTACTGCGCTTCCAGTTCTGGCCTATCAACCCCATAGTCTGTAGGGGGTCTTACCCACTCAAGGTGGTGAGAAACCTAATCTTGGAACAGGCTTCCCGCTTAGATGCTTTCAGCGGTTATCCCTTCCGAACG
>JBEBXD010000053.1:0-32400 GCA_040391845.1 Tsukamurella paurometabola | reverse complement strand
TCGCCGCCGAGCAGGTCGAGCATGTCCTGCGAGGTGCCCATCGGCCCCTTGATGCCGCGCAGCGGGTACCGGCCGATGAGGTCCTCGAGCCGGGCGATCGCCACCAGCAGCTCGTTGGCCGCCGACGCGAACCGCTTGCCCAGCGTGGTCGCCTGCGCGGCGACGTTGTGCGAGCGGCCGGCCATCACCAGGGGCGAGTACTGGGCCGCCCGCTCGGCGAGCCGCGCGGCCACCGCCACGGCGTGATCGCGCACGTACTCGAGCGAGCGCAGCACCTGCAGCTGCTCCACGTTCTCGGTGAGGTCGCGCGAGGTCATCCCCTTGTGGATCTGCTCGAAGCCCGCGAGCTCGCTGAACTCCTCGATCCGCGCCTTCACGTCGTGCCGGGTCACGGCCTCGCGGCGGGCGATCGACGCGAGATCAACCTGATCGACCACCTTCTCGTACGCCTCGACGGCACCGTCGGGCACCGCGATCCCGAGGTCGCGCTGCGCCCGCAGCACCGCGATCCACAGCCTGCGCTCCAGCACGATCTTGTACTCCGGCGACCACAGCTCGCGCATGCGCGGGCTGGCGTACCGGTTGGCGAGGACGTTCGGGATGCGCGGGGCGGCGCTGGGAGTGCTCACCCGCCGATTCTCTCATGCAGGGGCGCGGGGCCCGTCAGGCAAGGGCGGGCGCCAGATCGTCGACGACGGTGACGAGCGCGTCCCGCACGGCACGGGGCACGTCGGCCCCGTCGGTGGTGAACGCCGCGAGCACCGCGCCGTCCTCGATCGCCATGATGCGCTCCACCGACGACGCCGTGACCCGGCGGCCGGAGCGGGTGAGCACCTCGTCGTGCAACTGTGCCAGCACTTTCCGCGCGTGCGCCTGCAGGCGGGCGAGCTCCGGATCGCGCGAGCACAGCACCATCCGCTCGTACCGCGAGACCAGCGACCCGCGATCGCCCTCGGTGTCGGAGGCGAAGAACACCGAGGCGAGCAGCCGGGCGAGGGCGGCGTCTCCGCGCTTGCGCCGGCTCACCGCCTCCACGCGGGCGCGGACCGCCGCGAGGTCGGTCTCCCCCGCGTGCGCGACGGCGTTGGACAGCAGATCGCCCAGCGACTCGAAGTAGTAGGTGGTGGCGGCGAGCGGGATGTGCGCGCGATGCGCGACCGCGCGGTGCCGGACCGACTCGAATCCGCCTTCGACGAGGAGTTCCCCGGCCGCCGCCACGAGGGCCGCGCGCCGGCGCTCACCCTTGGGCGTGGTCGCGGCTGTCATCTCAGACATGGTGCCAGCAGCTCACCCCGCAGCTGGGGGTTTCGACCAAATCGTCGGCACCCGTTCGAGCCGACGTGGCGGAATTCGCTACTGCAACGCCTGGTGGCCGATGTCGGTGCGGAAATGACTGCCCGGCAGCTTGATCCGCTCGAGCTTGGCGTAGGCGTCCGCCCGGGCCGCCGCCAGGTCGTCGCCGACGCCGACCACGTTGAGCACGCGGCCGCCGGCCGAGACGAGCCTGCCCTCGGAGTCGACGGCCGTTCCCGCGTGGTAGATCCCGGCCCCCTCGGCGCCGGTGATCACATCGCCCTTGCGGGGCGTCGCCGGGTAGTTCTCGGCGGCGAGCACCACGGTGATGGCGGCACCGTCGCGCCACCGGAGCGGCGCCAGGGCGCCGAGCGAGCCGGTGGCGGTCGCGTTCAGCGCCTCGCCGAGCGGCGACTCGAGCAGGCTCAGCACGGCCTGGGTCTCGGGGTCGCCGAAGCGGCAGTTGAACTCGACGACGGCCGGCCCGTCCGCCCCCATCGCGAGCCCCGCGTAGAGCAGCCCGGAGAACGGGACGCCGCGGCGCACCATCTCCGCGGCGACGGGCCGCACGACGGTCGTCACGATCTCCTCGACCGCGCCGTCGGCGAGCCACGGCAGCGGCGCGTAGGCGCCCATGCCGCCGGTGTTGGGGCCGGTGTCGCCGTCGCCGACGCGCTTGTGGTCCTGCGCGGGCAGCAGCGGCACCACGTCCTCGCCGTCGACGAGGCAGAACAGGGAGACCTCCGGCCCGTCGAGGAAGGACTCGAACAGGGCGGGCCGGCCGGACTCGATGAGGTCCGCGGCGTGGGCGCGGGCCTGCGCGCGGTCGGCGGTGACCACCACGCCCTTGCCGGCGGCGAGGCCGTCGTCCTTGATCACCCAGGTGGGGCCGAAGCGGTCGAGCGCGGCGTCGATGCGCGCGGGGTTGTCGACGATCTCGCTGCGCGCGGTGCGCACCCCGGCCGCGGCCATCACGTCCTTGGCGAACGCCTTCGACCCCTCGATCTGCGCGGCGGCGGCGGACGGCCCGAACACGGCGATGCCGCGGGCCCGCACGGCATCGGCGACGCCGAGCACCAGCGGCACCTCGGGCCCGATCACCACGAGGTCGGCGCCGAGCCGTTCGGCGAGCCCGGCGACGTCGTCGCCCGAGGAGGCGTCGACGGGGTGGTTGGTCGCGACGGCGGCGGTGCCGGGGTTACCGGGGGCCGCGTGCAGCTCGGTGACCTGCGGGTCACGGGAGAGCGCGTCGAGGAGGGCGTGTTCGCGGCCGCCGGTGCCGATGACGAGTACTCGCACGTCGCAGACCTTACCGGCGCCGGGTCTGGACATCGCACCGCCCGCCTGTGTACCGTCATTCCGGAATTCCGGTTGTTCGATTCAAGGAGGCACCATGCGCCGCCCGCTCGCCCCCGCCGCCGCACCGCTCGTCGCCGCACCGCTCGCCGCCGCACTGCTCGTCACCACGGGCTGCGCCGCGACCGGCGCGCCCGCACCGTCCGCGAGCACCGCACCGTCCGCGAGCGCGCCGTGCGCCGCCACCCCGGCGGCGGACACCGGCACGGCCGCGGGCTGGCTCGGGTACCTCGCGCAGCACCGCGCAGACGTCGCGATCGTCGTCGACGACGGCCGCGGCGGCACGCTGTCCCACCGCGGCGACGAGCCGATGCCCACCGCCTCGATGGCAAAGCTGATCCACGTCGCGGCCTTCGCGGCCGAGGTCGCCGCCGGCCGGATCGACCCGGACCAGCGGGTGCCGCTGGCCGACTGGCAGCGTCACTACGTGAGCTTCCAGGGCACCGGGCTCGACGGCGGCGCGCACGTGCGGGCGCTGGACTACCTGAGGATCCCGGCGAAGGACGGCGTGCCGGACGACCCGGCGCGCACCGTCACCCTCGATCAGCTCGCGGACGTGATGGTCCGCTTCTCCGACAGCGCGGCGCCCGACGCGCTCCGCGACCGGATCGGCGACGCACCGCTGCAGCGGGTCATGGACCGCTACGGGCTCCCCGGCCCCGTGCCCTCCTTCCAGGCCCTGTACGAGCGGCTGATCGCGAGCGGCGCGAGCACGGCCGACGAGGTCCGCGAGCAGGCAGCCGCGACCTACTCCGCCCCGGCGGACGGCTTCGCGCGGCTCATCGGCGATCTCGGCTCGGGCCGGTTCGGGCCCGGCGCGGAGCGCGCCCGCGGCTACCTCGAGTTCCAGCACTCCGCTCCCCCCGGGCTCGTGGCGCTCGGCTTCAAGGGCGGCTCGCTGCCCGGCGTGATCACCGACGCGTTCGAGGGACGCCGCGCCGACGGCTCGGTGGCCGCCGGCGTGATCATGGTGCGCGGCGCCTCCGAGCAGGACCAGGAGAAGGACGCCCGGGCGCAGCTGCCGCACCAGCAGTTCCTGCTCGCCGCGATGACCGATCCGGCCGTGCGCGCCCGCCTCGCCTGCGCGCTGGGGTGACGCACCCCGGCGCCGGCCGGTCGTACGCTGGCACGATGACCGACGATCGTCTCGGCGCGCTGGAGGCGCGCGTCGCCGCGCTGGAGGCCGCGCTCGCCGGGGCCTCCGGCGCCGGGATCGGGGGCGACGGTGCCGGACCCGGGACCGACGGTGCCGCGCCGGACGATCCGGGGACGGGGACCGGCACCGTCGGGTACGCCGGGCGGGTGGCGCTGCACGGCGAGATCGGCTGGCGCATCGACTACTCCGCGGGGGCCGTGGCGGAGCTGCCCGCCGAGCGGCTGGCCGCCGTGCTCGGCGCCCTCGGGCATCCCGCGCGGATCGAGGTGGTGCAGGAGCTGCTGCGCGGCCCGCGCACCGCGGCGGAGCTGCTGGAGCGGGTGAACTCCGGCTCGAAAGGCCAGCTGTACCACCATCTCACCGCGCTCACGGCGGCCGGCGTCGTAGACAAGGGCGCCCGCGGCCGGTTCACCGTGGACCCGCGCCGGGTGGTGCCCGCGCTGGTCGCGATGCTCTCCGCGGCGGACATCGCGGGCCTGCTCCGTTAGCCTGGCGGTATGGCTGATTCGAATGGCGGCACCGTCTTCTCCAAGATCATCGCCGGCGAGCTCCCCGGCCGGTTCGTGTACCAGGACGACGAGGTGGTGGCGTTCCTGACCATCGCGCCCTTCACGCAGGGCCACGTGCTGGTGGTCCCCCGCGCCGAGGTGGATCACTGGGAGTCCATCGACGACGAGTTGTGGGACCACATCAGCACGGTCGCGCGGAAGATCGGCCGCGCCGTCAAGCGGGCCTTCGGGGCTCCCCGCGCCGGCGTGGTCATCGCCGGACTGGAGGTGCCGCACCTGCACGTGCACGTGTTCCCCGCCTACGAACTGACCGATTTCAGTTTCGCGAGCGCCGATCAGAACCCGTCCGCGGAGTCCCTCGACGAGGCGCAGACGAAGATCGTGGAGGCGCTCGCGGCCGAGTAGCCGAACCGGGGTCAACGGGGAAGGCGCACGGTGAACGTCGCGCCCCGCCCGGGCGCGGTGTCGACGGTGACGGCGCCCCCGTGCCGTTCGACGATCCCGTGCACGATCGACAGCCCCAGCCCCGCGCCGCCGCTGCCGCGGCTGCGCGAGGAGTCCGTGCGGTAGAAGCGCTCGAAGACGCGCGCGGCCTCGTCGGGCTCCATGCCGTCGCCGGTGTCGGCGACCGCCACCACCGCGGCCCCTGGCTCGGCCGCCACCCGCACGCGCACCGTCGCATCGCCGGGCGTGTGCCGCAGGGCGTTCGAGACCAGGTTGGTGACCACCTGGTGCAGGCGGTCCCGGTCGCCGGTCAGTTCGACGGTGCCGGGCTCCGCGTCGAGCGCGATGTCCCGCTCGGGTTCGCGGGCCTGCGCGGCGTGCACCACGTCGTCGGCCACCGCCACCAGGTCCACGGTGTCCGCCGCGAGCGGGCGGCGCGCGTCGAGGCGGGCGAGCAGCAGCAGGTCCTCCACCAGCAGGCCCATCCGTTCCGCCTCGGATTCGATGCGCGACATGACGAATTCGGTGTCGTCGGTGGCGCCCTGGCGGTACAGCTCGGCGAAGCCCCGGATCGAGGTGAGCGGGGTGCGCAGCTCGTGCGAGGCGTCCCCGACGAAGCGCCGCATCCGCTCCTCGTCGGCGCGGGCCCGCTCCTCGGAGGAGGCGACCCGGTCGAAGGAGTCCTGCACCTGGTGCAGCATCGTGTTGATCGAGGTCGACAGGCGCCCGACCTCGGTCCGCGGCGGCGCCTGAGGTACGCGGCGGGTGAGGTCGCCGGCCGCGATGGCCTCGGCGGTCGCCTCCACCTCCTCGAGCGGGCGCAGGGACCGGCGCACCACGAGGTAGCCGAGCCCGCCCGCGATCACGAGGACGCCGCCGCCGATGAGCAGTTGCAGAATGATCATGGCGCGCATGGTGGATTCGACGTCGTCCAGTTTGACGGCGATGAACGCCACCCCGTAGTCGGAGCGCGACTGCACCACCCGCCAGTCGGACGAGCCGCCGTCCGCGGAGGGCACGGTGACGGCGTCGCCGTGCAGGTCGCCGATGCCCGTGAGGTCCGGCCGGTCCTTGAAGTCGGGGTTGCTGATCTGCAGCTGCGTCCCGTCGGGCAGGAACACGGCCTGGTAGAACCGGGTCGGCGGGCGGGCGCCGCGCGGCGGCTCCGGAACGTTCGCCGGTTTGGGGCGCGCCCAGGTCTGCGCGGCGGTGCGCAGTTCCTGATCCTCGCGCGCCATGAGCCGGCCCTGCATTCCCGCGGTGAGCGCCGCCCCGGAGGTGAGCAGGCCGAGGAAGACGAGGCCGACGACCACCGCGACGAGCGAGACGCGCAGGGGCACCCGGGCCGCGATCGAGGTCGAAGCCATGGGGCGCTACCTGGGCTCGCGCAGTACGTATCCCACGCCGCGGAGGGTGTGGATGAGCCGCTTGTCGCCCGTGTCCACCTTGCGGCGCAGGTAGGAGACGTAGGACTCGACCACGTTCACGTCGCCGCCGAAGTCGTAGTGCCACACGTGATCCAGGATGCGCGGCTTCGACAGGACGACGCCCGCGTTGACCATGAAGTAGCGCAGCAGGGTGAACTCGGTGGGCGAGAGCGAGACCAGCTGCCCCGCCTTCCACACCTCGTGCGTCTCGTCGTCCAGTTCGAGGTCCGCGAAGCTCAGCCGCGTGGACTGCTCCTCCTCGCCGAAGCCGCTGCGCCGCAACAGCACGTTGATCCGGGCGACGACCTCCTCGAGGCTGAACGGCTTGGTCACGTAGTCGTCGCCGCCGAGGGTCAGGCCGGTCACCTTGTCCTCGACGGAGTCGCGGGCGGTGAGGAACAGCACCGGCGCCTCGATGCCGTCCTGCCGCAGCCGCTTGAGCAGGCCGAGCCCGTCCATGCCGGGCATCATGATGTCGAGCACCATCACGTCGGGCCGGAAGGTCCGGACGCGGTCGAGTGCCGCGGGGCCGTCGTGGGCGACCGCCACGTCGAAGCCCTGGAACTTGAGGCTGACCTGCAGCAGTTCCCGGATGCTCTGCTCGTCGTCGACCACGAGCACCCGGGGCATGGCTTCGTCTTTCGCACTGGACACACCGCAATAGTGCACGCCGGGGCGCCCAGGACTCTGACGACTCGCTGGCAGTTTCCTGTGAAGGCCTACCTCGGCCGGAAGGACTCGATCAGCTCGTCGCTCGCCGGATCGACGATGTCCTGCACCTCCGGGTGCTTGGCGACGTACTTGACCACCAGCGGGCACACGGGCACCACGCGCTTGCCCGCCGCCCGGGTGTCCTCGAGCGCGTCGTGCACCAGGATCCCGCTGAGCCCGCGGCCGGAGAACTTCGCGCTCAGTTCGGTGTGCGGGAAGATGCGCTGCTCACCGCGGTCGACGAAGGCGGTGAAACCGGCGTGTTCGCCGTCCACGGCGATGTCGTAGCGGCTCTGCGCGTCGTTGCGCGTGACGGTGACGTTCTCGGTGGGTTCGCTCATGGCCTGCTCCTCCTACGGGGCTTCAGCGCGGTGGTGGGGAGCGGCGGCGCGGGGATGTACTCGTCCTCGCCCCAGCCGCTCACCGTTCCGAAACGTTCGGCGCGCGCCTGCCATTCCTCACGGTAGGCGACGATCTCCTCGTGGGTGCGGCCCATGAAGTTCCACCACATGATCACGTCCTCGTCGAAGGGGACGCCGCCGAGCAGCACCGCGCGGGCCGGGAGGTCGGTGGGGTTGTGCAGGCGGATGCCGCCGAGTCCCGGTGGGGTGTAGCCGAGATCGGACCGGGTGAGCGCGACACCGTCGAGCAGGAGACGTTCGGTGTCCACCAGGACGCCGTGCTCGAAGTCGGGGTTCACGGCGAGGGTGATGCGGGCGCCGGGTTCGAGGATCAGCTCGGCGCCGAGCAGCGGTGTCGCGGTGGTGATCTCCGCTGTGCTGCCGGCGAGTTCGCCGATGAACACCTTGGCCGTGCCGCCGGGGCCGCCGGCGCGCACGCCCGGCAACTCGATCAGCGGAGGCGTGTAGTGCTGGAAGCCGTTGTGCCCGTTCCGCGCCCGATCCGGGAGCGCCACCCACAGCTGGACGCCGTGCAGCCGCCGGGTCTGCGGGGTGGAGACCTCCGAGTGGCTGATGCCGTGGCCCGCGGACATCAGGTTGAGTTCGCCCGGCAGCACCATGGCGACGACGCCGGCGCTGTCGCGGTGCTCGATCTCGCCCTCGAACAGCCAGCTCACGGTCTGCAGGCCGGTGTGCGGGTGCGGCGGCACGTTCATCCCGCCGGTGGCGCTCACATCGTCCGGGCCGTAGTGGTCAGCGAAGCACCATGCCCCCACCATGGTGCGTTCGCGGGTGGGGAGCGTCCGGTGCACGGTCATCGCCCGGGGGCCGCCGAGCGGCACGTCGCGGGCCTCGATCACCTCGACACCGGGCCGGTGCGCGAGCAGGTCCACGGAGGCCCCGCACTCGACCTCCTCGGGCTGCGGGTCGACGTTGCTCATAGCGGCTAGCCTAGTCCCATGCCCGCAGCGCGCGTCCGGATCGACAAGGTGTCCCCCGGGGTCTACAAGCAATTGGTCGCCGTCTCCGCCGAGGTGGCCGCGGCCGCGAAGGCGGCGGGGATCGAGCGGTCGGCGGTGGAGCTGCTGAACCTGCGCGCCTCCCAGCTCAACGGCTGCGCGTACTGCCTGAACGTGCATGCGCAGGCGGGCCGCGCGGCGGGGCTGAGCGATCAGCAGCTCGACGTGCTCGCCGCCTGGCGCGAGGCGCCCGAGCTGTTCGACGACGTGCAGCGCGCCGCGCTGGAGATCGCGGAACTGGTCACCGAGATGCCGCCGCACCACGCCGCGAACATCGCCTACGACCGCGCGACCGACGTCCTCGACACCGAGCAGACCTCCGCGCTGATCTGGGCCGCCGTCACCATCAACGCCTTCAACCGCATGTCCGTGGTGAGCGGCTACCAGGTGCGCTCACGGAGCTGACGGGGCGCCGTGGCCGTGGCCCGAATCCGGACAGTCGCGATCGCCCCGTCCGAGCGGCTACGAAATCGTGACCGCCACGGACAGAACGGGCAGCCAGTAGGACGGCGAGACGCCGACGGCCGACCCCGGCTCAGTCATCCGTGCGCACGGAGAACACTTCCGCAACCAGGTCCGGGACGGTAGTGCCAAGAACATCACTGAGCGCCACCAGTGTCGCCAGATTCGGATTGGAGGGCTTGCGGGTGCGCCGGTCACTCAGGCCGGACTCGAGTAGCTGGTAGTGGTTCCGGCTGATTCCAGCCGTGTGCGCGACCTCCTCCTGCGTCAGGCCGCGTTGGTCGCGTAGCTCTCGGAGACGCCTGCCGAGCGCACCCGCGAGATGCTCCTCGAAGGCTGATCCCGACACCGGAACGAGGCTTCCGGTTCACACAGCCGCAGTCGACCATGTGTACATGGCTGTCGTGAAGCGGCGCTATCGAAAAGCGATTTCGACAGATCCGCCCAACGAGCGCCCGCGAGACCATGTAAACATGGCATCCATGGGGACGTTCGAGGGGGCGGCGCTATGAGCGCATCGATCGACAATCCGATCCTCAATTCGCCGTACGAACCGCCGGAACACCACTTCGTCATGGGCGAGAACGGACGCCCGACCGGCGAGGTCGCACCCGGCCGCCGCCCGAGCGAGTCGTTCATCCCCATCGCGCCGTCCCGCAAGCGGAGCAGCGCGAAGGCGACGCAGGAGTCCTTCGACTTCGGTCCCACCGAACGGACCGAGCCGAATCAGCTGATCAACGACCTCCGGCGCGATGTGGCCCTGTGGCGCCAGCAGGGATACCCCCGGGTGACACCGATCAGCCGGAAGCTACTGGAGCACTGGTCGGATCCAAGCCGGGACAACCGGGTCCTGTTCTGTCAGCGCGAGGCCGCCGAGACTGCGATCTTCCTCGCCGAGGTCGCGGGCCGCCACGGAACACGAGACTGGCGGATCGCCCTCGATGAACAGAACCTCGAGTTCAATGCGGGCCTCCCGCGAGTGGCGCTGAAGATGGCGACCGGCTCGGGCAAGACCGTCGTCATGTCGATGCTCATCGCATGGCAGACGTGCAACAAGGCGTTCGCGCCCCGTGACCGTCGGTTCACCAACCGGTTCCTCGTGATCGCCCCGGGCATCACGATCCGGGATCGACTCAAGGTGCTACGCCCCGGCGACCCCGGCAACTACTACAGCGCTCGCGACCTCGTCCCCCCGGATCTGCAGGGCGCCCTCGCGCAGGCGCAGATCATCGTCACCAACTACCACGCGTTCCTGAGGCGTGACGTCAAGGAGATCAAGGGCGTCAGCGCGGGGACCCGGAAGGTGCTCCTCGCCGGGCAGGACGTCGATCCGTTCAAGGAGACCCCGGCCGCCGTCGTCGCGCGCGTGCTCAGAGACTTCGGAAGCGCCCGCGGCGAGATCATCGTGATCAACGACGAGGCCCATCACTGCTACCAGGATCGGCCGATCACCTCCGGCAAACTCTCCGCCGAGGATAAGGCGGCCAACGTCTCCGCGCGGGTGTGGTTCACGGGCATCCAGGACATCGCTCACGAGGTGGGGGTCAAGCAGGTCTACGACCTGTCTGCGACCCCGTTCTACCTCGGCGGCTCCGGCTATCAGGACGGCATGGCGTTCCCCTGGACGGTGAGCGACTTCTCACTGATGGATGCGATCGAGTCGGGGATCGTCAAGGTTCCCCGTACTCCGGTCGACGACGATTCCACGACGGATCTCGTCACCTATCTCCATCTGTGGGAGTTCGTCGGCAAGGACCTCCCCAAGAAGCGCACGTCCGGCGATCGGCTCGATGACTGGGTCCCACCCGGGATTCTCGAGGAGGCGATGCGCAGCCTGTACCGGAGCTACGAGAAGGCGTACGCCCATTGGGACCGGGAACTGCGGCCGCTGGGCCAGACGCCGCCCGTGTTCATCGTCGTGTGCCCGAACACGGTGGTCTCGAAACTCGTGTACGACTGGATCGCCGGCGTCGAGGTCGCGACCGAACACGGGACGGTCCACCGTCCGGGCGCACTGCCCCTGTTCAGCAACGTCGACGGTGGTCACCTCCTCGCCAGGCCCAGGACGATCGTCGTGGATTCGGCGCAGCTCGAATCCGGCGAGACACTCAAGGGCGAGTTCAAGCAGGCCGCGGCCGCGGAGATCGAGGCCTACAAGCAGCAGTACCGCCTGGACAACCCCGGCGCGGACACCGAGAAGCTCACCGACGAGGACATCCTGCGCGAGGTGATGAACACCGTCGGCAAGCCGGGCAAGCTCGGCGTGGGCGTGCGGTGTGTGGTGAGCGTCTCGATGCTCACCGAGGGCTGGGACGCCAACACCGTGACGCACATCCTCGGCATCCGTGCGTTCGGCAGCCAGCTCTTGTGCGAGCAGGTGGTGGGCCGCGGGCTGCGCCGCCGCTCGTACGAGGTGAACGACGAGGGCCGGTTCGAGCCCGAGTACGCGAGCGTCTACGGGATTCCGTTCAGCTTCATCCCGTCCGACCGGGTGATCATCGAGCCCCCTCCGAGACCGCCGGCGCTGGAGGTGCGCTCGCTCGCCGACCGCGCCGTTCGCCGGATCGCGTTCCCCAGGCTGACCGGCTACCGGATGGAGATGCCCGACGGCGATCTCTTGTTCGAGACCGCCGGGCTCGAACCGTTCGTCATCGGCGCGAGCGAGGTGCCGTCGTGGACCGAATCGGAGGGCATCGCCGGGCAGGGTGAACGCGACGAGGACACCGATCCGAAATCCATTCGCCGACAACGCATCGCCGTCGCATTGGCGAAGGACCTGCTCGAGCTGCGGCGCACGGACGACGATGACCGGCAACCGTGGCTGTTCCCGCGCCTGCTGGAGATCGCGCGCCAATGGCTGGACGAGTGCGTCGAGGAACGCGACGGACGCAGCGCCGGGAGCCTGGTCACCCGGGCCGAGCTCCGTCGGCAGGCGTGCGAGCAGATCAGCGGCGCCATCAACCAGATCGAGGACGTCCGTGGGCTCATCCGGCCGATCCTGCGGCGCTTCGATCCGGTCGGCACCACGGGTGAGGTGTACTTCCTCACCCGCAAGGAGTCGATCGAGACCGAGCGGTCCGAGGTCTCGCACGTAGTGCTCGACGGCGTCGACGGCAACTCGTGGGAGGCGTCCGTCGCGCAGCTCTGCGAGATCCACCCGAAGATCGTGGCGTACGTGAAGAACGACCACCTCGGGTTCGAGATCCCCTACGTGCACAAGGGCAAGACGCACGCGTACGTGCCGGACTTCGTGGTCCGCCTGCGCAGGGCGGACGGCGAGGACTTCGACCGGCATCTCATCATCGAGGTCTCGGGTGGGCAGAAGGAGCAGGCCCGCACCGCGCAGAAAGCCCGTACCGCCCGCGACTCGTGGTGCCCCGCCGTGAACAACCACGGCGGCTTCGGCGTGTGGGGCTACCTCGAGATCACCGACATCGCACGCGCTCCGAAGGAGATCTCGGACGCCATCGAACTCGTCTACCAAGACGCGCCCATCATCGGCGACCCCGATCTGCTGGACATGAACTCCGAACTCATGAACGAGGTGAACCGTGGCGCGTAAGACAGCCGGGAAGACCACTGGACCGACGTCAGTGGACGCCATCCACCACCGGGACAAGCGCACGAACATCCCGACCGCGGACGCCCAGGAATTCGTCGACCCGGCAGACGAAGCACTGCCCCCGATCCACTACCCGCGGGAAGCGGAGCTCTCGCCGCAGCTAGTGTGGCGCGGCAAGGAACAGCAGAACCAGCGCGACCTCATCGTGGACGCCCCTCCCCTGTACATCCAGGAGAAGATCGCCCCGCGCGTGCTCATCGAGAACCTGCGCCGCACCGCCGAGCGGCCGGAGGACGAGCCCGAGCTGTCCCTGTTCGACGAGTTCGACGGCCTCGACGAGCTCAGCGCCATCGAGTTCTACCAGCACGAGTCCAACTGGTCGAACCGGATGATCCTGGGTGACTCGCTGCAGGCGATGGGATCACTCGCCGAGCGCGAACAGCTGCGGGGCAAAGTCCAGATGATCTACATCGACCCGCCCTACGGCATCAAGTTCAACTCGAACTGGCAGGTCAAAGTCGACAAGCGGGACGTCAAGGACGGCAAGGACACCGCGCGAGAAGCCGAGCAGATCAAAGCCTTCCGCGACACCTGGGCCGGCGGGATCGGTTCGTACCTCTCCTACCTCCGAGATCGGTTGATGGTTGCCCGCGACCTGCTCACCGACAGCGGATCCTGCTTCATCCAGATCGGCGACGAGAACGTTCACCTCGTGCGGTCGCTGATGGATGAAGTCTTCGGATCCGAAAATTTCGTTAGCCAGATTTCGGTGAATACCACGACCGGGGCTGGCAGCTTCGCGGGTGGAACAAACGAGCTTCCAGCAGTGATTGACCACATCGTTTGGTACGCGCGAACCTCAGACTCCCTGAAGTTTCGCCAGCTGTTCAAGGCGAAGGCTGCCGATGGACAGGGTGGTGGAGCGTACACAAGAATCGAGCTGGCGGACGGGCAACGGCGTCGCGCCACACCTGAAGAACGACTCACTCCACCGCCGCACAGCCGAATATTTGCGCTGGATAATCTGACTTCACAAACTACCCGAACCGGGCGAACAACCATATTTCCAGTCGAGATCGAAGGCCATTCATACATACCAAAGGTCGGCGGCTGGAAAACGAATTCCATCGGAATGGGCAAGCTCCTCAACGCCAACCGATTGGCGCCTTCAGGACAAACTCTCCGGTACGTCCGGTACCTAGACGATTTCGCCGCGTTCCCGGTCAACAATTCGTGGACTGACGCTACCGGCGGCGCAGGAGCGGACAAGGTCTATGTGGTTCAGACGGCGGCCAAGATCGTTGAACGATGCATGTTGATGTGCACCGATCCAGGAGACCTTGTGCTGGACCCGACGTGTGGGTCGGGGACTACGGCGTACGTCGCGGAGCAGTGCGGCCGCCGCTGGATCACGATGGACACCTCGCGGGTGGCGCTGGCACTGGCGCGGCAGCGGCTGATGACGTCGAAGTTCCCGTACTACCTGCTCGCCGATTCGGCGGAGGGGCGCACCAAGGAGGCGGAAGTGTCGGGGCAGGCCGCTGCGCTGAACGCGCCTGCCACCGGCGATATCCGGCACGGATTCGTCTACGAGCGGGTGCAGCACATCACCTTGAAATCCATCGCCAACAACCCGGACATCGTGGAGGGCATGAGCCGCGAGGAGATCGACGCGGCGATCAGGCGGCACGCGGATTTCGAGTTCCTGTACGACCGTCCCTACGAGGACAAGAAGCGGGTCCGCGTCACAGGGCCGTTCACGTTCGAGAGCCTCTCGCCGTACCGGTCCTCGTCGTTCTCCACCGAACCGGCGGCCGATGCGCCCACCGTGTCGGAGCGGGTCGCCACCGTCGACCCGGAGAACGTGGACTACGCGCAGGGAATCCTCGACAACCTTGCCCGCGCGGGCATCCAGAACGGCCGCCGGAACGAGCGGATCGAGTTCGCCTCGCTGGAGCCGCACGCCGGGGAGTTCGTACAGGCCATCGGAGAACGCGCCGGGGCGGACGACTCCGCTGCGCCGTCCCGCATCGCGCTTGCGATCGGCCCGCAGTACGGCACCGTCGACGCCCGGTTCGTCAAGAGCGCAGTGAAAGAGGCTCTTGCCGATCCGGACGTGGACCTGCTGTGCGTCCTGGGCTTCGCCTTCGACCCGCTCGTGACGGGCGTCATCGAGGAGGACGGCATCACCGTCACCGCGTCCGACGCCGGCTTCGCGAACGTGGCCGGCGAACGCAAACTGGGCAGGCTGTCCACCCTCATGGTGCGGATGAACGCCGATCTGCTCATGGGCGAGGAGCTGGCGAAGACCTCGAAGGCGAACCTTTTCACCGTGTTCGGCGAGCCCGATATCGAGGTGCGCACCGAAGCCGACGGGCAGCTGGTCGTGGACCTCCACGGTGTGGACGTCTACGACCCCACCACCGGCCAGATCCGCAGCCAGGAGACCGACCCCGTGGTGCTGTGGATGATCGACACCGATTACGACGGCGAATCCTTCTTCGTGCGGCACTGCTACTTCACCGGTGGCAACGACCCGTACAAGCGGCTCCGCGCCGCACTCAAGGCCGACGTCGACGAGGATGCCTGGGAGTCTCTGTACCGCACCACGTCCCGCCCGTTCCCCCGGCCCGAACCAGGACGCATCGCAGTCAAGGTGATCAACGACTACGGCGACGAGGTGATGAAGGTCATCGACCTCGACACCATGGAGGAGGAATCGTGACCAAGCCACGACTCGAGAAGCTCGATAGCGCGTAGATGCAAGCCGCGGTCGACGCCGACGCCGGTATGGAGGTGCCGATCGGTCTCATGAGTTTCAGCAGCTCCGACCCGGGGAGGCCGACCACCCAGCAGCCCACGCTCTACATCGCGGCCATCGCTTTCACGTACGCGGTTTGGGAGAACTACATCGAGGATCTCGCCATCGAATTGGCCGAGGTGATCACCGAGCACATACCACCGCGCCTCGTCCCACCATCGGTCCAGAAGATCATCGCCGACAAGGCGACCGCGTGGGAACTGTCAGTCCATCCCGGCTGGCGGGGGCTGTGGCTGAACGAGGTCATCCGACGCGCAAAGGGCGAAGACGGCGTCGCCTCCTTCGGTCTGAACACTGCAAGCTGGGAGAATGTTGGCAAACTTTTCGCGCTCGTCGGAATCGCTCCCATCCCCGAACGCATCGCAGCACCGAAGTCCTACAACAATGATGGCGTCAAACTGGCTGTCCCGAAAAACATCTCGGTGAGCAGGAAGGATGGGACGGTTGTCACCGCAAACCTGTTGAGCCAGTTGATCACGGTGCGCAGTCAGGCGGTTCACACCGCGAAGACGACCGTCCCCTTGGCAAAGCCAGAGGTGCTCTGGTGGGCCGAGATCATCCGGACCCTCTACGAAGTAACCGACAATCGCGGACGTCGAGCCGCCCGCGCACTCATCCAAGGCGTACCGATCACGGACGAGATCATGGATGAGCCTGACGACTCCGGTGACGGATAAGCCGCTTGGTTGCGCGGCGTTCGAGCAGCAGCCCTCGTCGACGCGGGTACGCCGGGTTGTCCGCAGTGGTCGGGATTACATAGCCCGAGAGTCGGCCTCACGCCTGGCAGATGAACCGCACGGCACCAGAGGTCAGATCGCCGGCTCGTAGGAGATCTGGTAGCCGTTCGGGGCGATCACGGCGAGGCCGCGGCCCACGTCGAGGCGATAGGTGTAGCCGTTGTTGACGGCGCTGTAGGACGAACCGTTGGACCACACCACCGGCGCGGTCACCGCGAGGCCGTTGCCCTTGCCGAAGCCGCGGTACTCCGTGCGCCCGTCGCCGTCCCAGCGGCAGATCGACGCACTGGAACTGGGGGTCTCGATGTGCGCGATCGTGGTCTGGTGCGCGTCGCACCCGAAGGGCGCCGCGTTGGCCGCGCCCGGCGCGGCGACGGCGATGGCACCGGCAGCGGCGAGCGCCGCAGCTACTGAGACGGTCTGCTTGATCATGGCGAATCCTCCGTCGGGCGGTTGTGCTCCCACTCCCCACAGTGCACCCCAGCCCTTAAGCCTCGCTCAACATCGACTGAAGCGACCACTAAGACGTTATGGCGAATACACTAATCACTATGTCGAATCGCGGTGGTGTTCTCGTTCTGATGCTCCTGCTCGCGGGATGTACTCCGACCCCGCCGCCGAGCGCCGTCCCGTCGAGTGCCGCCCCGTCGGAGGCCCGGACGACGGTCCCGGCGTGCGACTCCCCCGAGGTCACCGAACGGAGCGACCCGACCGCCGCACTGCGATGCGAGTTCCGCGACCCACGATTCCCGCGGTTGCGCTTCGACTACTCCGACCCGGGCGGCGGGCACGGCGAACGCGACGAGGTGGTCGTCATCCGCGACGGGGACCGGATCGTCCAGACCATCCGCGAACGGATCGAATCCTCGTATCCCGAGGTGCCGTTCGTACCGCGGTGGGCGAACGACGGATCCGGGCAACTGGTGGTGGTGACGAACTCCGGCGGATCGGGCGGCATCGCGATGGCGGTATGGCGGGCGCTCGGCCCGGAGGGTCCGTTCGTCCGGGGCGGCGAGTTGTTCGGCTTCCCGTACCGCACCGCGACGACCGACGAGGGCTTCACGGCCCTCTACGCGCACGCGTCCGCGATCAGCGGCGGGTACACGATCTTCCGGTTGGTCGGAGATCGAGTCGTCGAACTCCTGAATCTTCCCGTCGCCGTCGCGAGCGTGGACCACACGACCCTCGACGAGAACGCGCCGACGATCGTCAACCGCAACACGCGCTGCCAGGTGGTCGCACCGTCGCCCGCGCAGGCCGAAGCACTTCGGGCGGCGGGTGTCACCGCAGACGGTGCCGCGGAGCGGTTCTGCAGGCAGTCCTGGGTCGGCAGAACCTACGCCGGCTGACCACTCATGCCGGGAGGCGGCCCTCCGCGACATCGAGCACCCACTGCTCCGGCTCCTCACCACGACGGTGAGCCAGCCTGACGAGAGCTGAGCACTCAGCCGGCGGGACGCGGCGAATCGCCGGCCAGAGCGAACTCGGCCTTCGCCCTGGCTTCAGCGCTGGTGTACTCAGTCATCAATGCCTCCTGGCGTCACCGACTGATCTCCATTGTCATCCACGGGAGACCGCTCCGCCGCGGCCTGCAGAATTGCCAATTCACTGACTGTCAGCGCCGGCTCGGCCACGAGGGCGTACGTGACCGCGCGTCCGAACTCCTGCGCAGCGATACTGTCGGGCCGATTCACCCGCTCAGCTGCCCACTGGTACCGCGCCACCACTCGGTGCGCTCGTCGTGGCGTGTCTTGTGGGCACGGTCCTGCGTTCGGTTCCCGCTGCCGGACCTCCGCCCTCGGGAGGATGCGCGGGCGCGGGCGGAGTGGTTGGGTCGGAGGGCATGACGGAACGGATCACTGAGTTCACCCGCTCGGGCCTCACCTTCCCGGTGGTCGACACGGGGCCGATCGACGGGGAGATCGTGGTGCTGCTGCACGGCTTCCCGCAGACCCCCACCTCCTGGGAGGCCACGGCGGAGCACCTGCACGCGCGCGGCTACCGCACCGTCGTGCCGTGGCAGCGGGGCTACGCGCGCTCGGCGACGCCCCCGCGGCGGTGGCAGTACCGCAGCTCCGAGCTCGCCGCCGACACCGCCGCACTGCTCGAGCTGACCGGGCCGGCACACCTGGTGGGGCACGACTGGGGCTCCTCGACGGCGTGGCTCACCGCCGCCACGTACCCCCACCTGGTGCGCACCCTGACCGCCGTCTCCGTGCCGCACCCGTTCGCGTTCCTCCGCGCGTTCCTCCGCTCGAACCAGGCGCTGAAGTCGTACTACATGTTCCTGTTCCAGATCCCCGCCCTCCCGGAGCTGCTGTCGCGGCGCTTCCCGGGGCGGTTCGCCGCGTTCCTCCGCGCGAGCGGCATGCCCGACGGTGCGATCCGCACCGTCGTGGACGAGGTGCTGGAGCCCGGCCTGCTGACCGGCGGCCTTAACTACTACCGCGGCATGCCGTTCACCACGGTCAAGCCCGGCCAGAACACCCGGATCGCCTGCCCCGTGACCTACATCTGGAGCACCGGGGACATCGCGCTGACCCGCGCGGGGGCCGACCTCGCCGGCGAGTACGTGGACGGGCCGTACCGGCTCGAGGTGCTCGACGGGGTGAGCCACTGGATCCCCGACGAGCGACCCGAACAGCTGGCCGGTTTCATCACCGAGACCGCGGCCCGGGTGTGACGATCGCGGCGTACCGCTCGAGGCCGCGAGCCGCACCCCACCGCGCCCTGCTCACCGCCCGGTGGCCGGCCGAGGCCTCTCCGCCGGGGTCACCGTCGGATCGCAGCTCGTGCCGGCGGCGATCGGCCTAGAGGATCTTCTGCATGAGCACGAGGTCCATCCAGCGGCCGAACTTGTAACCCACCTGCGGCATCTGCCCCGTGACCCGGAAGCCGAGCTTGCGGTGCAGCGCCACGGAGGCGTGGTTGGACTCCTCGATCGCCGCGACCACCACGTGCACGTCGGACTGCTGCGCCCGCTCGATCAGCGCGCTCATCAGCGCCTCCGCGATGCCGCGGCGGTAGAAGCCGTCCGCGACGTACACGGAGTTCTCCACGGTGTAGCGGAAGCCGGACTTCGCGCGGAACGGCCCGTACGAGGCGTAACCCGCCAGCGCACCGTCGACGATGGCGACGAGGACGGGGAATCCCCCGGCCCGGCGCTCGGCGAGCCAGGCCTCGCGTTCGGCGAGGTCTGCCTTCTCCTCCGACCAGATGGCGGTCGAGGTGTCCACCGCGTCGTTGTGGATGACGAGGATCGCCGGAAGGTCGGACGGTTGGGCGTCGCGGATCTCCATGGGACCAGCTTATTGCTCCGGCAGGATGCGGGGCAGGTCGGAGGCCTTCGCGGTGAATTCCGGGGTGCGCTTGTCGAGGAAGGCGGCCACGCCCTCCTTGCCGTCGCCGATCGAGGTGTAGTACATCCCGAGCGAGTCCGCGAGGTGCTGCTCCAGCGGAGTCGCCGCGCCCAGGCCGCGGTACACGAGTTGCTTCATGATCCCGGTGGCGGCGGCGGAGCGGCCCACGACCCAGGACCGGGCCAGTTCCTGCGCGGCGGGCACCAGCTCGTCTGGCTCGTGCACGCTGCGGATGAGGCGGCCCTCGCGCGCCTGCTCCGCGGTGAGGATGTCGGCGGAGTACACCCATTCGAGGGCCTGGGCGGGGCCGACGATGCGCGGCAGGAACCAGCTCGAGCACGCCTCCATGACGATGCCGAGGCGGCCGAAGACGAAGCCGATCCGCGCCTTCGTGGACGCGAGCCGGGTGTCCATCGCGAGCGTCATGGTGGCGCCGATGCCCACCGCGGGGCCGTTGATCGCGGCGATCACGGGCTTGGGGAGCGCGTGGATAGCGAGCGTCAGCTTGCCGCCGGTGTCGCGGACCCCGTCCTGGTAGGGCGGCCGGTCGTAAGCGGCGGCGAACTCCTCCGGCGTCGGCAGCACGGTCTCGTCGAGCCCGAAGACGTTGCCCTCGCCCGTGAGGTCCATGCCCGCGCAGAACGCGCGGCCGGCGCCGGTGACCACCACGGCACGGATCTCGTCGCTGTGCGCGTGCACCTCGAAGAACTCCGTGAGCTCGCGCGCCATCGTCACGCTGAAGGCGTTCAGCTGGTCCGGGCGGTCGAGCACGAGCGTGGCGATGCCGTCGCCGTCGACGCTCCAGCTGATGGTCTCGAACTCCGGTGCCGTCTCGGTTTCCGTCATGTCCAAGACGATATGCTTGCCGTGCGGTCGCGGACCGCACGCCTCCCTAGCTCAGTGGTAGAGCACCGCTCTTGTAAAGCGAAGGTCGTCGGTTCAATCCCGACGGGGGGCTCCATCACACGATCAGCCGCGCAGCGCGGAGGCGAAGATCCCGGGCAGTTTCAGCCACGACGGGCTCGCCGCGAACTCGGTGAGGCGCTCACCGGTCGTCGCGGCCGTGCGGTTGGTGACGAACCACGGCGGCTTCGGCGACAGCGACAGCTCGCCACCGGCGAACGACCGGGGCGACGGCCGGAACGGGCCCCGGACCACCGTGCGCTCGACGTCGTCGAGGAGCAGCGCGTTGTGGACCACGCCGATGCCGCTCTGCACGTCGTCGATCGTGTGGCCGGGGAAGGCGCCCCAGCTGGCGCGCGCGGTGAGGTAGCCGACGCCCGTCCACGCGTTCACCGCGATGGTCCCGTAGCGCAGGTCCGCGATGGCCTGCTCGAACCGGTCGCCCAGCGCCTTGATCGTCGCCGGATCGGCGACCAGGTTCACGCCGAGCGTGCCCTCGAAATCGGCGTTGGCCACCCGGACGGCGGCGTCGAGGAAGGCCGCCGCGTCACCGGGGATCTCGAGGACGCCGTACACCGGGGCGAAGTACTCGGTGTGCAGAGCGTCCTCGGACGCATCCGCCCGGAGGCCGCGGAGCAGGGTACGAGCACCGTCGGGCCCCACGGCCTGCGCGCTGTCCCCGTACCCGGCCCGCGCTGCGGCGACCCTGTCGGCGGAGCCCGGGTAGTAGTCGCGCCGCTGCGGCGCGCGCTCGAACGCGGCGCGCAGCTCGGCGAGGAACTTCTCCTTCTGCGGCCAGTCGGCGCTGACCACGGCCACCTGGGAGGCGACGCAGTTGTAGCCGTTGTTGTGCAGCCGCTGCGTGGCGAGGTGCTCCGCCTGGAACGTCAGGTCGGCATCGGACCAGTCGCCGGGGACCACGATGGTGGGCGAGACGCCGCCCAGCTCGCTGGTGATGGTCTTGGCCAGCAGCGGCCGGTTCTCCGCCTTGCGCTGCGCCCCTTCGGGTCCCGTACCGAACACGACGGCGTCGTGCGTGCGGGAACTGCCGGTCATGTGCACGGCCGTGACGCCGGGATGGTTGACGAGCGCACCGCCCACGTCCGCGCCGCCCGTCACGATGCGCAGCACTCCGAGGTCGATGAGGGGCGCGAACGCCGCGCGGTACGTCTCGAGCATCGGGTCCGTGATCGGGTTGAGTTTGAGCAGCACCACGCGGTTGTCGGCGTACAGCTGGTACAGGGTGTCGAGCGGCGGGATGGAGAAGATGTTGCCCGCGCCGAGCACGCCCGCGATGCCGTGGGTCACGGTGGGATCGAGCTCGCCCAGCCCGGCGCGCTCGCGCACCGCGTCCGCCCCCACGCCCGGCACGGTCCACACCTGCGCGCTGAAGCCGCTGAGCAGGAGGCGATCGAACACGCTGTGCGGCAACACCTCCACGGCCGAGCGCCCGCCCGGCGCCGGATGGACGGCGAACCCGTCGACGGGGCTGCGCCCCTCTTCCAGCGCCTGCAGCGACGCTGCGAGCGCCTCGCACGCGGTCATCACCGAGTAGGGGCCGCTGAGCCACTCCTCGCCCAGCAGCGGCGAATCGGCCGGAAGGCCCTTGATGCCCGCGGCCGCCTCCACCCACCGGTGGGCGGAGGCGCCCACGGAGCGGCGTACCTCGTCCAACAGGGCGCGGCGCCGCGCGAGCGGTGTGGACGCCCACGTGCGCTCGCCGCGCTGCAGGTCCGCGACGGCGGCGTCGAGGGCGGCGTCCGTGTTCGAAAGGGTGCTCATGCGATCTCCGGTCTCCGTCGGTCCCCGGGGTGAGCCGGGTCACTGTGCACCCTCCAGTGTGCCCCTCGCGCGGACCCGGGGGCATCGTGCGCGAGTTCCGCGTGCCGACGGCGCCCGTTGTGCCCGCGCACAACGCCCGGACGCCCCCGGGGCGGTAGCATCCAGATGTGTCGACCATCACGGTGCCCGCTGGCACCACCCCCGCCGAGTTCGCGCGCCTGCTGGTCAACGACGTGAATTCCCTCACCGACGAGCTGGTGGAGCGCATCCTCACGGGCGAGCACGCCTACGCCGAGTCCACGCTCATCACGCCCGCCGAGCTCCGCTCCGCTGTGCACACGAACCTCGACGCGGTGCTGCGGCAGCTCGGCGGCGAGTCCGGACCCGACCTGAACGCGGCGCGCGCCACCGGGCGGTTCAAGGCCGAGCACGGATTCCCCCTCGCGGCCCTGCTGCACGCCTACCGGCTCGCCGGGCGCCTGGTCTGGGACCACATGCGCGACGCCTGCGCCGAGCGGCCGGAGATCCTCCCGGACATCGGCGCCGACGTGTGGCGGATCATCGACGAGTACTCCACCGCCGCGGCCGAGGAGTACGGGCGCGCGGTCGCCGATCGCGCCGGGCGGCACGCGGAACTGCTCGGGGCCGAACTGCGAGCGCTGCTCGACGGTGCGCTGGAGCCGGGCCGCCTCTACTCCGCCGCGCAGACGCTGCAACTCCCCGCAACGGGCGTGTTCCTCGTGGTGTGCGCCGAGGCCGACGGGTCGGGCGAGCCGCTCCCCGGCATCGACGGCCGGTTGCGGGAGAAGAACGTGACCTCCCACTGGACCTCCGACGTGCGGGCCCGCGTGGGGTTGCTCAGCCTGGGCGGAGAGCACACGCTCGGGCAGGCGCTGGACGTGCTGCGCCGCGAGGCGACCGGCCGCGTGGGCGTCAGCGCGCCGTTCACGAGCCCGCTGCACGCGCACACCGCGCTCCGCCAGGCCGGGCTCGCGCTGGCCGGCCTGTTCCCCGGCGAGCGGACCGTCGGCACGTACGGGCAGGCGCCGTTGCCGCTCGCGCTGGCCCACTCGCCCGCGGCCGCCGTCGAACTCCGGGACGCTGTGCTCGGCCCTGTGCTCGCGCTCCCCGACGGTGACCGGGAGGCCCTCATCACGACGGTGCGGGCCTGGTTCGACTGCGGCGGCTCGCTCGCCGCGACCGCGGAGCACCTGCACTACCACCGCAACACCATCAACCACCGGTTGCGCCGGGTGGAGCAGCTCACCGGCCGCGACCGATCGGACCCCCGGGCGGTCGCGGAGCTGTACACCGCGGTCCTCGCGGACCGGCTGTTCGGGCGGGGGTAGATCCCGCGCTCGGGTTCGCGGAGGGTCTGGCACAGTTACGGATCGAGGTCCGTGCCACGACCACCGATCTGATACCCGAGGAGGTGCCCCGAAGATGAAGCCCGCGTTCCGCGATCGCCTCGCGAATGCAGTCCAGTCCCTGACCGGCCGGAACGCAGCGACCGTCGACACCGCAGGAATGCCGGTGCTGACTCCGCTGCAGCCGGTCGACCTGCGCGACAACGAGACCGTCGGCGAGGTCCTCGAGGTCGCCATGAAGGTCGGCGAGGTCCTGCTGGACTCGGGCACGGGCGCCGTCGACACGGAGGCGCAGGTCAGGTACGTCGCCGCGACCTACGGCATCGACGACGTCACCGTGACCGTCACGTACAACGCGATCACCGTCTCGGTGCAGCGCGGGCGCGGCATGCCCCCGTCGACCTACATCCGGACGGTGAGCCACCGCTCCCTCGACTACACCCGGCTCTCCCAGGTGGACACGCTGGTGCGCCGGATCGGCCGCGGCCGCATCCGCCCGGATCAGGCGCTCTCCGCACTCGAATCCATCATGACCGCGGGCCACCCCTACCCGCGCGCGGTCGCGACGTTCGGCTGGGCCCTCATGGCCGGGGCGCTGACCCTGCTGCTCGGCGGCCGGATCGAGATGGGCGCCGTCGCGTTCGTGAGCACCGCACTGATCTACGCCGTCAACGTGCACCTCAGCAAGTGGGGGCTGCCGTACTTCTTCCAGCAGGTGGTGGGCGGATTCCTCGCCACGCTGCCCGCCGCCCTGCTCTATCGACTCTCGGTGCAGTTCGGGTGGGACATCCAGCCCTACCGCATCATCGTCGCGGGGATCATCGTGCTCATGGCCGGGCTCTCGCTGGTCGGCTCGGTGCAGGACGCCATCACCGGCGCGCCCGTCACCGCGGCGGCGCGCTTCTTCGAGGTGGTGGTGTTCACCGGCGGCGTGGTGGCCGGCGTGGGCATGGCGTTCACCGTGACCAGCCAGCTCGGCGCGACACTCCCCCCGCTGCAGCAGCAGGCCTTCGACTACGCGCCGCTGCCGATCCTCGTGGTCACCGGCGGCGTCGCGGCGACCGCCTTCGCCCTGGCCGGGTACGCCCAGATCCGGGCACTCACCGCGTCGTTCCTCGCCGGATGCGCCGGCGCGCTCGTCGCCGGGGCCATCCTCAACATCGGTCTGGGCCCGATCGTCTCGTCGACAGTGGCCGCCACGACCGTCGGGCTCGCCGGCGGGCTCCTCGCCCGGCGGGCCGTGGTGCCCCCGATCATCGTCGCCGTCGCCGGCATCACCCCGCTGGTGCCCGGCCTCGCCGTGTACCGCGGCCTGTCCGAGCTGATGGAGGGGCAGACCACCTCGGCGCTCAGCAACATGGCCACCGCGCTCGCCGTCGGCTGCGCCCTCGCCGCCGGTGTCACGCTGGGCGAATGGGTGGCGCGGACCATCCGTCGGCCGCACCTGCCGCCGAACCTGAAGCCCCACATCACGGGCATCACCTTCCGCCGACTCCGCGACTGAAACGTTTCGCGGGTAAACTGGTGCTGCTCGTCATTCCCGAACGAAGGTGCGTTCATGCCCCCGAAGACCACGCAGGACATCAGCGAGGACGACCTCGAGCCCGTCGCGGACGAGACCGCGCGCCAGGCCCAGCGGGTCGTCGCCGCTTACGCCGAGGATGCCGACGAGTGCCGCATGCTGCTGTCGATGCTCGGTATCGGCCCGAAGGAGGCGTAACCCTCCCATGGCCGCTGCGGCGTTCGGAACATCGGATTTCATCGTCGTGGCGAACCGGCTCCCGGTCGACGTCGAGAAGGCGCCCGACGGGACCCTGAACTGGAAGGAGTCCCCCGGCGGGCTCGTCACCGCCCTCAAGCCGATCCTCAGCGCCCGCAACGGCGCCTGGGTGGGCTGGCCCGGCGCGCCCGACATCGGCGGCGGCGCCGAGGATCCCGTCCCCGGCGAGGACATGCTGCTGGTGCCGGTGAAGCTCAGCGCCCAGGAGGTCCAGGAGCACTACGAGGGCTTCTCCAACGGCAGCCTGTGGCCGCTGTACCACGACGTGATCGTCAAGCCCGAGTACCACCGCGAGTGGTGGAACACCTACGTCGAGGTGAACCGGCGCTTCGCCGAGGAGACCGCGAAGGTGGCCGCCGAGGGCGCCACCGTGTGGGTGCAGGACTATCAGCTGCAGCTGGTCCCGAAGATGCTGCGGATGCTGCGCCCCGACGTGAAGATCGGCTTCTTCCTGCACATCCCGTTCCCGCCCGTCGAACTGTTCATGCAGATGCCGTGGCGGCGCGAGATCATCGAGGGCATCCTCGGCGCCGACCTCGTGGGCTTCCACCTGCCCGGCGGCGCGCAGAACTTTCTCTACCTGGCCAGCAAACTGGCCGGCTACCCCACCAGTAAGGGATCGATCGGCGTCCGCTCCAAGTTCGGGGTGGTCACCGTCGGTTTCCGCTCCGTGCGCGTGGGCGCCTTCCCCATCTCGATCGAATCGGCCGAGCTCGCCGCGACGGCGAAGCTGCCCGAGACGCGGCAGCGCGCAAAGGCGCTGCGCAAGGAGCTCGGCGGGCCGGAGAAGATCCTGCTCGGCGTCGACCGGCTGGACTACACCAAGGGGATCGACGTGCGACTGCGCGCGATCGGGGAGCTCTACCGCGAAGGCCGGCTCGACCCCGAACGGCACGTCTTCGTGCAGCTGGCCACCCCGTCACGGGAACGGGTGGAGTCCTACAAGACGATGCGCGACGACATCGAACGCCAGGTCGGCCGCATCAACGGCGACTTCGGCCGGGTGGGCCGGCCCGTGGTGCACTACATCCACCGGCCCGTGCCGCGGCGGGAGCTGCTGGCGTTCTTCGCGGCCGCCGACGTCATGCTGGTGACGCCGCTGCGCGACGGCATGAACCTGGTGGCCAAGGAGTACATCGCGTGCCGCAACGACTCGTCGGGGGCCCTGGTGCTCAGCGAGTTCACCGGCGCCGCAGCGGAACTCCGGCAGGCCTACCAGTGCAACCCGCACGATCTCGAGGGCGTCAAGAACGCGATCGATGAGGCCGTGCACCAGGAGGCCGACGAGGGCAAACGCCGCATCCGCACCATGCGCCGCCAGGTGCTGCAGTACGACGTCGACCGCTGGGCGCGCTCCTTCCTGCAGACGCTCGCAGGCACCGTCGACGAGGCGCCCGCGTGAGCCTGCGCGCCGCGCTGGAACGGTTCGCCGGGCTGGAGACGGTGCTCGTCGCCTCGGACTACGACGGGGTGATCGCGCCGATCGTCGCCGACCCGGCGTCCGCCTTTCCGCTACCGGGAACCATTGCGGCACTGGAGGAACTCTCCCGCCTTCCCGGGGTGACGGTGGCGCTCGTCTCCGGCCGGGACCGCGCGACGCTGGGCCGGCTGTCCGGCGTCGCCGCGCCGATCGTGACCGTCGGGAGTCACGGCGCCGAGTGGGAGGAGGGGCTCGACGGTGCGCTCGGCGCGGGACTGCGGGCGCTGCGCGAGCAGGTCCTCGCCGGGCTGGCGGAGATCGCCGGCCGGTACCCGGGCGCGGCGGTCGAGCCGAAGCCGCTCGGCGGCGCACTGCACGTGCGGAACGTGGTGGCGGGAGCGGAATCCGGCGCCGCCGCCCTCGACGAGGCCCGGCGGGGCCCCGCCGCACTCGCGGGCGTACACGCCACCGAGGGCAAGTCCGTTCTGGAACTGACGGTCCTCGACGCCTCGAAGGGCCGTGCGCTGCAGACGCTCCGGGAACGCTTGGGCGCCGCCGCCGTGCTCTACCTCGGCGACGACGTCACCGACGAGAAGGCGTTCGCCGTGCTCACCGGCGCGGACGACGTCCCCATCAAGGTCGACCCCGATCCGGCTGTGACCACCGCCGCCCGGTTCCGGGTCCCCGACCCCGCCGCCGCGCGGACGATCCTCGAGGAGCTGGCGGCGCTGCGCCGCGGGTGAGGGGCGGCACCGCGCCGGATCAGGCGATCGGGATCAGCTCGTGGGGATCGTCGTCCGGCAGGGGCGCGGTGGATTCGGCGGTCACCGTGAGATTCTCGAACCGGATCGAGCCGCCGTGGTTGTCGAGGAACGCGATGTCGGCGGCGTCGCGGCCGGTGGCGATCCGCACCATGGTGCCGCGCGGGGCGAGCCCGGTCGCGTCCAGCACCCACCAGCGGCCGTCCACCAGCACCTCGGCGACGGCGTGGAAGTCCATCGGATCGCAGCCCGGCGCGTACACGGCGGTCATCCGCGCCGGCAGCTTCAGGGCGCGCAGCAGCGCGATGGTCAGGTGTGCGTAGTCGCGGCACACACCCGCGGAGGCGAGCAGCGTGTCGGCGGCACCATCGGCGGAGCGGCTCACGCCCGGAACGTAGTCCAGCCGGTCCGCCACGAACTCCCGCACCGCCACAGCACGTTGTGCATCGCCGTGGACGCCGGAGAACTGCTTCGCGGCGAACCCGAAGAACCGGTCCACCTCGCAGTACCGCGACGGCCGCAGGTACACCGAGCGCAGGAACCCGTCCGCCGGCTCGGGCGCCGCGAACCCGGCGACGTGCGCGTGGTACTCCAGCAGCACCCGGCCCGGCTCCGCGTCCACCTGGTGGATCCGGCCGCCGTGCGGTCCGACGATCTCCCGGACCGGCACGGGGTCACCGTCGACGGTGACGGACAGCGAGTCGCGCACCTGCAGGCCCGGGACCCGCGCCACGGTCGCCTGATACTCGAGTACCGAGGCCGCAGTCACCGTGCACGTCACACGCGCGGACATCCTCCGCGCCCCGGGGGTCAGTTCTTCGCCAGCGCCGACATCGATTGCCACGTGGGCCAGTCTAGAGTCCAGTCGTAGATATCCCCATCCGCCTCCGAGAGCTGGATGGACGTGCCGGTCACCTCCACCGGATCGCCGAACAGTGCGCTGGCGAAGTAGCGCTGCGCATCACCCAGGGAGAGGTTGATGCAGCCGTTGGTCACGTTGGTGCTGCCCTGATTCCCGACGGTCTGCGGGTTGGCGTGGATGAACTCACCGTTGTTGGAGATCCGCACCGCGAACCGCTCGTGCACGTTGAAGTATCCGGCGGCGGGGTTGGACATGTAGAAGTCCTCATGCTTCTCGCTGACCACGTGGATGCCCGAGCGCGTCACGTTGCGCGGCAGGTCCGCCTCGCCGTACGAGCAGGGCAGGTCCAGGTACACCTCGTCGCCGCGCATCACGCGGATCCGGTGCGACGGCGCGGCCGCCTTCACGATCTGCGAGCGGCCGATCACGAACTCGCTCGTCACGTCGCTCGCGCCGTACTGGCCGCCGCCGTGATCGAGGCCGTAGAGGGCCGCCTTCATCGACACCCTGGTGCCCGGCCGGAAGTACTCGCGCGGCCGCCAGTGGGCCCGCGAGCCGTTGTCCTCCGGCAGCCACGCCCAGGCGCCCTCGGTCTGCGGGACGGTGGTCACCTGGAGGGCGCGCTCCACCGCCGCCTTGTCCTCGACGGTGTCCGCGAACTTGAGGATGAGCGGCGCGGCGATGCCGACCTCGGCACCGTCGGCGATGTTGACCTGGACCGAGATCGTCGAGTCCGGCGAGACCACGGAGACCTCGTGGTCCAGGCTCGAGAACGTGCCGCCGTCGCCGTCCGCGACCCCCGACCAGCGGTACGTCGCGCCGAACCCGAGGGGCTCGGCCGTCGAATAGGTCACACCGTCCGGCGACGCGGTCAGTTCGACCTTTTTGCCCGATTGGGTGTTGGTGAGCGCGACGCCCGGCCGGAACCGGCCGCGCTGCACCTGCACGGAGACGGTGTCGCGCGGGCCGATCCGCTTCCCGTCCGCGGGCAGGTACTCGAAGGTGGGGCCATCGGCCCTGGTCTCGGCGTCACCGCCGCCGCGGGTACAGGCCGCCGCGACGACGGCCACCGCCGCCGCGGCACCGCCGAGGAAGGAGCGCCGGGCGAGCGGCGCACGAAGCATGTCGAACACCTGATGAATTCTAGAGGCGCAGCGGCGGCAGCTCCGCACCCACGAGCACCGGCTCGGGCCGCAGCTCCACGCCGAATCGGGCGAACACCCCATCCCGGACCTCCGCCGCCAGCGCGAGCAGCTCGGCCGTCGTCCCCGTGCCGCGGTTGGTCAGCGCCAGGGTGTGCTTCGTGGAGAGGGACACGCCCGTCCGCCCGCCGGAGTAGCCCTTCGCGAAACCCGCCCGCTCGATCAGCCAGCCCGCCGAGAGCTTCACCCCGTCGGGCGCCGGGTACTGGGGCGTGCTCTCCCCCGTGGCCGCCTCGATCCGCCGCACCGCCTCCGCCGCCCCCGCCGCGGGAACCACCGGGTTGGTGAAGAAGGATCCGGCGCTCCACGTGTCGTGGTCGGCGGCGTCGAGCACCATGCCCTTGCCGCGGCGCAGCGCCAGGACGTGCTCGCGCGCGAGCGCCGGGTCGACGGTGGCGCCGGGCTCGGCGCCCAGGGCGCGCGCGAGTTCGCCGTACCGGACGGGCGCGGACGCACCGTCGGACAGGGAGAACCGCACCCGGAGGACCACGTCGGCCGGGCCGGAGCCGGCGTCGTGCTGCTTGAGGCGGGACGTGCGGTACGCCAGCGAAAGGGTCTCGGGCGCGACCCACGCCGTCTCCCCGGTGGCGCGGTGATACAGCTCGACCGCGTCGAGCCACGCCGACACCTCCGCGCCGTACGCGCCCACGTTCTGCACCGGGGTGGCGCCCGCAGAGCCGGGGATCCCGGAGAGGCACTCGAGGCCGCCCAGCCCCGCGGCGACGGACGCGGCGACCACGTCGTCCCACACCGCGCCGGCGCCCGCGGTCAGGCGGGTTCCGTCGATCTCGACCCCCGCGTTCGTCAGGTGCACGACGGTGCCGGCGAAGCCCGCGTCGGCGACCACCAGGTTGGAGCCGCCACCGACCACCAGCACCGGCTCGCCCGCGGCGTCGCAGCGCGCGACCGCCTCCGCCACCGCCGCGCCGGAATCGCACCGCAGGTAGGCGCGAGCGGCCCCGCCGAGGCGCAGCGTGGTCAACTCCGATAGCAGTTCAGGCACTCCGCAACGGTAACGTGTCCCGTCATGACCACCCGTCTCGAGCGCTCGCTCGACTACGCCACCGCACCGGCCGCACTGCACGCCGCCTTCACCGACGACGCGTACTGGCCCGCCCGCGTGGCCGCCGTCGGCGGGGAGGGCGCGCGCGTCGAGGAACTGACCATCACCGGCGAGGGCGCCGGCCGCTCCGTGCGTGTGCTCGTGGTGCACGTGATCGGCGAGGACGAGCTGCCGCCCGTCGTGACCGCGATCCGGCCCGGCGGCCTGGAGATCCACCGCATCGAGGAGTGGGGCCCCCTGGTCGGCGCGCGCTGCGAGGGCAGCTTCTCCGCCGAGATCCAGGGCGTTCCCGCGCAGCTGTCCGGCACCGCGGTCCTGGAGCCTGGCGCCGACGGCTCCTCCGCGCGGATCACCGCCGCCGGCGAGGCCAGCGTCTCGATCCCGTTCGTCGCGAAGAAGGTCGAATCGCTCGTGGTGGAGAACCTGCAGGAGCTCATGGAGAGCGAGCGGGACTTCACCCTGCAGTGGATCGCCGAGCACTGATCCCCGAGTAAGGTCTCCCCTCATGGCACGACGTCTCAGCTACTCGGCACGCTTCCCCTTCCCCGCCGAGGTCTTCTACGCCGCGTACTCGAACAAGGAGTACTGGACCGAGAAGATGACCGACTTCCGCAACCTCACCCCGATGTCGGAGCTCAGCGAGTTCGACGTCGACGACGAGGGCATCACGGTGGTCCAGAAGCAGAACCTGCCGCACGAGTACCTGCCGCCGATCGCGCAGGGCGTGGTGAAGAAGGACATGATAATCACGCGCGAGGAGTTCTACGGCGCGTGGGACGGCGAGCACTCCCTCGGCGACTACAAGGCGTCGATCCCCGCGGGCCCCGGCTCGCTCAAGGGCGAGGCCGACCTGTTCAACACCGAGACCGGCTGCACCATGCGCTACACCACGGTGGTCAAGGTGTTCGTGCCGTTCATCGGCACCAAGCTGGAGCAGCTCATCCTGATCAACCTCGTGGACCTGTTCCGCGCCGAGGCCGAGTACCTCAAGTACTGGGTCGACAAGCACTGACGCCGTGCCCGCGCCCGAGGGCCGGATCACACGGGGCACCACCGGACTCAACCGCCTCCGCCGCAGCGACCGCTGGACGGCGCACTCCCCCGCCGCGGCGGCCGCGCTGGCCGGTCCCGCTCCGCTCGCCGTGGACCTCGGCTACGGCGCCCGCCCCGACACCACCCTCGAGTGGGCGGCCTGGCTGCGCCGCATCGCCCCCGCGGTGCGCGTGGTGGGCCTGGAGATCGATCCCGCGCGGGTGGTCCCCGGGCGGGGCGGCGTCGAGTTCGCCCGCGGCGGCTTCGAACTCGCGGGCCTGCGCCCGAACCTGGTACGCGCGTTCAACGTGCTCCGCCAGTACGACGAGGCGGAGGTGCCCGCCGCGTGGGCGATGATCACCTCACGCCTCGCGCCGGGCGGGGTCCTCATCGAGGGCACCTGCGACGAGCTGGGCCGGCGATGCTGCTGGCTCACCCTGGACCGGTCCGGGCCGCGGACGCTCAGCCTGGCCTGGCATCCCGGGTACACGGGCCGTCCGTCGGAGCTGGCCGAGCGGCTGCCGAAGGCGCTGATCCACCACAACGTGCCCGGGACAGGGATCCACACGCTGCTCGCCCTGGCCGACGAGTGCTGGGACCGCGCCGCCGGTTACGCGCCCTACGGGACCCGGATGCGGTGGCGGGCGGCCGCCGCCGATCTCGCCGCCCGCACCGGCGGCGCCGCCCGCCCGCCCCGGCGACCGGTGCGGGACAACCTGCTCACCGTCGACTGGGCCCTCGTCGCGCCGTAGTCGCTCACGATGTCGCAGTCCGGAGGGTCGGAGGGCGTCGTCCCGCACGCCCACCGCGACAGACGACGAAAGCGTGAATCGCATGCGCTCCGGCGGCGCCTATCGAACGCCGGTCAGTAGTGTGGTGCACATGACCTCGCTGACCGTCGCGCTGGCCCAGATCGAGGCCACCACCGACCCGCCGGCCAACGCGGCGCTGGTCGAGGACGGCCTGCGGCG
>JBEBXD010000052.1:0-32920 GCA_040391845.1 Tsukamurella paurometabola | reverse complement strand
GGGTGGGGGGGGGGTGGGGGGGGGGCAGCGGCGCGCGGCGGGGTGGCCGGCGCCTCGGGGGGGGGGCCTATCGCGCCCCGGGCGCGCGACTCGCGGCGCAGGTACCGGCCGATCCCGGCGGCGAACGTGAACAGCGCCCGCAGCTGCGGCGTGGCGCGCGGCGGCGGCGCGGATTCGAGCAGCTGCGCCGCGGCGGCCCAGCCCTTGTCGGTGAGGGACAGCAGCAGGGCTCGGCGCTCGCCGACCTCCACCTCCAGCAGGCCCCGCTCCACCAGCCGGCGCCGCGCGGGGGCCTCCAGCGCGGGGCCGAGCCGCTTGAGGTCGGGGTTACGCACCGGCAGCGCGGCGGACGCGAGCACCAGCAGTACGGCCGATTCCGTGCCGGTGAGCTCCGCGATGGACTCGCTCATCGACCCCCCCCTCCCGGTTCCGCTCGGCCGATGGCCGGATCCTGTCGACGCGGCCGATCACCCGCCCGACACGACCAATCTACGGATGATCGCCAGCGATTCCGCGACATCACCCAGGATCCGCGCGTTGGTCAGCCGCAGCACCCGGAACCCGGCCAGCATGAGGTCGGCGTCGCGCAGCCGGTCGGCCTCGTAGGCGTCGTTCGCCCGGTGGCCGGGGCCGTCGACCTCCACCACCAGGCGGGGCTGCGGGAACAGCAGGTCCACCCGCACGGGCCGGTACTCGGCGCCGAGGTCCACCGCGTAGTTCCAGTGCCGCGCCGCCGCCCACGCCTGGCTCACCAGGCCCCGCTCCAGGCACTGCTCCGCGGCGCTGGCCGGGTGCGGCTTGCCCGCGACGGGCGGGAACCACGGCGCCGGAACGAGTCCCACGGTGTACTCGGAGGGTTCGGCGGGCGGCTGCGCGATCACCGGCGGACCGTCGACGGCGGGGAACCGGTCCAGCGTCGCCGCGCCCGCGCCGAGCAGCCAGACGGGGCCGCCGCCGCGGGCCAGCCACTGCGCGGCGGCGGCCAGCGCCTCGCCGCGGTGCGGCGGCAGCGGCCGGTCCACGTCGATCGCGATCGCGACCCGCGGCGCGTGGAAGCTGCGGGCGAGGGCGCAGTCGAGGGCGTCCCGACGGTGCGCCGCGGGCAGCTCCGTGAACCGGGCCAGGGTCTGCGGGCGCAGCGCCGCCAGGGCGAGCGCGTCGAGCGCGGTCCGGATCCAGGGGTCACCGTCGAGCCGGGCGACCGAGCCGGCGGCGCCGAGCACCCCCGGCTCGTCCACCCGCTCGCGTCCCGGCAGCCAGGCCGGGAACACCTCGAACGCGATCGCGGCGAGCCGGGCCAGGACGTCCTCGATGATCGCGCCCGGCGAGGACGGCAACGGCAGCGTGAGGCCGGGGAAGACCACGACCGGGTCCTGCGGGCCGCGCCGTTCGGCGGTCGAGGCGAGCGCCGAGGAGGACGTCCCCAGCAGTCGCACCACACCGTGCGCCGGCAGTTCGGAGAGCTGCACGGAATGACGTTACGACATACCCGGCGATTCGACAGCCGGAGAGGCGGACCGGGTCAGCGCTTCTCGCAGGCGATCCCGTCGCGGTCCCGATCCAAGCCGGTTGTCGTTGTAGACGCCGGCGTCCACGGTGAATGTGGTGACGGGCGTCCTCGACGTCGAATCGACCGCGCCCCGGCTCGCCCACCCCGTGCGGGTAGTCGGCGTTGAGCGCCGTGTAATTGGGGCTCGGCCCGGCGGCGATTCGACAGCGACCTGCGGATTCGCCTATCATGGACGGGTTGCCCGACGCCTCGCGCGTCGGGTGGCGGACCGCGCGTGTTCGGGTCGGTAATCCGGCACGCATGAAAATCCAGGTCTGAGGAGACTCCGAAGTGATTCAGCAGGAATCGCGAGTGCGAGTCGCCGACAACACGGGTGCCAAGGAAATCCTGTGCATCCGCGTGCTCGGTGGAAGCTCGCGCCGCTATGCCGGTATCGGTGACGTCATCGTCGCCACCGTGAAGGACGCCATCCCCGGCGGCAACGTCAAGCGTGGCGAGGTCGTCAAGGCCGTGATCGTGCGCACCGCCAAGGAGCGCCGCCGTCCGGACGGCTCGTACATCAAGTTCGACGAGAACGCCGCCGTCATCATCAAGAACGACAACGACCCTCGTGGCACCCGCATCTTCGGCCCGGTCGGCCGCGAGCTGCGCGACAAGAAGTTCATGAAGATCGTTTCGCTGGCCCCGGAGGTGCTCTGACATGAAGGTGCACAAGGGCGACACCGTCATCGTGATCTCGGGCCCCGATAAGGGCGCCAAGGGCAAGGTCGTCGAGGCCTTCCCGAAGGCGGAGAAGGTCCTCGTCGAGGGCGTGAACCGGATCAAGAAGCACACCAGCACTTCCGCCACCGCGCAGGGCGGGATCGAGGTCAAGGAAGCCCCGATCCACGTCTCGAACGTGATGGTCGTCGACTCGGACGGCAACCCCACCCGCGTGGGTTACCGGACCGACGAGGAGACCGGCAAGCGCGTGCGGATCTCCCGCAAGAACGGGAAGGACATCTGAGATGACCACCTCCGAGAAGATCCAGCCGCGCCTGAAGGCGCGCTACCGCGCCGAGATCAAGGACGCGCTGAACAGCGAGTTCAAGTACGACAACGTCATGCAGATCCCGGGCGTCGTCAAGGTAGTCGTGAACATGGGTGTCGGTGACGCTGCCCGTGACGCGAAGCTGATCAACGGCGCCGTCAAGGACCTCGAGCTGATCACCGGCCAGAAGCCGGAGATCCGCAAGGCCCGCAAGTCGATCGCGCAGTTCAAGCTCCGCGAGGGCATGCCCATCGGCGCCCGCGTCACGCTGCGCGGCGACCGCATGTGGGAGTTCCTCGATCGCCTCACCTCGATCGCCCTGCCCCGTATCCGCGACTTCCGCGGCCTCAACGGCAACCAGTTCGATGGCAACGGCAACTACACGTTCGGCCTGAACGAGCAGTCGATGTTCCACGAGATCGATGTGGATTCCATCGACCGCCCGCGCGGCATGGACATCACCGTCGTCACCACCGCCACCAACAATGAGGAAGGCCGCGCGCTGCTCAAGCACCTCGGCTTCCCCTTCAAGGAGAACTGAGCCATGGCAAAGAAGGCGCTGGTCAACAAGGCCAACAAGAAGCCGAAGTTCGCCGTCCGCGCGTACACCCGGTGCAACAAGTGCGGCCGCCCGCACTCGGTGTACCGCAAGTTCGGCCTGTGCCGCGTGTGCCTGCGCGATATGGCGCACGCCGGCGAGCTCCCCGGTGTGCACAAGAGCAGCTGGTGAGTGAGCCCCGGGCCTGACCCGGGCGAGCTGACAGAACGAGGGCACGGACTCCAATCGGAGTCCGTGCCCTCGTTCGTGCGTGCGCAGGCGATTCGCGTCACGAAACGCACCGCGGATGCACAGTGTTACGCACTTGTTAACTATGCTGTCATCTCGTGTTGGTGCGTGCAGACTTCGCGCTCCCGCGGGGACCCCGGGGGGAGCGGTCCCGCTCTGCCCTGCGCCGCCCGTGGATGTGGGCCGTGCTCGCCGTCATCGCGTTCGTGGCGGGGATCGAGACCGCCGCCCTGATCGACGGCCTCCCCGGCCCCGTAGAGGGCCTGGCGAAGGACTTCGTGGGGCGCCCCGTGACCGGCGAGGTGAAGGTCGCGGCGCTGGCGCTGGCGCTGGTGTGCATGCCCGCCCGGCTGCGGCTGCCGTTCACCGGCGTGGTCGCCGTGGTGGAGGTGCTGTTCAACGCGGAGCGGCTGGCCGCCGGCTCGCCGCTGCACTTCGGCAACGGGGTGATGTGGGCTCTGGTGGCCCTCGCCGGGTACGCCTGCCTGCGGCTCACCGGCCGCGAGCGGGACGCCGCGCTGCGGGCGGCCGGCGTCGCCGCGATCCTGATCATCGCGAACGCGGCCTCGTCCGTGTGGCTCGGCCTCACCATGGAGGAGCTGCCCTACGTGGCCGATCACTTCGTGGAGGTGGCGGATCGCGCCCTCGGCAGCCCGTCGTGGGTGATGGGCCGGTTCGTGCACGAGCACGGCTGGTACCTCGCGCTGATCACCAAGGTGTACACGTACCTCCCCGTGGGCGCGGCGGTCGTCGCGTTCTGGCAGCTGCGCCGCAGCTCCACGCAGGGCTTCCCGCGGCACCACATCGTGCGCTCGTTCATCGTGATCGGCGCGATCGGCCCCATCGTGTACTTCCTGTTCCCGGTGGTCGGCCCGGCCTACGCGTTCGGGCACGAGGTGCCGGGCGCGGGCTGGCTCGACGTGTGGCCGCACGTGGTGCCCACCTCGCTGGAACCGGTCTCGGCGTACTTCAGCCAGGCCGCGCCCCGCAACTGCATGCCCAGCCTGCACACCGCCTGGGCCACCGCGATCCTGCTGCACGCGCTGCGGGGCCCGCGGCTGCTCAAGGCGTTCGGCGTGTTCTGGTGGGTGTGCACCATCTCCGCGACCCTCGGCATCGGCGCGCACTACGGGGTCGACCTCATCGCCGGGTTCGTCTTCGCCCTTACCCTCGAGTCCGCGATGGCCCGCCCCGAGGACGGGTGGCACCGGCGGAGGATCGTCACGGTCGCCGGCGGCGCCCTCGCGTTCGCCGTGATCCTGCTGTGCATCCGGTACCTCAGCGTGCCGATGGCGGGGAGCGGCGCGCTCGCCCCCGTACTCCTGCTCGGGACGGCCGCGGCCATGGTGGTCGCCTACGCGCGCATCGCCTCGCCCCCGTCGCCCGGCGGTGCCGCCCCCGCGAGCCCGGTGGTGGACCGGGCGCTGGCGGCCTGACCGCTACGCTGAGCGGCGTGGGTGATTCCGATGCGTAACACGGCCATCGCGGTGGTGCTCGGCGTCGTGGCCGCCGCCCTCCTCGGCACCCGGATCATCGGGCCCGTCGGGCTGCTACTCGTGGGCGGCGCGCTCCTCGTCGCGGTGATCCTGCTGCTCGCCGGCCCCGGTGACCCGGCGGCGGTGCGCCGCGTGGACCCGCTCGCGTTCACCGCGCCGCCCGCACCGGCGCAGCCGCGCGCTCGGGTGCGGCCCGAGCCCGAGCCCGAGCGCCGACAGTCGGCGAAGGCACCGTCGGGCCGGGCGGTGTGGGAGCGCGCGTGCGGCCGGCACGACGAGGTGCTCGGCGAGTACGCGGCCTACGAGCTCGACCCCGAGATGCTGCTGCGCTTCCCCGCGATGTGGGATCTGAGCTCGCCCAAGGTGATCGCCTTCCACGACGCGCTCGAGCACGCCGGCGCGCTGCGCACCGACGAGTACCCGGGGGAGAAGGCCGGCGCGGAGTACGCCGACGCCGTGACCGACCTCCGCACCAGCTGGTACGCCGCCGACCGGCACGCCCGCAGCACCGGCTCCGCGGGCCTGCCCGACGAGGACGTGCGCGATCTGGACCGTGGCCTCAAGCTGTATCGGCACGCCGCGTCGAGCACCGCGGCGGAGCGGGCGGCGTACCTGAACCAGGTGATGAGCACCGTGGACCGGCTCGTGGACCGCGGCGTGCTGCCGGCGCCGCCCCGGTTCCGTGCCGAGCTGGAGGCCGAGGCCCGCAAGGCCATCGAGGGCTGACCCCGTCCGAAACCGGCTGAATTCTGCGCTACGCCGCGAATAGTGCGTCGTGTGCGTGCCAGGGGGTGGTTTCGGGACGCGCGGCTGTAGCGCGTATCCGCAAGGGTGTGACAGATGTTGCGTATGATATAGACGTGACTGGTGTGACTCGAAGGGCGATGCTCGTTGCGGCTGCCGCCGTACCCATGGCGATGGTGGCCGCCCGCGCGGCGGCGGACCCGGGCTCCGGGCCGGGGGCGGGCGGCACCGTCGGGCCCACGACGCCCGGCGCCGCGCCGGCCGGAACCGCCACCCGGTGGACGCCGGAACGCGCCCAGCAGTGGCGCGCCCAGAACCCGTGGATGACCGGCGCCAACTACATCAACGCCAACGCGGGCAACCAGTTCGAGATGTTCCAGGCGCAGACGTTCGACCCGAACCGGATGAACCTCGAACTCGGCTGGGCCCGCGCCCTCGGCATGACCACCATGCGCGTGTTCCTGCAGGACCAGCTGTGGACCGCCGACCCCACCGGCTTCACGGCCCGGCTCGATCAGTTCCTCACCGTCGCGAACGCCAACGGCATCAAGATCATGTTCGTGCTGTTCGACTCCTGCTGGGACCCGAACCCGAAGCCCGGCGTGCAGCGCGAACCCACGCCCGGCGTGCACAACTCCACCTGGGTGCAGAGCCCCGGCGCCGCCGGCCTCACCAACCCGGATACGTCGGCGCTGCAGGCCTATGCCACCGGGGTGGTGAAGGCCTTCGCCGGCGATCCGCGGGTGATCGCCTGGGACGTGTGGAACGAGCCCGAGAACCTCGCCGACTCGTACCCGCTGAGCCCGCCGGACAAGGTCGCGCGGGTCGCGGCGCTGCTGCCGCAGGCCTTCGCGTGGGCCCGCGCCGGCAACCCCACCCAGCCGCTGACCTCCGGCGTGTGGGCCGACACCCGCCCGGAGATCCGCGCGATCCAGCTCGCGCAGTCCGACGTGATCAGCTTCCACAGCTACGACCCGCCGGAGAAGTTCCGCGCCATGGCCGCCGAGCTCGCGAAGGAGGGCCGGCCGATGCTGCTCACCGAGTACATGGCCCGCCCGCAGGGCAGCACCGTCGAGGGAATCCTGCCCATCTGCAAGGAACTCGGCATCGACGCCTACCAGTGGGGCTTCGTGGCGGGCCGCAGCCAGACCTACTACCCGTGGGACTCGTGGAAGCAGCCCTACGTGGGCGCGCGGCAGCCGGCGCAGTGGTTCCACGACCTGCTCTGGCCCGACGGTCGCCCCTACCGGGACGCCGAGGTGGCCGTCATCCGCCGCCTCACCGGCCGCACGGCGTAGCCGCCCCGGTAGCCGCCCTAGTCCGCGCGCAAGTAGGCGCCGTCGATCGCGTAGTGGGCCCGCACGTCCGAGTTCGGGCCCAGGCCCACCTGCAGGACGGGCGGCGGCGTGGCGCGCGAGCTGCGGCGCGTGTCCGTGTCGACGCGCAGCCCCAGCGCGTGCGCGTCGATCGGCAGCACCGCGAACCGCTTCTCGAGGTCCGCCCGGGCCCTCTCGATCGCGCCCGCCGTCAGCACGCGCAGCGCGAACACCGAGTCGCTCGACCAGGTGGCGGGCCGCAGGCTCACCTCGGGGAACCTGCCGACCGTCTCCGCCAGCTTCCCGTACCTGCCCGCGCCGTTCACCGTGATCTCGACGGTGCCCTTCCCCGACCCGACGGAACTCACGTTGGGGGCGAACACCCGGTAGTCGATCTGGTCCAGCACCGCCTGATCCGGGGTGAAACCGTTGTCGCGCAACAGTCGTTCGGCGATCGGGAGCAGGCCGTCGACCGTGGCGAGCGCGAGATTGTCGGGGAGGTTCCCGGCCGCGTCGGTCTCGATGTCGACGCCGGACAGGCCGAACGTGGCCACCAGCAGCCGGTCGGCGCTGCGGCGTTCGATCTCGACCCCGTCGGAGGCGTGCGGCGAGCTGCGATCGATTCCGATCGAGTCCGCCGCGGCGGTCACCTTCTTCGCCGCCGCCGTCAGATCGAGCCGCGCGATGTCGGAGGCGCGAAAGGTGGCGTCGGCGCGGTCGTTGGTCGAGTGCCTGCTGGGGTCGTACCACTTGTCGCTGCTCTGCGAGTAGTTCGCCGAGATGCGCTGTCCGGTGGACAGATCGAGCACGTACACCTGCGTCGAGTTCTCGTCGATGTCGATCGACAGGATCGAGTCCGTGCCTCCCGGCAGCAGCTCGCCGGCCTTCGATATCGCGCGGCGCAGCTCGGCCTGCAGGTCGATCGCCTCGTCGTCCGCGGCGAACACCGACCGCCCCGCGGAGCCGGATCCGCCGTTCTCGGTGAGGATCAGCGTCGCGGGCAGGCCGGCGGACACGAGCAGAATGCCGGTGGCGAGGGCCGCGATCAGGGAGGCGCCGGGCGGCGCGGAGCGCAGCCGCCACGCCAGCGCGCCCACCACGACGACGGTGCCGACCGCCCAGGCGATGCCGGCGGCACCGTCGGACACGGCGGCCCCGACCAGGCCCACCGTGGTGAGCACCGCGAGCAGGGCGACCGTGACGGAGGTGGGCACGGCCCTAGCGTATCGGCAGCGAATCACGCTGAGCACAACAGCTGTGCCGTCGCCGGGAACGGACATATGGTCCGCGGGAATCCTTCGTCTCGCTTCAGGAGTGCTCATGACCACCGCCACCGGAACCCTCGCCGCGATCATCGACGCGACCGACGAGGCCGTCACCCGCAACACCGCCAACGCCCACGTCGTGTTCTCCGCCGCCGCCGTCCCGCAGGGCGCCGTGGGCAGCGTGACCACGGCCCGCAGGCACACCCTCGCCGTCGACGAGCCGCCCACGCTGGGCGGCGCGGACACCGCGATCAACCCCGTCGAGGCGTACCTCGGCGCGCTGCTGTCCTGCCAGGTGGTGACGTACCGGTTCTACGCGGACAAACTGGGCGTCACCATCGACGAGCTGAGCCTCAGCGCGGAGGGCGACCTCGACGTGCGCGGCTTCTTCGGCCTGGACGACTCCGTGCGCCCGGGCTTCACCGCCGTGCGGGTCACCGTCGACATCACCGGCCCGGACACCGAGGAGCGCTACCGCGAGCTGACCGCCACCGTCGACGCGCACTGCCCCGTCCTCGACCTCACGCAGAACCCGACGCCGGTCACGACGACGCTGCGCGTCAACTGACGCGCGGTCCCGTCGCGGCGAGCGCGGCGTAGAACACCGACGGCGCACCGATTCGACTCTGACCGGGACTTTCTCTACACTAGTGAGGTTGCCTGCCGTGCTCCGAGCACGGCCGGCGCACTTCCCCGAACCCGTCGGAGTCCCTTCGGCGGGTCCGGAATCCCTGCAGTGCAACGGTATTGCAGGACGGTTTGCTTCGTAGTAGGCCCACCGCCGGACGTTCCAGGCCCCGATTCGTCGTGGCACCAGAGCGCCGTCGCTGTATGGGAACCGCTGCGAGAAGGGTAGACGAATCTGTCATGACCATGACTGATCCGATCGCAGACTTCTTGACCCGTCTGCGCAACGCCAACTCGGCGTACCACGACGAGGTGACGCTCCCGCACTCGAAGATCAAGGCGAACATCGCCGAGATCCTCAAGGCGGAGGGTTACATCACCGACTTCCGTACCGAGGACGCCGAGGTGGGCAAGAACCTCGTCGTCTCGCTGAAGTACGGCCCCAGCCGTGAGCGCTCGATCGCCGGCCTGCGCCGTGTGTCGAAGCCCGGTCTGCGCGTGTACGCGAAGTCCACCAACCTGCCGAAGGTCCTCGGTGGCCTGGGCGTGGCGATCATCTCCACGTCCTCGGGCCTCCTCACGGATCGCCAGGCAGCCAAGCAGGGCGTGGGCGGCGAAGTCCTCGCTTACGTCTGGTAGGGGGACAACAACTATGTCGCGAATTGGTAAGCACCCCGTGGCCGTTCCCGCGGGCGTCGACGTGCAGATCGCCGGCCAGGACGTCACCGTCAAGGGCCCCAAGGGCCAGCTGGCGCTGACCGTGGCCGAGCCGATCTCGGTGTCGAAGAACGATGAGGGCGCCATCGTGGTGGCCCGTCCCGACGACGAGCGGCGCAACCGCGCGCTGCACGGTCTGTCGCGGACCCTGGTCGCCAACATGGTGACCGGTGTGACCGAGGGTTACACCAAGAAGATGGAGATCTACGGCGTGGGTTACCGCGTGGCGCTCAAGGGCAAGGACCTCGAGTTCTCCCTGGGCTTCAGCCACCCGGTGCCGATCGAGGCTCCCGAGGGCATCACCTTCGCGGTCGAGAGCCCCACGAAGTTCTCCGTGTCCGGCATCGACAAGCAGCAGGTCGGCCAGATCTCGGCGGTGATCCGTCGTCTGCGTCGTCCCGACCCGTACAAGGGCAAGGGCGTGCGCTACGAGGGTGAGCAGATCCGTCGCAAGGTCGGAAAGACGGGTAAGTAACTCATGGCAAACACAGCAACGAAGACCGAAGCCCCCAAGCGTATTCCGGTGGGCAAGGACGTCTCGACCCGTCGTCGCACGTCGAAGGCTCGTCGTCACTTCCGCCTGCGCAAGAAGATCGAGGGCACCGCGGTCCGTCCGCGGCTCGCGGTCAAGCGCTCGAGCCGGCACATCCACGTGCAGCTGATCGACGACCTCAAGGGCCACACGCTGGCCGCGGCGTCGACGCTGGAGGCGGACGTCAAGGCCGCCGGTGGCGACAAGTCGGCCCAGGCGAAGAAGGTCGGCGAGCTGATCGCCGCCCGCGCCAAGGCCGCCGGTGTGGAGGCCGTCGTGTTCGACCGTGGTGGCAACAAGTACCACGGCCGGATCGCCGCGCTCGCGGACGCCGCTCGCGAAGGCGGGTTGACGTTCTGATGACCTACACCAGCATGTTTTCCAGCATGGTCCCCACTGAAGGAGAGGCAGCCTGATGCCCGGACGTCAGCGTCGTGACGGCGGCAACAACGGCCCCGCCGGAAGCAACGAGAACAACTCGAACGACCGCCGCGGCGGTCGGGGCGGCCGCGACCGCGATCAGCGCGGTGGCCGCAACGAGGCCGAGAAGAGCAACTACATCGAGAAGGTTGTCACCATCAACCGTGTCTCGAAGGTCGTGAAGGGTGGTCGTCGCTTCAGCTTCACCGCCCTCGTGATCGTCGGCGACGGCCAGGGCATGGTCGGCGTCGGGTACGGCAAGGCCAAGGAAGTTCCTGCGGCCATCCAGAAGGGTGTCGAGGAGGCCCGGAAGAACTTCTTCCGCGTCCCCATGATCGGCAACACCATCGTGCACCCGGTGCAGGGTGAGGCCGCGGCCGGCGTCGTGCTGCTGCGCCCCGCCAGCCCGGGTACCGGTGTCATCGCCGGTGGCGCCGTGCGTCCCGTGCTCGAGGCGGCCGGCGTCCACGACGTCATCGCCAAGAGCCTGGGCAGCGACAACGCCATCAACGTGGTGCACGCGACCGTGGCGGCTCTCAAGGAGCTGCAGCGTCCCGAGGAGGTCGCGGCTCGTCGCGGCCTGCCCATCGAGGACGTCGCCCCGGCCGGGATGCTCCGCGCACGTGCGGGCCAGGGAGCGTAAGTCATGGCAGATCTGAAGATCACCCAGGTGCGCGGCACCATCGGGACCAAGAAGAACCAGCGCGACAGCCTGCGCACCCTCGGCCTGAAGGGCATTCGCAAGAGTGTCGTTCGCGAGGACACCGCGCAGAACCGCGGCCTGATCCAGGTCGTGTCGCATCTCGTGGAAGTGGAGGAGGTGTAACCGATGGCGATCAAGCTGCACGATCTCCGTCCCGCCAAGGGCGCGAAGACCAGCAAGACCCGCGTGGGTCGCGGTGAGGGCTCCAAGGGCAAGACCGCCGGCCGTGGTACCAAGGGCACCAAGGCGCGCAAGAACGTCCCCGTGGCGTTCGAGGGCGGCCAGATGCCGCTGCACATGCGGCTGCCGAAGCTCAAGGGCTTCAAGAACCGCAACCGCGTCGAGTACCAGGTGGTGAACGTGGGCGACATCGCTCGCCTGTTCCCGCAGGGCGGCACCATCGGCATCGACGAGCTCGTCGCCGCCGGTGCGGTTCGCAAGAACCGCGTCGTCAAGGTGCTGGGCGACGGCGAGATCAGCGTCAAGGTGGACGTGACGGCGACCCGGGTCACCGGCGCCGCCAAGGCCAAGATCGAGGCCGCGGGCGGCTCGGCCACCGAGCTCGCCGCCAAGGCCGAGGCCTAGCCCTCGCGCTGCGCAACGTGGACGCCGCGGTAGGCGCCGGTCACCGGTGCCTACCGCGGCTCTCGTTTCGCCCCACGACGGTGCGCCCGGCTCCTGTCGGGCAGCACCAGCCGTGAACAGCTCGTATCACTACGGCTGTTAGAGTTCTAACGTTTGCAGGAATACCCATGAGGATGTCGCGCTCCGCTGCGAGCGGCGCGCGTGCCCACGAGCGTGGGGCGGCCCGTCCGGCCGCCCGGCTGCCAGGAGGATGTGTGCTTTCGGCCCTAGTCCCGATCTTCCGGACCCCGGAGTTGCGGCGGAAGATCCTGATCGTCCTGGGCATCCTCGTGCTCTACCGGCTCGGCGCAACGGTGCCCTCGCCCGGTGTGAACTTCGGGACGATCACCGAGTGCGTCGACAAGGCCACCAGCGGCGACAGCGGCCAGGTGTACTCGCTGATCAACATGTTCTCCGGCGGCGCCCTGCTGCAGCTGTCGGTGTTCGCGATCGGCATCATGCCCTACATCACGGCGTCGATCATCATCCAGCTGCTGATGGTCGTGATCCCGCGGTTCGAGACGCTCCGCAAGGAGGGCCAGGCCGGCCAGGCGAAGATCACCCAGTACACCCGCTACCTGACGGTGGCGCTGGCGCTGCTGCAGGCCACCGCGATCGTCGCGATGGCCTCGCGCGGCAGCCTGCTGCCCGACTGCCCCGGCATCATCGACAAGAACGACGACATCCTCACGCTGATCGTCATCGTCGTGGTGATGACCGCCGGCGCGATCCTGGTCATGTGGTTCGGTGAGCTGATCACCGAGCGCGGCATCGGCAACGGCATGTCGCTGCTGATCTTCGCCGGCATCGCCTCGCGCCTGCCCGCCGACGGCCAGAAGATCCTGCAGAGCCAGGGCGGCCTGACCTTCGGCCTCGTCTGCTTCGCCGTCGTCGTGATCCTGGTCGCGGTCGTCTTCGTGGAGCAGGGCCAGCGCCGCATCCCCGTGCAGTACGCCAAGCGCATGGTCGGCCGGAAGATGTACGGCGGCTCGTCGACGTACCTGCCGCTCAAGGTGAACACCGCCGGCGTCATCCCCGTCATCTTCGCCTCGTCGCTGCTGTACCTGCCGCAGCTGGTGATCCAGCTCGTGGCCAACGATTCGACCGCCGGCTGGGTGCAGTGGATCCAGAACAACCTGGTGAACCCGGGCAGCACCTGGCACATCGTGATCTACTTCGCGCTGATCATCTTCTTCACCTACTTCTACGTCGCGATCACCTTCAACCCGGAGGAGCGCGCGGACGAGATGAAGAAGTTCGGCGGCTTCATCCCCGGCATCCGCCCGGGCAAGCCGACCGCCGACTACCTGAACTACGTGCTGCAGCGGATCACGCTGCCCGGTTCGCTGTACCTCGGCATCATCGCGATCCTCCCGAACCTCTTCATCGAACTGACCGGTAGCGGCTCCAACATGAGTAATCTGCCGTTCGGCGGCACGATGATCCTGATCATCGTGGTCGTGGCGCTCGACACGACGAAGCAGATCGAGAGCCAGCTGATGCAACGCAACTACGAAGGATTCCTCAAGTGAGACTCGTCATTCTCGGTCCCCCCGGCGCCGGCAAGGGTACGCAGGCCGAACGCCTCTCGGAGAAGTACGGCATCCCGCACATCTCCACGGGCGACCTGTTCCGCGCCAACATCAGCGAGGGCACGCCGCTGGGTGTCGAGGCCAAGAAGTACATGGACGCGGGCGAGCTCGTGCCGTCCTCGGTCACCGTGGACATGGTGCGGTCGCGCCTGACGGAGCCGGACGCGAAGAACGGCTTCATCCTCGACGGCTTCCCCCGGTCCACGGACCAGGCGGACTCGCTCGCCGAGATCCTCGCCGAGCGCGGCGAGAAGCTGGACGCCGTGGTCTCCTTCGACGTGCCCGAGGACACCGTCGTCGAGCGGATGCTCGCCCGCGGCCGCGCGGACGACACCGAGGACGTCATCCGCAACCGCATGCAGGTGTACGCGAACCAGACCGCGCCGCTGCTCGACTACTACGGGGCCGACGTGACGCACATCGACGCCGTCGGCACCGTCGACGAGGTCCTGGGCCGCGTCACCGCGCAGCTCGACGCGTGAGTCGTTTCCGCATCAAGGGGCTCCGCACCGTGCCGCACCGATCGGCCGGGGAGCTCGACGCGATGGCCGCCGCGGGCGCCGTCGTGGGCCGCGCGCTCGTCGCGGTCCGCGATGCCGCCCGCGTCGGCGTCACCACCGAAGAACTCGACGAGGTCGCCGAGACGGTGATCCGGGAGGCGGGCGCGGCCCCGTCGTTCAAGGGCTACCACGGCTTTCCGGGGTCGATCTGCTCCTCGGTCAACGACGTGGTGGTGCACGGCATCCCGGACCGCGCGACGGTGCTCGCCGAGGGCGACCTGGTCTCCATCGACTGCGGCGCCGTCCTCGACGGCTGGCACGGCGATTCGGCGTGGACGTTCGGGGTGGGGGAGCTGCGCGCCGAGGACCGGGACCTCTCGGACGCGACCCGGATCGCCATGGAGGCCGGCATCGCCGCCATGGTCGACGGTGCGCGCCTGACGGACGTCTCGCACGCCATCGAGACCGCCACCTACGCGCAGGCGGCGCGGCTCGGCCGCGACCTCGCCATCGTCGACGGCTACGGCGGGCACGGCATCGGGCGCGAGATGCACATGGAGCCGTTCCTCGCCAACGAGGGCGCCCCGGGGAAGGGGCCGCGCCTCGTCGTCGGATCGACCCTCGCGGTCGAGCCGATGCTCACGCTCGGCACCCCCGACACCTCCGTCCTCGCGGACGACTGGACCGTCGTCACGGACGACGGTGCGCGGTCCGCACACTGGGAGCACACCGTTGCCGTCACCGCCGACGGCCCCCGAATCCTCACGCCCCGGCCCTGACCCGCGCCGATGGCCTCCCGCTTGACCCTCACGCGACGTGAGGCACGAGTGTGGTCGCCGTGAACGAAGGAAGACCCGCACAGCACACGGTCGGCACGATCGCGCGGATGACGGGCGTCAGCGTGCGCACCCTGCACCACTACGACGAGATCGGTCTCGTCGTCCCGTCGGGCCGCACGTCCGCCGGCTATCGCGTCTACGACGACGCCGACGTCGAGCGCCTGCACCAAGTGCTCACGTACCGCGAGCTGGGCTTCCCACTCGAGCAGATCGCGACCCTGCTCGACGATCCCTCGGCCGATGCCATGGCGCATCTGGAGGCGCAACGGAAGCTGCTGTCCGAGCGGATCGATCGTTTGCACCGGATGGTCGCCGCTGTGGAGGACATGATGAACAGCAAGCGTGAAGGCGTCCAGTTGACGGCGCAGGAGCAGGCCGAAATCTTCGGCGACGACTGGATGGGCGAGAAGTACGCCGAGGAGGCGCAGGAGCGCTGGGGCGATACCGACGCCTGGAAGCAGAGCGCGGAGCGGCAGAAGTCGTTCACCGCGGACGACTGGCGAGCGATCAAGGCTGAGGGCGACGAGGTGAACGCGGCGTTCGCCGCGGCCCTCGCCCGGGGCGTCGCGCCGGGGTCCGCCGAGGCGAACGAGCTCGCCGAGCGCCACCGCGCCGGCATCGAGCGGTTCTACGACTGCGACCACGCGCTGCAGGCGTGCATCGCCGAGATGTACGTCGCCGATGAGCGGTTCACGAAGTACTACGAGGACATCGCGCCGGGCCTCGCCCGGTTCGTCCGTGATGCCGTCGTGGCCAACGCGGAGCAGCAGGGTCAGTAGTCTGGTCGTGTGAACCAGTTGGCTGAGTTCGCCCGGGATTTCTGGTGGTTGGTGTTCCCGCTCGGGGGCTCCATCGCGGGCGGCGTGCGGGGCATCGCGGCGTGGAACGAGCGGCGCGCCGCGCGTCGCCTCGAGAAGTACCGCATCAAGCAGGAGGCCCGGGTCGCCCTGGCGCGGGCGAAGGGCATGGGCCGGGTCGACGCGCAGGCGGCGCAGAAGGAGCTCGCGCGCGCGATCGCGGAGCACGACGAGGTGGACACCCGCTGGTTCGGCTACGAGACCGACCTCGCCACCATCCTCGACTTCCCGATGATGATCGACATGCGGGAGCCGCTCACCGTCGACTTCCACAAGGCGAAGCGGCGGGCGGACCTGCTCCGCCCCGACGGCCCCGACCGGACCGACGGGGTGGAGGAGTACCGCGACGCGGTGCACGCGTACGCCGCGGCGTTCGACGTGGCCGAGCAGGAGGCCAGACGCCGGCGCCGCGGCGACTTCACGCCGCCGGAACAGGAGCGGCTGGCCAAGGCGCAGCGGCTCCTCGCCGTGGCGTTGAACGGCGGCGCGTCCGGGCCGGAGCGCCAGCAGGCGTACCAGCGCGCCCGGGCCGAGCTCGACGGCCTCATCGACCTGCCGAAGCCCGCCACCGTCGCCCTGGAGCGCCAGGTCCGCGCGGCGCTGGAGCGATGACCTACGTGCACCCGCGCTGCACTGCGGCGGTCCAGGCACCGTCGGCCTGGAGGACGGACCGGACGGCCCGGCGCAACCACCGCAGCGCGCGCATCCCGGTCTCCTAGGAGGCGTCCGCGGCGGCCTGCAGGCCCACGCGCAGGTCGGCGAGGATGTCGTCGATGTGCTCGATGCCCACGGCCAGGCGCACCAGGCCCGGGGTCACGCCGGCCTCGAGCTGCTCCTGCGCGGTGAGCTGGGAGTGCGTGGTGGAGGCCGGGTGGATCACCAGTGAGCGCACGTCGCCGATGTTGGCGACGTGGCTGTGCAGCTGCAGCGCGTCGACGAAGGCCTTGCCGGCGGGCACGCCGCCCGCGAGCTCGAACGCGACGATGGCGCCCGCGCCCTTGGGCAGCAGCTGCTGCGCCCGTTCGTGCCACGGCGAGGAGGGCAGCCCGGCGAAGATCACCTCGGTGACCCCGTCCTGCCCGTCGAGGAACTCGGCGACCTGCTGCGCGTTCTGCACGTGCCGCTCCAGCCGCAGGCTCAGGGTCTCGATGCCCTGCGCCAGGAGGAACGCGTTGAACGGGGAGATCGCGGGGCCGAGGTCGCGCAGCAGCTGCACCCGCGCCTTGAGCGCGAACGCGGGCGCGCCGAGATCGGCGAACACCACGCCGTGGTACGAGGGGTCCGGCGTGGTGAAGCCCGGGTGCCGGCCCAAAGTCCAGTCGAAGTTCCCGCCGTCCACGATGACGCCGCCGATCGCGGCGCCGTGCCCGCCCAGGTACTTGGTCGCGGAGTGGACCACGATGTCGGCGCCGTGCTCGAGCGGGCGCAGCAGGTACGGGGTGGCGACGGTGTTGTCCACGATCAGCGGCACGCCGCTCTCGTGGGCCACGCCGGAGACGCCGGCGATGTCCAGCACGTGGCCGCGCGGGTTGGAGATGGTCTCGGCGAAGAACGCGCGGGTGTTCGGCCGGACGGCCGCGCGCCACTGCTCCAGATCGTCCGGGTTCTCGACGAAGGAGACCTCGATGCCCAGCTTGGCGAGGGTGTAGTGGAGCAGGTTGTAGGTGCCGCCGTACAGGTACGGGGAGCTGACGATGTGGTCGCCGGACTCGGCCAGGTTGAGGATCGCGAGCGATTCGGCCGCCTGGCCCGAGGCGACCAGCAGCGCCGCGACGCCGCCCTCGAGGGCCGCGATGCGCTGCTCGACGGCGTCCTGCGTGGGGTTCATGATGCGGGTGTAGATGTTCCCGGGCTCCGCCAGCCCGAACAGCGCCGCGGCGTGGTCCGTGTTGTCGAACGTGTACGAGGTGGTCTGGTAGATCGGGAGCGCACGCGCGTTGGTGGTGCCGTCGGGCGACTGCCCGGCGTGGATCTGCGTGGTCTCGAAGTGCCAGTTCGGGCTGTCCGGATTGCTCATGGCCCCGATACAAGTGCACGGGCGCCCCGGTGTCCAGGGTTTGGCTCATACTGTGGGGAAACGACGAGGGGATGCCGTTCGTGGATGAGATCGTCGCGCTGTTCGATGAGGACGGGCGCCCGGCGGGTGCGGCGCCGCGCTCGCGGGTGCGCGCGGAGAACCTGCGGCACGGCGCCACGGGGATCCTCGTCTTCGACTCCGCCGGCCGGATCTACGTGCACCGCCGCACCGTGACCAAGGACGTGCACCCCGGGCTGCGGGACTTCTGCGCAGGCGGGGTGCTGCTGGCGGGGGAGTCGCCGGACGACGGTGCCGCGCGCGAGGCCTTCGAGGAGCTGGGGGTGCACGGGGTCGTGCTGCGTCGGGTGGGCGTGCGTTCGTACGCCGATGCGCTGACGCGGTTCGTGTGCTTCCAGTACGTCTGCGTGTACGACGGTGTGGTCGTGCACCAGGCGGAGGAGGTGGCGGAGGGCCGGTGGATGACCCCGGAGGAGTTGCTCGCGGAGGTGGCCGAGGACCCGGGGGACTTCGTCCCCGACTCGGTCGATCTGGCGTTGCACCTCGTCAGCGGCGGCCAGGATTCGGCCGGAGAGTCCTGAGCGCGTAGAATGGGTGGGTAGCGCGGCGCTCGCCGCACGCCCGGCCGTCAGGCGGGGCACAGGTCGCACACGGCGTCCGCTCAAGACAACAGGATCGTGGAGGGTATGGCGAAGAAGGACGGAGCCATCGAGGTGGAGGGCCGCGTCGTCGAGCCGCTCCCCAACGCAATGTTCCGCATCGAGCTGGAGAACGGGCACAAGGTGCTCGCCCACATCAGCGGCAAGATGCGGCAGCACTACATTCGAATTCTGCCCGAGGACCGGGTCGTCGTGGAGCTCTCCCCGTACGACCTGACGCGCGGGCGCATCGTCTACCGGTACAAGTGACCGCGTAGCGCGCAGCCGAGACGAGTGAGGACCCACCCCGCGGGGTGGGTCCTCACTCGTCGTGCCGGGGGTCGTCTCGGGCTACACCGCGAGGCGGAGGCCGCCGGCCTGGCCGAGCACGAAGCCCAGGTCCCAGTAGTCGGAGACCTCGGAGCCGTCCGAGCCGGGCTTCGAGGAGCCGGTCGCGTGGATGCCGAGCGCGGCACCGTCGGAGAGGCGGATCAGCGAGGCGCCGCTGTCGCCGGCGCGGAGCTTGAGGTCCGTGCGGAAGCGGTTGGTGGTCACGTCGGTGACGGTGCCGCACACCCAGCCGCTGGTGCGGCCCTGGCTGCACACCTTGTCGCCGATGCGGGCCTTGCCGAGCGACCGCGGGGCGGCCTTGCCGAGGCGGTTCGCCAGCGGCACGCCCTTCTTGAAGGAGACGGTGCCCCAGTCCGGGTGCGCGACGTCGGTCGAGACCTCGCGGCCCTCGACGACCTTGACGGGCGGGTTCGACGACTTCTCGAAGGTGCCCACCGAGATGAGGGTGCGGGCCCGCGCCGGATCGGGGACGGTGACCTCCTGGCCGGCCCGGCCGCAGTGCCCGGCGGTCACGCCCACGCGGCGGCCGTCCGGGGTGAGGGCCAGGACGCCGACGGTGCAGGCGGCGACCTCGATGCCCTCGTCCGTCTTCTTCTGGACGATGTCGATCTCGGAGCCGGGGCCCACGACGATGCGCGGCGGGGCCGCGGACGCCGGGGCGGCGGCGACGAGCACGGAGGTCGCGAGGCCGACGGCGGCCGTCGCGGCGACGCCCAGACGGCGGGAGAGGGACGGGGTCATCGCGGGTCCTTCTTCGATCGGTGGATCAGAACAGGGAATCAAGAGTGACGGATAGTGTATAGCCGCTACGTTTCTGACGCTAGCACGAGAACCTCGTCGCGCACGGATTTGGGGCCGGAGGCGGCAAAGCGTACACTGGATCATCGCGTGCGTGCGCGGGTTCTTCGCGCGTGTCGTGGCACCGCTCCGGTCACCGGGTGGCGGTGCGGGTAAACACTGAACACAACTGGATAGGACTGACGTGAAGGTCAACCCCAGCGTCAAGCCGATCTGCGAGAAGTGCAAGGTGATCCGCCGTAACGGCCGGGTCATGGTGATCTGCGAGAACCTGCGTCACAAGCAGCGCCAGGGCTGATCACTGCGCTTCGAGCGGTTCGCCGCTTGAACACACAGATGACCTCTCCGCACCAGCAGGGGCAGACGAGCCCCTGTCAACCCCCGGCTCGGAGGCCGGGGCCTCGGCCGGCGTGAAAGCGCCGGAACCACCGGGGACGGACGGGGAGCAGACCTCCGACATAGAAGAAGGAAACCGCCAAGAATGGCACGTCTCATGGGTGTCGACCTCCCGCGCGAGAAGCGCATGGAGATCGCACTGACCTACATCTACGGCATCGGCCGTACCCGCGCGACTGAGATTCTCGCCGAGACCGGTGTGAGCCCGGATCTGCGCAGCAAGGACCTCAGCGACGAGGACCTGACCAAGCTCCGTGACTACATCGAGGGCACGGATTACAAGGTCGAGGGTGACCTCCGCCGCGAGGTGCAGGCCGACATCCGTCGCAAGATCGAGATCCAGTGCTACCAGGGCATCCGCCACCGTCGTGGCCTGCCCGTGCGTGGCCAGCGCACCAAGACCAACGCTCGCACCCGCAAGGGTCCGAAGAAGACCATCGCCGGAAAGAAGAAGTAATGCCTCCGAAGTCGCGCGCCACGGGCGCGAAGAAGGGCGTTTCGCGTCGTCGCGAGAAGAAGAACGTCCCGCACGGCCACGCTCACATCAAGAGCACGTTCAACAACACGATCGTCTCGATCACGGACCCCAGCGGCAATGTGATCAGCTGGGCCTCCTCGGGCCACGTCGGCTTCAAGGGCTCGCGCAAGAGCACCCCGTTCGCCGCGCAGCTCGCCGCCGAGAACGCCGCCCGCAAGGCGCAGGAGAACGGCGTCAAGAAGGTCGACGTCTTCGTCAAGGGCCCGGGTTCGGGCCGCGAGACCGCAATCCGCTCGCTGCAGGCCGCCGGCCTCGAGGTGGGCACCATTTCCGACGTGACGCCGCAGCCGCACAACGGCTGCCGTCCGCCCAAGCGGCGTCGGGTCTAGGGAAGGTAGGAGAGAGAAACCATGGCTCGTTATACCGGCCCTGTCACCCGTAAGTCCCGTCGCCTGGGCGTCGACCTCGTCGGCGGTTCCGAGGCGTTCGAGCGTCGTCCGTACCCGCCCGGCCAGCACGGCCGCGCGCGGATCAAGGAGTCCGAGTACCTCCTGCAGCTCAAGGAGAAGCAGAAGGCGCGCTTCATGTACGGCGTGATGGAGAAGCAGTTCTCCCGCTACTACAAGGAGGCGAAGGCCGCCACCGGTAAGACCGGTGACGCCCTGCTGCAGATCCTCGAGACCCGCCTCGACAACGTCGTGTACCGCGCCGGCCTGGCGCGCACCCGCCGCCAGGCGCGCCAGCTGGTGACCCACGGTCACTTCCTGGTGAACGGCGTCCGCGTGGACGTGCCCTCGTACCGCGTCTCGCAGTACGACATCATCGACGTCCGCCCGCAGTCGCTCGGCACCACGCCGTTCCAGATCGCGCGCGAGACCCTCGGTGACCGCACCCCGCCGGCGTGGCTCCAGGTGGTTCCGTCGACCCTGCGCATCCTCGTGCACCGCGTGCCCGAGCGTGAGCAGATCGTCGTGCCCTTCCAGGAGCAGCTCATCGTCGAGTACTACTCGAAGTAAGTAGTGCACGGTCGCCGGGGAACCCTCCCCGGCGACCTTCTACGGGCGTCAAATAGCGGACGCCCTTCAGAGAAGGAAATTCAATGCTCATCTCGCAGCGACCCACCCTCAGCGAAGAGGTCATCTCCGACGCGCGCTCGAAGTTCATCATCGAGCCGCTGGAGCCGGGCTTCGGTTACACGCTGGGCAACTCGCTCCGCCGCACGCTGCTGTCGTCCATCCCGGGCGCGGCCGTGACCAGCATCCGCATCGACGGCGTGCTGCACGAGTTCACCACGGTTCCCGGCGTGAAGGAGGATGTCACCGACATCATCCTGAACCTCAAGGGCCTGGTCGTCTCGTCGGAGGACGACGAGCCGGTCACCATGTACGTGCGCAAGCAGGGTCCGGGCGCCGTCACCGCGGGCGACATCGTTCCCCCGGCCTCGGTCACCGTCCACAACCCCGACCTGCACATCGCGACCCTCAACGACAAGGGCAAGCTCGAGATCGAGCTCGTCGTCGAGCGGGGCCGCGGCTACGTGCCGGCCGTGCAGAACAAGGCGTCGGGCGCCGAGATCGGCCGCATCCCGGTCGATTCCATCTACTCGCCCGTGCTGAAGGTGACGTACAAGGTCGAGGCGACCCGTGTCGAGCAGCGCACCGACTTCGATCGTCTGATCCTGGACGTCGAGACGAAGAACTCGATGACCGCGCGGGACGCGCTGGCGTCGGCGGGCAAGACCCTGGTCGAGCTGTTCGGGCTCGCCCGGGAGCTCAACGTCGAGGCCGAGGGCATCGAGATCGGGCCGTCGCCGGCCGAGGCCGACCACATCGCGGCGTTCTCGCTGCCGATCGAGGACCTCGACCTGACGGTGCGCTCGTACAACTGCCTCAAGCGCGAGGGTGTGCACACCGTGGGCGAGCTCGTGGCCCGCACCGAGTCCGACCTTCTCGACATCCGCAACTTCGGTCAGAAGTCGATCGACGAGGTCAAGGTCAAGCTGCACACGCTGGGTCTGGCCCTCAAGGACAGCCCCGCGTCGTTCGACCCGTCGCAGGTCGACGGCTACGATCCCGCCACCGGTACCTGGAGCGACGAGCCGTCGTTCTCGTCCGACGGCGACGATCAGGACTATGCCGAGACCGAGCAGCTCTAAGAGCTCTACACACCCACAGGAGAAACAATGCCTAGGCCCACTAAGGGCGCCCGGATGGGCGGCTCGGCCTCGCACCAGAAGCACATTCTGGCGAACCTCGCGACCGCGCTCTTCGAGCACGGCCGCATCGAGACCACCGAGTCCCGCGCCAAGCGCCTGCGTCCCTACGCGGAGAAGCTGATCAGCCATGCCAAGCACGGCAAGCTGGCCAACCGCCGCGAGGTCATGAAGGACATCCGCAACAAGGATGTGGTCCACACCCTGTTCGCGGAGATCGCTCCGGCCGTCGCCGACCGCCAGGGCGGTTACACCCGGATCATCAAGACCGAGAACCGCAAGGGCGACAACGCCCCCATGGCGGTCATCGAGATCGTGACCGAGCAGCTCGCCGCCACCGAGGCGTCGCGTGCCACCCGCGTCGCCGCCTCGCAGGCCGCGGCCAAGTCGGCCGCCGTCGAGGCGGAGGAGATCACGTCCGAGGCCCCGGCCGAGGATTCGGCCGCGGCCGCGGACCTCCCCGCCGGCGCGCACGCGCCGCTCGAGGACGCCGATGAGGCGCCCGAGGGCTTCCCGATCAAGGGCAACGCCGATTCGAAGCTGTACCACCGCCCCGGTACCCGCTTCTTCGACTCGACGGTCGCCGAGATCTGGTTCGCCGACGAGGCCTCCGCCGAGGCCGCCGGCTACTCGCTGCCGCCGTCGCAGCAGGAGGACGCCTCCGACTCGGAGTAGTCACCCCCGCACGTGAGCCCGCCGCCTGCCCTGCAGGTGGCGGGCTTCGTCGTCACTCGAGGAGCGCGATCACGGCGTCGACGGTGGCCCGCACCTTCTCCGCCGACACCCGCGGCAGGGTGAACCGGGCGAGGTAGGCCTCGTCCGTGACGCGGGACCAATCGCAGGTCACGGAGACGACGGTGCCCCCGCCCTGCGGTTCGAAGGTCCAGGTCCACTCGACGCCGACGGGTGGCTTGCCGCGCCCGGCGGGCAGCCAGGCGATCCGCCTGCCCGGCTCGAAGGCGACCACGTGATTGTCCACCGCGTACTCCCGCCCGTCCTCGGCGGTCATCTCCATGCCGAAGGTGTCCCCGACTCCGCTGATCGTCTCGGGGCAGTCGGGGGAGACGCCGCGGAGCATCCCGGAGCCGTCGGTCGCCGCGTGCACGGCGGGGCGGCTGAGGGCCTCGAACAGCACGGCGGGCGGGACATCGGCGAACACGGTGACGGTCTGCGTGGTCTCGTTCACCCCGCCGACGCTACGCCGCTCACGAGTCTCGTCGTGCGTGTGCACGCGCACCGCAGCGGAACGCGACATCGTGAGTCGCTTCACGAGTACTGGGGCAAGTCGATACCGTCGGCCTTGTCGAACTGCGCGGCCCACACGGCGCGCATGGGCCACTTCGTGGCGGTGCGGTAGGTGAGATCGCCGAGCGCGATCCCGAGGCGTCCCTTCGGGGCGAACCCGGCGGGGCTGCCGGGCGGCAGCTCCTGGGCCCGCGTGACGAAGGGACGCATCACGGCGTCGTACTGCGCCAGGGCGCGGGGGACGTCACCGCCGGCCCTCCCGAGCTCCCCGGCGAGCACGTACGCGCCCACGAGTGCGAGCGTGGTGCCGAGCCCGGTGAGCGGGGTGGGGCAGTAGCCGGCGTCGCCGACGAGGGCGACGCGGCCGCGGGTCCACGTGTCCAGCTTCACCTGCGCGAGGTCCTGGTAGGCCCAGTCGCCGGCGGTGCGCATCGCCCGCAGCAGTTGCGGGGTGACCCATCCGAGGTCGGCGAATTCGCGCTCGTACAGGGCGAACTGCTCCTCGCGGCTGCGCCGGTGGTCATCGGTGCCGCGGATCGCGAGCCCGGCCTTGACGGTGCCGCCGGTGCGCGACGGGCGGATCGAGACGACGCGGCCGCCGGGCGCCGTGTGCATGAGGTACCAGCCGCGGGTGTCCTCGTCGATGGTGGCGGTGAACCACGCGTAGCGCAGGCCGATCGGGCTGAGTGTGCCGTCGTCCGGGCCGAACGCGGCGCGGCGCACCGCCGAGCCGAGCCCGTCGGCGCCGATCACCAGGTCGAACTCCCGGGGCTGGGCGCTCTCGAAGCGCACGCGGGCGGTCGCGCCGTCCTGCTCGATCGCGGTCACGGTGTCGTCCCACAGGTACTCCACGTCCCCGGGCACGGCGGCGGCGAGCACCTCGGCGAGGTCGCCGCGCAGGATCTCGTGGGTGGAGACGATGCCGTTGCCGCCGAAGGCCTCGACGGGGATCGACGCGCCCCGGCGTCCGCGCCCGTCGATCTTGACGATGCCGCGCTGGTCGAGCATGCGCGCGGCGGTGGCGTCGGCGAGGCCGAGCCGGTCGATCACGGTGCGCCCGGCGCCGCGCAGGTCGACGGTCTGGCCGCCGGGGCGCAGCGACGGTGCGCGTTCCACGATGGTGATGCGGTGGCCCTGGCGGGCCAGGAGCCGGGCGGCGGCGGGACCGGCGATGGAGGCGCCGCTGACGAGGATGCGTAGCTGATTCATAGTGCGAACGTACGCCGTATCAAGTGCATCGCGCTACAGTGTTGACGTGGAATTTGTCAGGAAGTGCACTAGTGCATTCGGGCCGGTGGTGCGGGCGTGAGCCGGGCCGAGGAGATCGCTGCGGCGCTCCGCGAGCGGATCGCGTCCGGCCGGCTCCGGCCGGGGGACCGCGCACCGTCGACCCGGGCGATCATGCGCGATCACGGCGTGGCGATGGCCACGGCGTCCAAGGTCCTGGCGCTCCTGCAGGCGGACGGCCTGATCGACTCGGCCCCGGGCCGGGGCAGCGTGGTGCTGGCGCCGGACCGCCCGCGCGCCCCGGAGCTGACCTCGGAGGATGTGGTCGCCGCGGCGATCGCGATCGCCGACGCCGAATCGCTGCAGGCCGTCTCGATGCGCCGGCTCGCCGCGGCGCTGCGGATCCCCACGATGGCCGTGTACCGGTACGTCCCCAGCAGCGACGAGCTGCAGACGGCGATGCTCGACCGCGTGCTGAGCGATCTGGAACTGCCTGTGCGGTCGGCGGATTGGCGCGCGGACGTCGAGGCGGTGGCGCGCGCGCTGTGGGCGGCGATGACGGCGCACCCGTGGCTCGCGGGCGCGATGTCGGTGACCCGTCCCGGCGTGCTCCGCGGCGCGGTGCCGATGTCGGAACTGCTGCTGGACGCGCTGCTGAGCACGGGCCTGGACGCGCGGCGGGCGTTCACCGAGTACCTGTGCCTGCTCACGCTGGTCCGCGGCCTGGGGGCGACGATCGAGCCGGAGCTCGCCGCCCGCGTGGAAACCGGTGTCACGGAGGACGAATGGATGGACGCGCACCTGGACGGGCTGCGCGCCGCGGCGCCGCGGGAGCGGTTCCCCGCGATGGCGGCGATCCTGCACACGCCGTACCCGTACGACGTGGACGTGCTGCTGGACAACGCCCTCACGCGCTACCTGGACGGCCTCGCGGCAGCGGTAGAGTCTCTCCCGACATGACTCGCTACCGCCTCGACATCGCCTACGACGGCACCGACTTCAGCGGCTGGGCCCGCCAGCCCGGGCGGCGCACCTTGTGCGGCGTGCTGGAGGAGAACATCGGGACGGTGCTGCGGACGCCGGTGCAGCTCACCGTGGCCGGCCGCACCGATGCGGGGGTGCACGCCACCGGGCAGGTCGCCCACCTCGACACCGATGCCGGGCTCCCGGACGGCCTGGTCCGGCGGCTCGCCCGGATGCTCCCGCAGGACGTTCGGGTGACCGCGATCGCTGAGGCGCCGGGGGAGTTCGACGCCCGGTTCTCGGCGCTGCGCCGCCACTACGAGTACCGGCTCACCGACGCGCCGTACGGCGCGAATCCGTTGCGCGCCCGCGATACCGCGCCGTGGCGGCGCCCCGTGGACCTCGAGCGGATGCAGGAGGCGAGCGGGAGGCTGCTGGGGCTGCACGACTTCGCCGCGTTCTGCCGGCGCCGGGAGGGCGCCACCACGGTGCGGGAGCTGCAGCGCTTTTCGTGGCGCCGCGAGCCCGACGGGGTGCTCGTCGCGGAGGTGAGCGCCGACGCCTTCTGCTGGTCGATGGTGCGGTCCCTCGTCGGGGCGGTCGCCGCGGTCGGGGAGGGGCGACGGTCCGCCGACTGGGTCGCGGGCCTGCTCGCCGAGGGGGAGCGCTCCAGCGCGATCAACGTGGCCGCGGCGTGCGGGCTGACGCTGGTGCGGGTGGACTACCCCGACGATCACGAGCTGGCGGAGCGCAACCGGATCACCCGCGAGAAGCGTGAGGTCGGGGCGGATCGGCCCGCTCGCTCCGCTCCCGGCACCGGCGGCGCCGCGGGGTGCTGCGGCGGCTAGACCGCGATGACCTCGACGAGGTCGCCGAGGCCACGGAAGTCGTTGGGGTTCCGTGTGTACAGGCGCGCACCGTGCGCGTGTGCGGTGGCGGCGATGAGGAGGTCCATGACTCTGCCGCGCGGCTTGCGTCCCGCGTCGACCACGGCCGCCGCGATGCGTCCGTAACTTGCTGCGACCGCGTCGTCCATCGGCAGTGCGTCGAAGACCCGTTGCAGGAGGAGCAACCGGCGTAGGCGCTCGGCCCGGATGTCCGGGCTGCGCGCGACGAGGACGCCGAAGTGGATCTCGGCCACGGTGATCGCACTGATCGCGAGTTCCCCTTCGAGCTCGGGCACGTCCGAGGCGAGCACGACGCTCGTGTCCAGCACGGCCCTCATCGCTGCTCCCACGGATCGCGGATCTCCTGGTCCACGAGATCGCGGTCGGTCGCCCACTGTGCGTCCTCCGGGCCGGCGAAGATCTCGGTGACCTCCTGCCATCGCCGCCAGGAGTTGGTGGCCGCCGGTACGAGGCGGACGCTGGCTCGCCCGGACACGGTGATGGTCACCTCCGTGCCCGCCTCCGCCGCCCGCACCAACTCGGAGGCGTTCTGCCGCAGCTCTCGGAGGCCCACCGTCTTCACAACCGCATGGTAGCACAAGTGCTACAGGCGGGGTGCTGCGGCGGCTGACGCGGGTTGCCGCGCCGTTCGGTCGCCGTTCACCGGCCGGTCGCCCGCCGCGGGGATACTCGGCGGGTGTGAACCCCTTCGACGTCACCGGCTTCCTCGGCTCCGCGGGGCTCATCGGCCTCGTGCTGCTCATCTTCATCGAGACGGGGCTCCTGGTGGGGTTCGTGTTCCCGGGCGATTCGATCCTGTTCACCGCCGGGATCTTCGCGGCGCAGCCGCAGCCGTTCGCGCACCTGTGGCAGTTGCTGGTGCTGCTGCCGCTCGCCGCGATCGTCGGTGATCAGTGCGGCTACGCGCTGGGGCGGTACGCGGGCCCCAGGGTGATCCGGGGCCGGGTGATGGACCTCATCGGGCAGGGGCCGGTAGACCGCACCAACGCCTTCTTCGACAGGTACGGCCCGTTCACGGTGCTGTTCGCACGGTTCATCGGCATCGTGCGCACGCTGGTCCCGGTGCTGGCGGGCTTCTCGCGGATGGATCACCGCAGGTTCACCCTGTTCTCGGTGCTGGGCTCGGTCCTGTGGTGCGACGGGATCGTGCTGCTGGGCTACTTCCTCGGCGGAATCCCGCTGCTGCGAGAACATCTCGAGGTCCTGTTCATCGGCTCGGCGCTCACGATCATCGTCCCGATCGCGGTCACGCTGCTCACCCGGCGCCGCGCCCGGAAGCGCGAATCCGCGGAACCCGCACCGGCGGAGCCCGCCGCGCGCTAGTGTCCTCGACCATGATCGGGTTGGGGGACCCGGAGCGCAGCGTCCTCGACTGCGCGGGGGATCAGTGGTACGTACGCGGGCCGGACGGTGCCGTGCGGACTCTCGCCGCGCCCGCGGAGGTGGAGGAGTTCGCCCCGCCGAACGTGATCACCCGTCGGTGGGCGCAGTGGCTCTCCGATGCGGTCGGCGGTGGACCGCCCTCGCGGGCATGGACGGTGCTGGCGCCCAGCGTGTTAGGCGCCCCGCGACGGAGCCTCATCGATGCCGGAGCGGCGTCCCTGGGGCTGGCGGTCGACGTGCTGCCGAGGGCGGAGGCGATCGTGCGCACCGGCGGCGTCCTCTACTGCCGGCGCGCCCTCGTCGTCGAGTGCCGCGGCCCGGTGGCGCAGGCGCACGTCCTGGCCCTGACCGACGGTTCCTGGCGCCCGGTCGCCGCGGCCTCGCACCCGGACCCGGCGCGGGCCGCCCGGCGGATCGTCGACGATACGGTGGATCAGGCCGTGGTCGACGGCCCGCCCGAGGCCTACCGAGCGGTCCGCGCCGCCCTCGCCGCCGCCCGGCTGTGGCGGGTCGTGCGGGTCGCTCCGGAGGACGTCCTGTCCGTGGACGCCGTTGTCCCGGCGGCACGATCGCGCGGATCGCGGGACCCGGCCGCGATGTCCGGTCATCCGTCCCACGAATCGCCGGAACGAACGACCGGACACCGGCGGGTGCGCGGCCGGACCCTCGTCGCGGCGGGGGCAGGCACCGTCGGAGTCGTCGCGGCGGGCGCCGTGGCCTGCCTGCCCGGCGCGCCCGCATCCGCACCCGAGCCGCAGGCGCGGGACCAGGGGACCACCGGGGAGTCCTTCGTCCGCGTCGCCTTCGACGGTGCCTCCGTCGACCTGCCCCGGGGCTGGTCGGTGACCGAACCCGGCCCGGACCGCAGGCGCGCGGAGGCGGACGACGGGCGCCGCGTCACCGTGGTCCGGACGCGGCTGCGCGCCCCGTCGGACATCGCGGCCGTCGCCGCCGACCTCGAGAGCGCCCTGGCCCGACGCGCGGACAGCCGGATCACGGACCTCAATCCGAGTACCCGCGTCGCCGGCCGCGAGGTGATCGGATATCGCGAGCGGATCGACGAGGAGCGGTTCGTCGACTGGTACGTGGTGGTCGCGGGCGCGGCGCAACTGAGCGTGGGCTGCGAGGCGGGCCGCACGGCGGCGCCGCTGGCCGGCCCGTGCGAGCGCGCCGTGGGAAGCGTGCGGGAGGAATGAAACATGAAGGGGGAGAGATGACCATCGCCACATCCACCAACGGTGGGCTGCGGGTGCGCGCGAACGATCAGGGCACTCCGCTGCACATCGCCATCGAGCGGACGGAGCTGCGGCGGCAGCCGCAGGACCTCGCCGACGCGATCGTCGCGCTGTGCCGCGAGGCGGCCACGACGGCGGGGCTGCGGCGCCGGGCGGAGCTGGAGCGCGCGGGGGTCGGCGCGGACGTGCTGCGCGCGCTGCGGCTGCCGGAGCCGCCCGATCCGCCCGCGGTGCCGCCCGCCGGCCGCGACGAGTCCGTCGGCACCTGGCTGCGGAGACTCTGATGAGCGCGGAGATGGACCGCATCGAGGCCCGCGCCCACGAGCAGCTGCGGGTGTTGGGTGCGACCAGCGCGGCGCTCGACGCCGTGCGCGTCGCGGTGTCCAGCCCGGACGGCGCGATCCGGGTGGAGCTCGACGGCGTGTGCGCCCTGGTCGGGCTCACGCTGACGCCCGCGGCCTGCCGGTCCGACGGTGCCGTCCTGGGCCGGCGGATCGTGGACGTCTGCGCCGTCGCCGCGCGGGAGGTCGCCGCCCGCCGGGCCGCGGTGATGGAGCGCTTCCACGCCGACTTCGCGGCGCCCTGACCGGGGCGGACGCCGCGGGCGGAACGAATCGGGATCCGAATCCCGTGCTGGTGCGTCCAATTCATGAGGGCCTCGCGCACCGGGCCACTACGGATGATGGGGGAGAACAATGTTCATGGCGATCAATTCGGCGATCGCGGCCTACGGGGTCGCCAACGCGGGCATCGGCACGGCGGTCGCGACGGCGGGGTCGGTGGACGCGGCGGCCAACGTCGCGGCGCTGAACCCCGCGCTGGGCCTGATCGGCCAGGACTTCCTGGCGGCGTTCACCGCCGCGCAGGCGGTCCACGTGGAGTCCGTCGCGGAGCTGGCGGTGCTCTACGGCGCGATCTCGGCGTCGTCGGCCGCCACTGTCGCCGCGTACGGCGCCACGGAGGCGGCCAACGTCGCGGGCCTGAGTTCCGCGGGGATCTGACGGTGACCGAGCCCGCGGCGCCCGGCGTCCCGCTCGATCCGGCGATCCGCGACCTGCTGGACCGCCCGGTCAACGAGGTGCTCGCCGCGCTCGGGCTGCCGCCGGTGCCGACGGCGCCCGCGACGCCGCCGCAGCAGGAACTCCCGGCGGCGCCCAAGGGGGTTCCCGAGGCGCCCCAGGTTCCAGGGTTCGACGTGGCGGGCCTGGTCAAGCCGATGACGGACCTGCTCTCGACCTTCGGTTCGGGGAAGTTCGAGGGCCTCGATCCGTCCGCGGCGCTCTCCAGCGCGTCGAAGGCGCTCGAGCAGGGCGTCTCGACGGGGATGAGCGCCATCGGGCAGCTGGCGTCGGTGTGGCAGGGGCCCGCCGCCACCGCGGCCACGGGCAAGGGCCTGCAGGCGGCCACCGGCACCGGGCTGGTCGCGGAGCAGGGCGCGGAGCTGTCGACCGCGGCGGGCGAGGCCGCCGCGGTCGTGGGCACGGGGGAGGCGGAGCTGCAGGCGATCATCGACTCGTTCATGTCGGTGATCGCGGCGCTCGGCCCCTCGCTGTGGCTGCCACCGGGGCAGGCGGCGGCCGTCGCCGCCGCGCAGGAGCACCTCGCGCACGCCACGGAAGTGGTGTCCCGCACCAAGAGTGAGCTCTCGGGGCTCAGCGCCCAGGTGGGCGCGGCCGGCCGGAAGGTGCCGGTGACGACGCCGCCGACCACCGCGGCGACCACCGCGGCGACCACCGCCGCGCAGGCCGCGGCGGCGATCGTGCCGGCCGTCGTCTCCGCCGCCACGGGCGTCGCCACGGGGCTGGGGAAGCTCGTCACCGACACGGTGAGCGGCGGGGTGAAGACCGCGGTCGGCGTCGCCTCGTCCGCCGGGGAGGCGCTCGGCGGCCTGCTCGACACCGACACCGACACCGGTGCCGGTGACGATCCGGAATCGACGGCCACGGACGACTTCCCGGCAGCGACGCCCCTCGTGGGCACGGGCACCGGGGGTGGCGGCGGTGGCGGGGTGACCGGCGTCGGCGGCATCGGAGCGGGTGTCGGCGCGGCCGCCGCGACGCTCTCGCAGCCGCAGGCCGCGGCACCCGCCGCGCGCACGCCGGTGGTCGAGGGCGGGGCCCGCACCGTGCCCGCCTCCGACGTGGTCGCCCGCGGCGGCATGGCGGGACCGATGATGCCGATGGGTGCCGGGGCGGCGGGCGCCCGCGCCGCGGCCGCCGGGGATCACGCGGTGCCCGACTACCTCGTGACCAGCGACAACGGCGAGCGGGTACTCGGCGAACTGCCCCTCGTGGGGCCGCAGGTGGTGGGGGATGCGCTGCCCGTGGAGTACGACGACGGGCCGGATGTGGAACTGCGTCTGTGACGGACGGAACCGTACCGGGAGCCGGTGCGTCTAACTGATAGAGAGAACTTCGGGGGGAGTGACGATCGTGACCGGTACCAAGCTGAGCATGGATCCGCAGGAGGCGCGGGAGATCGCGCGCGGCATCGAGCGGATGGTCGAGGAGCTGCGCGGCGCGCAGAAGCGGTACGAGGCGCATGCGGCGCCCGCCGCGACCGGCCGGGACGAGGTCTCGCAGACCGTCGCCCGCACCACGCAGCGCATGGGGGAGGCGCAGCGGCGCGTGGCGCAGGCGGCGGTCGCCGACCTGACCCGGTTGGGCGAGGCCGTCACCGGTCACGTCACCGCCGTCCAGCGCGGGGACGCCGAGCTCGCCGCCACCCTTGGCCCGGCGGTGTGACGGTGCTGCGCGATCCGGGATTCACCGGCGTCGACTGGTCCTCCCGCACCACGGAGCGGCTGGCGGAGGACCTGCTGGGCGGGGCGGGTGCGCAGCCGCTCACCACCGCGGCGCAGGAGACCGCGCGGCTCGCCTCCGCGTACGGCGCCGCCGCCGTGCAGCTGGACCGACTGGTAGTCCGGCTCGCAGGCGCGGTGGACCTGGGCAAGGAGGAGTCGCAGGTGCGGCGGACCGGACCGATCCCGGAGTACGCGCGCTGGCTCGCACGCCACGCGGCGGACCTCGCGGAGTACGCGGCGAAGCTCTCCGGGCAGGCGTCCGCGTACGAGACGGCGTCCCGCGCCATGCCCGCCGTGGCCGATGCGGCGCGGATGCGCACCGAACGCGAGCGCGCCCAGGCGGCGGCCGCCGCGGGCGGGGCGGAACCCGCTGTCGCGGCGCTGGTCGGCGCCGCCGCGGACTCCGAACGCGCTGAGCAGCAGGCGCACGGCACGGCCGCGGCGGTCATGGCGGGCTACGAGCGCGCGGCGGAACCTCTGCGCGCCCCATGGGAGTTCGCCGCGCCGCCGGCGATCCCGGGCTCGCGGGAGCGCCGCGCCAGGACCTCCCCCGCGGGTGGCGGCGCGGGACGCGGCGGCACCGGCGGCGTGGGGGCGCCTGCCGCGCCGCGCGCCCCCGTCCCGGTGGGCGCGCGGCAACGCGACCAGCCCGGCGCCGCCACCCGGCCCGCCGCCGCGTCCGCGAGCAC
>JBEBXD010000051.1:0-33048 GCA_040391845.1 Tsukamurella paurometabola | reverse complement strand
ATCGGGGGCGGCCGCCGCCGTCTCCGCACCGGGCAGGGCGCGGCCGCGGCCGTAGCTGCCGAACTCCAGCAGCAGCAGCGCCGCCGCGACCCGGATGATCTGGTGCGGCCGCAGCATCACGGCGCGCACCTGTCCGAAGGAGCGGTACTTGCGCAGGTACCGGTACAGGCGCTCCACGTGCAGCAGCGGGTCGAAGGCGTGCAGGCCCCGGCGCGCGGCCGCCCGGACCCACGGGTGGCCCGCCAGCACGGTCGAATCCTCGGCGAACAGGTCCGGGAACGGGGCGAACGCCAGCGACACCCGCTTGTACCCGTGATCGCGCGCCCAGCGCACCGTCTCCATCGTGAGCCGCTCGTCGACCCCGTTGGGCGCGTTCCGCGCCCGCAGCGGCAGGTCCAACGACAGGTCCTCCGGGCCGGCGGGCAGGTACCGGTGCGCGGCGCAGACGGTGCCGTCCGCGGCCCGGGCGAGCGCGAACACCCCGTCGGGCGTGGAACCGTCGAGCATCCGCCCGAGGATCATGGAGAAGCCGCGCTTCGGGTCGTGCCCGGCGAGCACCTCCATGCGGCGCACGGCCCGCCGGTCGAGGTCCGTCACGTCGCCCTCCCGCACGATCTCGACGGTGACGCCCGCGTTGACGGTGCGCGAGACCGCCTGCCGCAGATTGCGGAAGCCGCGCCCGACGGGCTCGAACGCGCAGGTATCGATCACCACGTCGCGCCCGATCGGCACCGCCCGCAGCCCGTGGGCGGCCCACAGGGGGCGGGCGGCCTCCCCGGCGCCGAGCACCGCGATCGGGCGGCGCCCGGCGCGGCGCACGAACTCGGCGACGGCTGCGGCCCGGTCGGCCTCGGTGAGCCCGACGGGGTCGCCGCTCGCCACGACCACGCCGAGCCGCACGGCGTAGCCGAGGAGGGCGTCACCCGAGGGCGCGAACACGTGGTGCTTCTCGGGGCGCAGGGCGAACGGGGCGAGCGGGTCGCCGACCGAGCGACCCACCAACCCCGGAACGCTTCGACTACCGAAGGACATGAGCCGATTATGCGCCTCCCGCGTGCCCGTGGCATCAGGGGAGTCCCCGGTGTGTCAGTCGGGCGGCGACCAGCGGTGCGCGCGGCGGAAGATCCGGTCCGGCACCGTGTTCGGGGCGGCGCGCAGGGCCAGGTCGCGGGCGCGCACGAACGCGGGCGCCGGCCACTGCAGGGCAGCGCCCAACAGGTAGGCCTCCCGGGCGATCGCCTGGGTGCGGGGGCGGCGGGCCCTGTCGTAGGCGGCCAGCTTGACCGGGATGTCCCGCCGGTCGGGGTCGGCGGCCAGGGGGCGCAGCAGGGACACCAGCACCGCCGCGTCCTCGAGGGCGAGGTTCGCGCCCTGCCCCAGCGTCGGCGGCATGGCGTGGGCGGCGTCGCCGATCAGCGTGGCCCAGCCCCGCGAGTAGGTGCGCAGCGGATGCGCCAGGCGCTCGACGCCCTGGTAGCCGATGCGCTGCGGATCGGTGGAGGCGATCAGCTCCGGGATCGGCGCGTGCCAGTGGCCGTAGCGCTCGAGCAGTTCCCCGGGCTCGGGCACGTCGTCGTCGGCCGACGGCCGCACCGCGAACCAGTAGACGCGGCCGTCGCGCAGCGGCACGTAACCGAATCGCTCTCCCGCGCCGAAGGTCTCGCCCGCGTCGGGCAGCGTCACGGGCGTGTCGGTGATGCCCCGCCACGCCCCGTAGCCGCAGTACGCGGGACCCGGGTCGCCGGCGTGGCTGCCGCGCACGCGGCTGCGGATGCCGTCGGCGCCCACCAGCACGTGCCAGTCCTCGAGCAGGCCGCTCGGCCCGAGGTCCAGGGTGTCGCGGCTGCGTCCCTCCACCCGGATGCCCGGGCGCACCGTGTCCGGCGCGAGGCCCTCCAGCAGGGCGCGGTGCAGCTCGGTGCGGTCCACGGCCCGCAGATCGGCGACGGTGGCCTTCGAGAAGGTCGCGAGGCGGGTCCCGTCCGCGCGGCGGGCGCCGTACGGGACGGCCGGCGGACCGTCGGCCGCGACGGCCCGCACCCGATCCTCGAGGCCCAGGGAGCGCAACGCGGCGAAACCGTTGGGGAACAGCGTGAGTCCGGAGCCGCGGGGCAGGAACCGGGCGGCCTGTTCGAGGACGATGACCTCGGCGCCGGCGCGCTGCAGGCCCGAGGCCGCCGCCAGCCCGCCGATGCCCGCGCCGACCACGGCGACGCGCAGTGAGTTCGTGCGCCACATACTGAAGAAACTAGTGCGGATCGAGCGCCCTGTCACCGAGGTACGGCTCACGGTGACGCAGACGGTTGTGGGCGGCGGCGTTCGGTTTGGGGCCGCACCCTGCCTGCGGTTATCCTGATGCGTCCCCCTGCGCCGCCGCACGGGGGCGTTGTGTGAGGAGTGCCCGTGGCTGTCGCCGACGAATGGGAGCTGTGGTTCCCCGAAGCGTACGAGATCGGCGCGGAGTCCGTGCGATCCTTCGCGCGCGCCAGCCGCAGCTGGGACGTCCCCTACGCGGCCAGCCGGATCCTCCCGGATGACGTGACGGTCCCGGCGACGATGCTCGGCGCGCCGATGCTGCAGGCCGCGTCCGCCGTGGTGGGCCGGGCGATCCCGGGCTGCAACCTCTCGGCGGTCATGCACGCCGGCCAGTCCTTCAGGTACTTGCGGCCGCTGCGCGTGGGTGATGTCCTGAGCCTCGGCGTGCGGCTCACCTCGCACATCGTCAAGGCGGAGACCGACATGCTGGTGATCGAGTGCATGGCGTACGTCGGCGATGCGCCCTCGGTGGACGCGGAGATATTCCTGGTGCACAGCCAGCGGGAGACGGGCATCGACCTCGCGGCCGCCGACCGGCTGGCCGACCAGGTGATGATGACCGGCACCGGCCCGTCGAGCAGCGACGCCTACGCGGCGAACGTGGCCTCCTCGGCCTGACCGCGCCGGCCTACACCGACGCCCCGAGCACCCCGTCGAGGGCCCGCGCCATATCGGCCGCTTCGATCCGCATGAGCACCCTCTCGTCGACGGCGGTGAGGTCCAGGTCCGAATCGGCGAGCCGCAGCTCCCGCTCCTCCTCGGCGGCCTCGATCACGTTCCGCACGAACCGGCCGTTGCCGAGCCGGTCCAGCCGGCCGGCGATCGCCGTGCAGCACTCCTGCAGCACCCCCGCCGCCTCCCCGGTGAGCAGGGAATCGCGGGAGCGGGCCAGCGCGACGCCGATCTCGGCGAGCTCGCCGGGGCTGTACCCGGGGAACCGGATGCGGCGCGCGAACCGCGACGCCAGGCCCTCGTTGGAATCCAGGAAGCGGTCGATCTCCGCGTCGTAGCCGGCGACGATCACCACGAGCCGGTCGCGGTCGTTCTCCATCCGCGCGAGCAGCGTGTCGATCGCCTCCTGCCCGAACGCGTCGCCGCCGGTGAGCCCCTCCTGCACCAGGGTGTACGCCTCGTCGATGAACAGCACCCCGTCCAGCGCGGAATCGATCACGGCGGAGGTCTTCTGCGCGGTGGCGCCCAGGTACTGGCCCACCAGGTCGCGCCGGGAGCACTCGACCACCGTGTCCGTCGCCAGCAGGCCGAGCCCGCGGTACATGCGGGCGACGATCCGCGCCACCGTCGTCTTGCCCGTCCCGGGCGGCCCGGTGAACGCGAGGTGCAGCGAGCGGCTGCCGCTCGCCAGCCCGCGGTCGGCCCGCACCCGGGCCAGCGCCATCGTCGTCCGCAGCCGCGTCACCTGCTCCTTCACCTCGCGCAGCCCCACCTGCCGGGCCAGCTCGGCCTCCGCCTGCGCCAGCAGGTCCGCGCCCGCCTCCGGGCCGTCTTCGCCGTGGGGGTCGGGTGCCTCGGGCCCGTCCAGCACCAGGCGGTGGCCGGGGTCGCGGAGCGCCGCCTCGGCCGGCGGGTACGACGGTGCCGCCCGCTCCAGCAGGTCCCGGGCCCGGTTCTCGTCGCCCTGCTCGCGCAGGACCAGGGCGTGGCAGTAGCGGGCGGCGGCGGCCGCGCCGGGGACCGGCCCGTCGGCCGCGGCGGTCAGCAGCCGCGCCGCCTCCGCGAACCGGCCCAGCTGCGCGGCGGCGGAACCGGCGACGGTGGCCGCGGCCGCGGCGAGCACGGGGTCGTCCCACTGAGCGTGCCCGTCGAGCGCGGCGAGGGCGTCCCGCCAGCGCCGGGTTCGGGCGGCGACCACCGCGCGCTGGTAGCTCCCGATCGGGCACCCCGGCGCACCGTCGAGCACCCGGTCCGCCTCCTCCGGCGCACCGTCGGCGAGCAGCCGCGCGGCGTAGGCGACGTGTGCGGTGGCGGCGTCCCGCAGCGGATGGTCCACGTACAGGCCGGTGGCGAAGGTGCTGCTCAGCGCCTCCGGGGCCAGGCCGAGGCGGCGCGCCGCGACGCCGAGCGCGCCCGCGGTGCGGTGCAGGGCGGCCAGCACCTCGGCGGTGCCCTCCCCGGCGGCGGCGCGGCCGAGCCACGCGTCGGCCAGGTCCGGATCGGCAGTGGTGGCGGCCTCGAAGGCGCGGCGTGCCAGCGTGAGGTCCCGCGGCGCGGCCTCGAACTCGCCGAAGCCGATCCCCAGTGCCGCGACGCCGGCCGCGAATGCGCGGAGCGCAGATGTACTCATGTGGTCCCCCCAGACCCCGATGGTGCGTCGTCAGCGTACCGGGGGCGGCGCCGCGCCGGGGGCGCCTTCGGCGAAGGCGCTCGGCGGGCGTCGGCTCAGCGGGCGAGCAGCGCGATCTCGTTGATCTCCCGCAGATCCGGGCCGTACTCGGCGGACGACCAGAACCGCAGGCGCCAGTGGTCCTCGCCCTCGCCGGCGTGCCGGGCGGCCGCCTCCACCTCGTAGAAGCCGCGGGCCATGGGGAACTCGAGCACGGCGCCGGGGCCGTCGGCGGCGGGGGAGAACCACTCCACGGAGCCGGAGGTGTCCACGCACAGCTGGGTGCGCAGCACCGTGTCCCATTCGCCGTCCGGCGGGGGAGTGGAGTCCCAGTGCTCGAGGTCCACGGGCATCGCGGCCTGGGTGCGCGACGGGGAGGCGAACCCCGCGGTGGCGCGGTTGGTGGCGGCGCCGTGCACGGTGACGGCGGCGAGCAGGTCCTCGGGCACGCGGTGCCCGAAGCAGCTGCCGAAGAACTTGCCGTCGCGCAGGTCGAGCACCCCGGACAGCTCCATGAGGATCTGAGGCTTCAGGCGCATCGGTCCATCATGACGGATGGGGGCGCCGGCCGCATCCTCCGATCGGATGTGCTCGGATGGGGGATCTTCCCGATGCCGCTGGGCAGCGGCTTCTGGCATTCTCGTTGACATGTCACAGCCCCAGCCCGCCCCGCCCACGCTGCCCATCCCGGAGGCGGTGGCCGCGCGCGCCGTCGCGGTCACCAAGGTGTACGGCGAGGGGGAGAGCGCGGTGCACGCGCTCGCGGGCGTCACCGTGGACTTCCGTGCCGGCGAGTTCACCGCCATCATGGGGCCGTCCGGCTCCGGCAAGTCGACGCTGATGCACTGCCTGGCGGGCCTCGACGACGCCTCCGCCGGCTCGATCCAGGTGGGCGGCACCGAGCTGACGTCCCTGACGGACAAGCAGATCACGCAGCTGCGCCGGGACCGGATCGGCTTCGTGTTCCAGAGCTTCAACCTGGTGCCCACCCTCACGGCGGGCGAGAACATCACCCTGCCGCTGGACATCGCCGGCCGCAAGCCGGACGAGCAGTGGATGAACACGGTGATCGACCGGCTCGGCCTGCGGGACCGCCTCGGTCACCGTCCCACCGAGCTCTCGGGCGGCCAGCAGCAGCGCGTGGCGTGCGCCCGCGCCCTGGTCGGGCGGCCGGAGATCGTGTTCGGCGACGAGCCCACCGGCAACCTGGATTCGCGGGCCGGCGCCGAGGTGCTGTCCATCCTGCGGGCCGCCGTCGACGACTTCCGCCAGACCGTGGTGATCGTGACGCACGATCCGCGCGCCGCCTCCTACGCCGACCGGGTGGTGTTCCTCGCCGACGGGCGGATCGTGGACGAGATGCGCAACCCGACCGCGGAGAGCGTGCTGGAGAAGATGATCCGGCTCGACGAGCTCGTGGGCCGCTGATGGCGAACCCGATGCGGCGCGTCGCGCTGCGGAACCTGCTGGCGCACAAGGGGCGCCTGGTGCTCACCGTGCTCTCGGTGCTGCTGGGGACCTCGTTCATCGCCGGCTCCATGGTGTTCACGGGGACGCTCTCGAAGGCGTTCGACGGGATCTCCGACAAGATCGCCGTCGGCGTCGACGCCCGCATCTCGCCCGAGAACGCCCAGGGGCAGGGCGGTTTCGGGCCTGCGGGGCCGGGCGTGCCGCTCAGCGTCGTGGACCAGGTGAAGGCGGTTCCCGGCGTGCGGGTCGTGGTGCCGGCGGTCACCGGCACCATCGCCCTGCGCGACGGTGCGGGCGACGTGGTCGCGCCGACCGGTGCCCCGCAGATCGGCGGCGCCTACCTGCCGCCCGGCGAGAACCTGGACCCGGACGGTCTGAAGATCACCTCCGGCCGGGCCCCGACGGGCCCGAACGAGATGGTGCTCAACGATTCCGCGTCCGAGCGGCTGGATCTGCCGGTGGGTTCGACGACCACGGTGGTGGCGCCGCACTCCGCGGGCCCGATCGACGTGCGGGTCGTGGGCGTCTACGACATCTCCATCGACTCCGGCGGTTACGTCGGCGCGCTGTTCGCGAAGGACGAGGCGCAGAAGCTGTTCGGCGACGGTGCCACCGCCCCCTACCTGGAGGTGGGCGCGGCGCCCGGCACCTCGCCGGAGCAGCTGCGCGACGCCCTCGCCCAGCGGCTGCCCGACCTGAACGTGCAGACGGGCGCGCAGGTGCGGCAGGAGTTCGCGGACGCCATCAACCAGGGGCTGAGCTTCCTCAACTACTTCCTCGTCGCGTTCGGGCTCATCGGCCTGCTCGTCGGCGTGTTCATCATCTACAACACCTTCTCGATGCTGGTCGCGCAGCGCCTGTCCGAGCTCGCACTGCTCCGCGCCATCGGCGCCGGCCGGGGGCAGGTGCGGAACTCGGTGGTGCTGGAGGCCCTCGTCGTGGGCGTGCTCGGCAGCGCGCTGGGGCTCGCCGTCGGCATCGGCCTGGCCCTGCTCCTGCGCGCCGCGGTCACGGCGCTCGGCGTCGGCTTCCCCGACGGCGGGCTCGCCGTCGGCCCGGCCGCGGTGATCACCGTGATGGTGGTCGGCACCGTGGTCACCGTGGTGTCGGCGCTGATCCCCGCCGTACGGGCCTCCCGCGTGCCGCCGGTGGCGGCGATGCGGGCGCAGGACGGCGGCTCCCCGCAGTCGCTGCTGGTGCGCGGCGCGATCGGCGCTGCCCTGCTGCTGTGCGCGCTGGCGCTGCTGTTCGTGGCGACCACCGAGGTGGGCGCGGCCGCCGCGATCGAGGTGGGCATCGCCGGGTTCGCGTTGATCCTCGCGATCGTGATCGGCGGCCCCGCGCTGGTGGCGCCGCTCCTCGGCGGCGTCGGCAGGGTGCTCGCCGCGCCGTTCGGCCCCGCCGGCCGCCTCGGCCGCACCAACGTGATGCGGAACCCGCAGCGCACCACCGCCACCGCCTTCGCCCTCGTCATCGGGGTGGCGCTGGTCGGGGTGATCGGCACCCTCGGCGCCTCGATGCAGAAGTCGATCGACGCCCAGGTGGACAAGGGGATCCGCTCCGACCTCGTCCTGCAGGCCCCGTCGATCGGGATGCCGCCCGCCGCCCTCACGGCGATCGCGGACGTGCCCGGGATCGGCGCGAAGACCGTCGTCTACGGGGTGCCGGTGCGGGTCGGGGACGACCGGCTCAGCGCCGTCGGGGTCGACGGTGACGTGACCTCCGCGTTCAACCTCTCCCGCACGTCGGGCGAGCTCGCGCTGAAGCGCGGCGGGATGCTGGTGGACGACGAGACGGCGCACCGGCGCGGATGGGACGTGGGATCGAAGGTCGAGCCGGCCTCCGCCGTCGGGCCCACGCGGACCACCCTCACAGTGACCGGGATCTACTCCGCCGCAGACAGTTCCCTCTCCGGTCCGGTCATCACGGCCGCCGACATGAACGTGCTGTACCCGCCGGCGGCCGGCGCCGCGTCGCCGCTGCTCTCCCCGCAGTCGGTGTACCTGAACGCCGCCGCCGGCACCTCCGTCGCCGATCTCAAGGAGCGGCTGCGGGAGGCGGTGAAGCCGCTCCTGGTGGTCAACGTCGACGATCAGGAGGACCTGAAGAACCAGGCGGGGCAGGCGATCACCGCGCTGATGGGCGTGCTGTACGCGCTGCTCGGGCTCGCGGTGGTGATCGCGATCCTCGGCATCGTCAACACCCTCGCGCTGTCGGTGGTGGAGCGGCGCCGCGAGATCGGGATGCTGCGCGCGATCGGCCTGATCCGCGCGCAGGTGCGGCGCTCCATCTACATCGAGTCGATGCTGATCGCGGTGTTCGGCGCGGTTCTGGGCCTGGCGCTCGGCGTGCTGCTGGGCGTCTCGCTGGTGCACGCACTGCGTGACGAGGGCCTCGGCTCCGTGGTGGTGCCCTGGTCCACGGTGCTCGTGATGCTGGTGGCGTCCGCGTTCGTCGGCGTCGGTGCGGCGATCCTGCCCGCGATCCGGGCCGCCCGCACCGCGCCGCTCGCCGCCATCGCCGAGGGCTGAGCCGCTCCCTGTCACAGAACGGGTGCGGGCGGTGTCCCATGTGCGGAAGACTCGAAACGCACATGAGGAGGCAATCATGAGGGTCGTCGTGATCGGCGCGGGCTATGCGGGAACCGTCGCAGCGAACCGGCTGGTGCGCAAGGCCGGCGACGCGGTGGAGGTGACGGTGGTGAACCCGCGGCCCGAGTTCGTCGAGCGGGTGCGGCTGCACGAGCACATCGCGGGCAGCGGCGCCGCGCTCACCCCGCTCACCGCGATGCTGAACCCGCGCATCCGGCTGGTGGTGGGCTCCGTGGAGAAGATCGGCGACGGCTCGGTGCTGCTCGCCGACGGCACCGCGCTGCCGTTCGACCGGCTCGTCTACGCGGCGGGCGGGGCGCCGCAGGCACCGTCGGGCACCCTCGCGGTGGGCGCGCTCGAGACCGCGGAACGGGCGCGCGCCGCGCTCGCCTCACGGCCCGACGGTGCGGCGGTCACCGTCGTGGGCGGGGGCCTGACCGGCATCGAGACCGCCGCGGAGGTCGCCGAATCCCGTCCGGGCCTGCGGGTCCGGCTGCGCAGCGAGGGCGAGGTCGGGGCGTCGCTGGGCCCCGGCGCGCGGGCGCGGGTGCGCAGGGAGCTGGACCGGCTCGGCGTGGTCGTGGAGCGCGGCGTGTTCGACGGTGCCGGCGACGCCGGCCTCGTCCTGTGGGCGATCGCCACCGACGTCAGCGATCTCGCGGCGCGCAGCGGGCTCGCCGTGGACGATGCCGGCCGCGCAGTGGTCGACGAGTTCCTGCGCAGCGTCTCCGCTCCGCGGGTGTTCGCGGTCGGCGACGGCGCGGCGGTCCCCGGGCAGCGGCTCAGCTGCCAGACCGCGCTGCCGCAGGGCGCGCACGGCGCCGACAACCTGGCCCGCGAGCTGGCGGGCAGGCCCATGAAGCCCTACTCGATGGGGTACACGGGGCAGAACGTGTCCCTCGGCAGGCGGCGCGCGGTGATCCAGGCGGCCCGCCGCGACGACACGCCCGTGGCGCTCCAGTTCGGCGGCCGCCCGGCGGCGCTGGTGAAGGAGCAGGTCTGCGCGATGGCGAAAGGGGCGGCCCGGACCGGGATCTTCGCGTGGCTGCCCGCCCCGCGATGAGCGGGGCCGCCGCGGAGGACCTGTTCGCCGAGCACAGGCCGCTGCTGTTCTCCGTGGCGTACGAGATCCTGGGCAGCGTCGCGGACGCCGAGGACGTGCTGCAGGAGAGCTACCTGCGCTGGCGCGAGGTGGACCTGGGCGGCGTCGGGAACCCGCGGGCCTACCTGGCGCGGATCGTGACCCGGCAGGCCCTCAACGCGCTGCGCAGCGCGTCGCGCCGGCGCGAGGAGTACGTGGGCCCGTGGCTCCCGGAGCCGCTGGAGGCACCGTCGGGCGACGGGCCGGCCGAGCACGTGCTCACCGGCGAGGCGGTGACCACCGCCATGCTGCTGGTGCTCGAATCCCTCACGCCCACAGAGCGGGCCGTGTTCGTGCTGCGTGAGGTCTTCGACTTCGGGTACCCGGAGATCGCGGCCGCCGTGGGGCGGACGGAGGCGTCGGTGCGCCAGACCCTGCACCGCGCCCGCGGCCACGTGCGGGCGCGGCGGCCGCACACGGTGGTGGAACCCGCTGCGGCGCAGGAGATCGCCGAGCGGTTCCTCACCGCGGCCGCCACCGGGGACGTACAGGGTTTGATGGACGTGCTCGCCCCGGACGTGGTGTACCTCGGCGACGGCGGCGGCGTGGTCTCGGCGGCCCGCAGGCCGGTGACGGGGGCGGACCGGGTGGCGCGGCTACTGGTGGGGACGCTGCGCAAGGCGCCGGAGTTCGGGCAGATGGGGCTGCGGTTCTCGGTGTTCAACGCGATGCCCGCGGTGGTGGTCTCCTTCGACGGCGCGGTCGATCTGGTGCTCGCGGTCGAGGTGACCGGCGGCGCCGTGACGGCGGTCTACGTGGTGCGCAATCCGGCCAAGCTGACCCGCATCACCGGGTGAGGCGCGCTCATTGTTTGCGGAACACCAGCACCAGGTTCGAGACGAGCAGCTCCCGCAGGCCCGGCACGCGGACCGTCCACCACGCCCAGGAAGGGTGGTAGCGGGGGAAGGCGGCGATCAGGTCCGCCCCCTCGACGGTGGCCGCCCAGGCCAGCCCGTCGGCCGCGCCGACCTTGAACAGGGAGGTGCCGTAGAGGTTCTTCGGCGGATGCCCGTGCCGGCGGGTGTACATCCGGGCGGCGCGTTCGCCGCCGAGGTAGTGCGTGAGCCCCATCTCGTGACCGCCGAACGGGCCGTACCAGAGGGTGTAGCTGAGGATCGCCATGCCGCCGGGCCGGGTGACCCGCAGCATCTCCTCGCCCATCGTCCGCCAGTCCCGCACGTGCTCGGCGACGTTGGAGGAGAGGCAGAGGTCGACGGCACCGTCGGCGATGGGGAGGGCGAGGCCCGAGCCGCGCAGCCCCCGGGACGAGGTGATGCCGGCGGCGTGCGCCTCGGACGGGTCGGGTTCCACGGGGATGTACACGGCGCCGCGGGCGGCGAAGGCGTCCTCGAAGTAGCCGGGGCCGCCGCCCACGTCGAGCACGAGGGCGCCGCCGAGGTCCCCGTACAGGTCCCCGGTCAGCTCGACGGTGTCGCGGGCCAGCGCGCCGTAGAACCGCGCCGGATCGGACTGCTCGAACCGGAAGTCGGCGAGCAGCCCGGCCGAGCGCCGCAGTGTGGCGCGCTCGCGGAGCGCTCGCGTGGCTTTCGTGCAGGTCGGGGGGTACACGCTGACGGACGGTACCCTAGAGCCCGTGCGTGAGGTCCTCCTGCTGTGTTGGCGTGACACCCGCCACCCCCAGGGCGGCGGGAGCGAGCTGTACCTCGAGCGCGTCGGCGAGGAGCTGGCCGCGCGGGGCGTGCGCGTGACCCTGCGGACGGCGATGTATCCGGGCGCGGCGCGATCGGAGACGGTGCGTGGCGTGCGCATCTCCCGGGGCGGGGGCCGGTTCACCGTGTACCCGCTGGCGCTGTTGGCGATCGTGCTCGCGCGCCTCGGCCGGGGCCCGCTGCGCGGCATCGCGCCCGACGCGGTGATCGACACCCAGAACGGCATCCCCTTCTTCGCGCGGCTGGTGGCGGGCGTGCCCGTCACGGTCCTGGTGCACCATTGCCACCGCGAGCAGTGGCCGGTCGCCGGGCGGCTGGTGGCGCGGGTCGGCTGGTTCATCGAGTCGCGGCTGTCGCCGTGGGTGCACCGCGCGGCGCAGTACCTCACCGTCTCGCTGCCCTCGGCGGAGGAACTCGCACTGCTCGGGGTGGACCCGGATCGGGTCGCGGTGGTGCGCAACGGGATCGACGCGGTTCCCGCCGGCGTGGCCGATGTGCGGTCCGCCTCGCCGCGGATCGTGGTGCTGTCGCGGCTGGTGCCGCACAAGCAGATCGAGGACGCCCTCGACGTGCTCGCCCGGCTGGGCCGCCGCGTTCCCGATCTGCACCTGGACGTGATCGGCGGCGGCTGGTGGGATTCGGAGCTGTACGCCCACGCGGCGAAGCTGGGCGTGCTGGACAGGGTCACGTTCCACGGGCACGTGACGCACGCGCGCAAGCACCGGCTGCTGTCCCGCGCCTGGGTGCACGTGATGCCCTCACGCAAGGAGGGGTGGGGCATCACGGTGATCGAGGCGGCGCAGCACGCGGTGCCCACCGTGGGGTACGCGTCGTCGCGCGGGCTCACCGATTCCGTGGTGGACGGCGCCACGGGCCTGCTCGTGCGCGACCTCGCCGGCCTCACCGAGTCCGTGTACACGCTGCTCAGCGACACCGATCTGCGGGAGGAGCTGGGCGCGAAGGCGCGGCAGCGGGCGGGCGAGTTCTCCTGGCCCGCCACCGCCGACGGCGTCTCCCGCGTACTGGCCGCGTCCGTGGCCGGGGAGCGCGTGGGCGGGCTCGTCTGAATCCGCGCGCCGTCACCGGCTACCCCTCCGAGTGATCCGCTAATCTGGATCAGTGATGATGCAGCGTGATGCAGCGTGATGCGGCGTGAGCGGGTCCGGAGAGGCGGAGACGCGGGCGATCTCGGTCGGGACACTCAGAGTGGCCGCCGGCGTGGGTGCGCTGGCCTGGTCGGCGATGGTCGCCGCGGCGGTGCTCACGGGCGCGAGGTTCGACGGGCCCCTCGGCCCGCGGGTGGCGAATGGCTTGTTGATGTCGGTGATCGTTCTCGCGCCCAGTGCGGCGGGTGCTCTGCTGCGCCCGGAGCCCCTCGGTCGGATACCGGCCAAAGCTGCGGGGATCGGGTATTCGAGCCTGTTCGTCGGGTGGGTGATTCTCATGACGTCGATCAGTGCGAACATCCCCTGGACCGATCGCACTCCGGGGTTGATTCTCGTCGGGATCGGGTGCCTCATCATCGTGCTCGCGGGTATCTTCCTGATCCTCAACCGCCGGCGGAGCCCGGCCATCGCCGCACCGATCGCGGCGATGACGGTGCGGACGGCCCGGGGCGATCGTGAGGTCCGCATCGGGCAGCCGGAGGGGATGCACGGCAGGTGGGTCACGCGGTGGTCGGTCGGCGGGACGCCGGAGGGCACGATCCAGCGCGTGTCCTACGGCCCGGACCCGATGCGTTCGCTCACAGCTGCACTCGCCGACGCGGAGGCAGCGACGGTCGCACTGTGAACGGTTCAGTGCGGCGCCCGGCTCCGCGGTGCGGTCGAAAGTGCCCGCTGGGCGGGCACGATGCACCGCACAGCGCCGCTGCAACAGCGGGTACCCCTCCGAACGATCCGCTAGTCTGGATCAGTGATGAGGCAGCGTGAGGCGGCGTGAGCGGGCCCGGTGAGACGGAGACGCGGGCGGTTCCGGTCGCCCTGATCAAGGCCGGCGCCGGCGTGCTGCTCCTGCTGTGGCTCACGGTCGGTGCGGCGTTCGTTCTGACCGACTGGTCGTACGACGGTCCCGTCGATCAGCGGGTGGCCTACGGAGCGCTGCTCTCCGCGAGCTTGGTGCTGGTGTACCTCACCGTGTTGGCGTGGCGCGTGGCGATCGGGTGGCGGCCGGAGGCGAACGCCCGGGACGCCCGCTACCTCCTCCTCGGCGCCGTGGTGGCGATTCCCCTGATGGTGCTGCTGTACGTCGACATCCGCCACTGGTCGCCGTGGCGGATCGCCGTCTGTGCGGTCCTCGCCGCGGCGCTGATCGCGCTGACGCTGGCGAACGGCCGCGACAGGCGCAGGCACGCCGGCGAGATCGCCGCACCGATCGCGGCGATGACGGTGCGGACGGCCCGGGGCGATCGTGAGGTCCGCATCGGGCAGCCGGAGGGGATGCACGGCAGGTGGGTCACGCGGTGGTCGGTCGGCGGGACGCCGGAGGGCACGATCCAGCGCGTGTCCTACGGCCCGGACCCGATGCGTTCGCTCACAGCTGCACTCGCCGACGCGGAGGCCGCGACGGTCGTACTGTGAACAGGTGGCAGACACCTCATCACGGCGCCCCGCGATCATGACCGTCGACGACGACCCCAGCGTGTCCCGCGGGGTCGCCCGCGACCTGCGGCGCAAGTACGGCGACGAGTACCGGATCGTGCGGGCCGAGAGCGGCGAGCAGGCCCTCGACGCGCTCAAGGAGCTCAAACTCCGCGGCGACCAGGTGGCCGTGATCCTCGCCGACTACCGCATGCCCGGCATGACGGGGCTGGAGTTCCTCGAGGCCGCGATGGACGTCTACCCGGGCGCGCGGCGGCTGCTGCTGACCGCGTACGCGGACACCGGCGCGGCGATCGAGGCGATCAACGTGGTGGATCTCGACCACTACCTGCTCAAGCCGTGGGACCCGCCGGAGGAGAAGCTCTACCCCGTCATCGACGCGCAGCTGGAGGCGTGGCTGTGCAGCGATCACCGGCCGGTGCCGGAGACCAAGGTGGTGGGGCACCGGTGGTCGGCCCGCTCGTCGGAGGTGCGGGAGTTCCTGGCCCGCAACCAGATCCCGTACCGCTGGTACACGGCGGAATCACCCGAGGGGCAGCGGCTGCTCGCCGCGGCGGGCGCCGAATCGGAGCGCCTGCCGCTCGTCGCGGCGGCCGACGGGACCGCGCTGAGCGCACCGTCGGACAGTGAACTCGCGGCGCACGTGGGCCTGGCGACCACCCCCGCGGAGGAGTTCTACGACCTGGTGGTCGTGGGCGCCGGCCCCGCCGGACTGGGCGCCGCCGTGTACGGCGCGTCCGAGGGGCTGCGGACCGTGCTCGTGGAGCGGTCGACCACCGGCGGGCAGGCCGGGCAGAGCTCGCGGATCGAGAACTACCTCGGCTTCCCCGACGGGGTCTCCGGCAACCAGCTCACCGACCGCGCACGCCGGCAGGCCGCGAAGTTCGGTGCCGAGATGCTCACGGCCGCCGACGTGGTCGGGCTCGAGGTGACCGGCGCCGGCCGCCGCGTGCACTTCTCCGACGGCACCGTGGTGGGCGCCCACACCGTGATCCTCGCGACGGGCGTCGCGTACCGGCGGCTCGACGCGCCGGGCATGGAGCGCCTCACCGGCGCCGGCATCTTCTACGGCTCGGCGCTCACCGAGGCGCCGGCCTGCCGCGGCCAGGACGTGTACATCGTGGGCGGCGCGAACTCGGCGGGCCAGGCCGCGGCCTACCTCGCGAAGGGCGCCCGCTCGGTGACGCTGGTGGTGCGCGGGCCCTCGCTGGAGGCCTCCATGTCGTACTACCTCATCCAACAACTGAACGCCATCGAGAACGTGCACGTGCGCGCGCACAGCGCGGTGGTGGAGGCGCACGGCGACGATCACCTCACCGGACTCACCCTGCGGGACACGGAAACCGGTGCCACGGAGCAGGTTCCCGCCGATTTCCTGTTCGTGTTCATCGGCGCCGAGCCGCGCACCGAGTGGCTCGACGGCACCGTCGAACGGGACGCGCGGGGCTTCCTGCTGACCGGCCCGGACCTCACGCCCGACGGTGCCGCCCCGCCCGGGTGGGGGCTGGACCGGCCGCCGTTCCACCTGGAATCGAACGTTCCCGGCGTGTTCGTGGCCGGGGACGTGCGCGCCGAATCGGCGAAGCGCGTCGCCTCCGCGGTGGGCGAGGGCGCGATGGCCGTGATGTTCGTGCACCGCTACCTGGAAGGAGTGGACTCGTGAGCACACACGATCCGTGCTACGTCGACGAACTGCGCACGCTGTTCCTGTTCGAGAAGCTCAGCGACGAACAACTCGAATGGTTGTGCCGGCGTGGGCATGTGGAGACCCGGCCGCCCGGCCCGGTGTACTCGACCGGCGACCCCGCCGAATGGCTGTTCGTGCTCCTCAAGGGCACGATCGCGCTGTCGCAGAGGGTGGGGGACGCGGAGGTCGAGACCAACCGGTCCGATCAGCGCGGCGCCTACGCGGGCGCGTGGTCGGCGTTCCTCGGGAAGGACGCGCCGGCGCAGCGGCAGTACAACTCGTCGATGCGGGCGATCACCGAGGCGCAGTTCTTCATGCTGCCCGCCGAGGACTTCAACGAGGCGATGCACACCTGGTTCCCCATGGCGGTGCACCTGCTGGAGGGCGTCTTCTACGGCGGGCAGCGCAGCCGCCAGATCGTCGAGCAGCGCGAGCGGCTGCTGGCCCTCGGCTCGCTGTCGGCGGGCCTCACGCACGAGCTGAACAACCCGGCGGGCGCGGCCACCCGCGCTGCCGCGGAACTGCGCACCCGTATCGGCGGCATGCGGCACAAGCTGGCCGGGATCGCCGCCGGCAAGCTCGACCGCACCCGGCTGGTGGACCTGGTGAAGTTCCAGGAGGAGGCCGTGGAGGCGGTGGCCGACGCGCCCGACCTGGGTCCGCTCGAGGCGTCCGACCGGGAGGACGAGATCCTGGACTGGCTCGACGATCACGGGATCGACGGCGGCCACGTCCTCGCGCCGGTCTTCGTCGCGGCGGGGCTGCAGACGGACTTCCTGGACCGGGTGGCGGGCTCGCTCGACGACGGCGAGGTGCTCTCCGGGGCGCTGCGCTGGCTGTACTACACGGTGGAGACCGAGCTGCTGATGAGCGAGATCACCGACTCCACGGGCCGGATCTCCACCCTGGTGCAGGCGGCCAAGCAGTACTCGCAGATGGACCGCGCGCCGTTCCAGGTGCTGGACGTGCGGGAGCTGCTCGACAGCACCGTCGTGATGCTCAGCCGCAAGCTCGGCGATGTCACGGTGGCCCGCGACTACGCCGACGACCTGCCGGAGATCAAGGGCTACGGCGCGGAGCTGAACCAGGTGTGGACCAACCTCATCGACAACGCGGTTCAGGCCATGGACGGCGGCGGCACCCTCACGCTGCGCGCGTACCGGAGGGAGGAGTCGGTGGTCGTCGAGATCGCCGACTCCGGCTCCGGCATCCCCGCCGACGTGCTGCCCCGCATCTTCGAGCCGTTCTACACCACCAAGGGCGTCGGCGAGGGAACCGGTCTGGGCCTGGACATCTCGTGGCGCATCGTGGTGAACAAGCACCAGGGTGATCTGGCGGTGACCTCCGAGCCGGGGCACACCGTGTTCACCGTGACGCTGCCCATCGACGGGCCGCAGCGCGAGGAGCCGATGATCGACCCAGGCGAGCCGGGCGACGAGGGAGAGGAACCACTGCCATGAGCGCATCGAACGATCCGATCGATCCGAGCGTGCCGCCCAGCGGCACCGGCTGCGTCGAGTGCGACGCCACCGGCGGCTGGTGGTTCCACCTGCGCCGCTGCGCGCAGTGCGGGCACATCGGCTGCTGCGACTCCTCGCCCTCGCAGCACTCCAGCGCGCACGCCCGCGCGACGGGGCACCCGATCGTGCAGAGCTTCGAGCCCGGCGAGGACTGGTTCTGGGACTACGCCTCCGAGGACTACTACGACGGTCCGCGGCTCGCCGACCCGCAGAGCCGTCCGGCAGATCAGGCCGTTCCCGGCCCCGAGGGTCGCGTACCGGACAACTGGATGGATATGGTGCACTGATGTCGCAGATCGTCAGAGGAATCGTCGCCCGTGCCAAGGGGGAGCCCGTCGAGGTGCTGCCCGTGGTGATCCCCGACCCCGGTCCGGGGGAGGTGGTGGTCGCGGTGCAGGCGTGCGGCGTCTGCCACACCGACCTGCATTACCGGGAGGGCGGCATCAACGACGAGTTCCCGTTCCTGCTCGGCCACGAGGCCGCCGGCGTCGTCGAAACCGTCGGCGAGGGAGTCGATCACGTCGAGCCCGGTGATTTCGTCGTGCTCAACTGGCGCGCCGTGTGCGGCCAGTGCCGCGCCTGCAAGCGCGGCAGGCCGCAGTACTGCTTCGACACCTTCAACGCCACACAGAAGATGACCCTCGAGGACGGCACGGAGCTCTCGCCGGCCCTCGGTATCGGCGCGTTCGCCGAGAAGACGCTCGTGCACCAGGGGCAGTGCACCAAGGTCGATCCCGACGCCGATCCCGCGGTGGTGGGCCTGCTCGGCTGCGGCGTGATGGCCGGCATCGGCGCCGCCGTGAACACCGGCGGGGTGTCCCGCGGCGATACCGTGGCCGTGATCGGTTGCGGCGGTGTGGGAGACGCGGCGATCGCGGGCTCCCGCCTGGTGGGCGCGCGCACCATCATCGCCGTGGACCGGGACCCCAAGAAGCTGCAGTGGGCCCGCGACCTCGGCGCCACGCACACCGTGAACTCGGCGGAAGTGGATGCGGTGGAGGCGATCGCGGAGCTCACCGGCGGGTTCGGGGCCGATGTGGTGATCGACGCCGTCGGCCGCCCGGAGACGTGGAAGCAGGCCTTCTACGCTCGCGACCTGGCGGGCACCGTCGTCCTGGTGGGCGTGCCTACCCCGGACCTGACCCTGGAGATGCCGCTCGTCGACTTCTTCTCGCGCGGTGGGGCACTCAAGTCCAGCTGGTACGGCGACTGCCTCCCCGAGCGGGACTTCCCGCAGCTGGTGGACCTGTACCGGCAGGGCCGGCTGCCGCTGGAGAAGTTCGTCAGCGAGCGGATCGCCCTCGACGAGGTGGAGGCGGCGTTCGAGACGATGCACCGGGGCGAGGTGCTGCGCTCGGTGGTGGTCCTGTGACGGTGCGCGTCGAAAAGGTCGTCACCAGTGGGCAGTTCAGCCTGGACGGCGGCACCTGGGACGTCGACAACAACGTGTGGCTCGTCGGCGACGACAGCGAGGTCGTGGTCGTCGACGCCGCCCACTCGGCCGATCCGATCGTCGACGCCGTCGGCGGGCGGAAGGTCCGGGCGATCGTGTGCACCCACGGGCACAACGACCACGTGACCGTGGCGCCGGAACTGTCCGAGCGGCTCGACGCGCCGATCCTGCTGCACCCCGGCGACGACGTGCTGTGGGACATGACGCATCCGGGGGTGGGCCACGACGACCTCGCCGACGACAGCCGGATCACGTTGGGCGGCACGGAGATCCGCGTCATCCACGCGCCCGGGCACTCGCCGGGATCGGTCTGCCTGTACCTGCCGGAGGTGGGGCAGCTGTTCAGCGGCGACACCCTGTTCGCGGGCGGCCCCGGCGCGACCGGCCGCTCCTACAGCGACTTCTCGGTGATCATCGAGTCCATCCGCGACCGCCTGTTCGCCCTGCCGCCGGAGACGATCGTGAACACCGGCCACGGCGACGGGACCACGCTGGGCACCGAATCGCCGCACCTCGAGGAGTGGATCCGCCGCGGCCACTGATCGGCCTCGGAAGAGAGCCTCCGGCCGTCGGCTGTGCACGACCGGAGTGCGGCTGGGGGTGTCACGCCGCGGTGAGGGCGGGGTGGTGCTCGGCGACCTCGACGATCCGATCGCGGATGAGCCGGAACACGATGTCCACGGCGCGGGTGGCCTGCAGCGTGTCGGGGTGCATGGCGTTGAAGTCCAGGCCCGCCTCGTCGCGGTTGATCCAGGTGAACACCTCGCGTGACGGGGTGGCGTTCGCGAACACCGAGAAGTCGTGCCGTCGTGCCAGTTCCGCGCCCGGAACCCGGGTCACGTCGATGTAGGACAGCATCGGCGCGGCGAAGCCGTGCTGCACCGGGAACTCCGGATCGTCGGCCAGCAGGTCGATCACCGGGAACACCGGCGTGCGGTCCAACTGCTTGGCCAGGGCCACGGCCTCGTGGGCGCGCCGCGCCACCTCGCTGAACTCGCCGGTGGCACGGAACTGCACGGGCACCAGCGTCACGTACCAGCCGACCGCCATCGCATCACCGGCGCCGGACCGATCGGCCCGGGGGACCAGCATGGTGAACACCTCCTCGCCCGTGAGGCCCAGGTGCACCTGCCCCAGCACCGCCAGCAGGGCGCTGCTCATGCTCGCGCCGGCGGCGCGGGCCGCCGCGGCGAACCGCGCCGTGCGGTCGGCGTCGACGAACGAGGCGTGCACGGCGATCCGGCCGGGCGCGGCCTCCCCTTCGGCCAGCCCGAGGGGCAGCGGGAACCGGGGCATCCCGCCCGCGCGGCGGATCGTCTCGCGCCACTGCACCACGTCCGGGTGCGTCGGCGTCAGGGTCGCGGCCAGGGTGCGCTGCTCGCGGGTGAACTCGTGGTGCGGCCGCACGGGCACCGGCGAATACCCCGTTCCGGCCCGCGCCGCGGTGTACCGGGACAGCAGCTCGAAGAACGAGACGGCCTGCGAGACGCCGTCCGTGTACAGGTGGTCCGAGCAGACCACCACCTGGAACCGCGGCGCCGCCGCGCCCGGGCGGGCGTTCTCGATCCCGGTGACGGCGAAGGCGAACGCCGCCCACTCGTGCAGGTCCGGCACCGAGGTCATCAGGTGCTCCTTGACGGTGCGGCCCGGATGCGTTTGCGAGGTGGCCGTGACGCCGAGTTCGATGCGCTCCGGAGAAAGCGTGCGCCCGCGCGGATCCGGATCGTCGGAGACGGGAAACGCCGTGTGGAAGACGGCATGTGCGCGCACGAATTCGGTGAACACCGACTCCGCGATTCCCGCATCGAAAACATCGTGAATCGTGAATATGGTGAACACCAGCCGACGGGTGCACGCCTCGCCGTCGATGCCGCTGCGCAGGTGGTCGGCCTGCACGAACGAGGTGCATACATCCTGGTCAGGGGCATCACGCATCGCCGCCCGTGTGCGCTCGTCCGGACCCCAGACGGTCCACTCTCCCGCTGGGCACTGCCACTGTTCCGAGAAACCCGAGATCATGGAAACCATGATGACGACATCGGTAGCCGGGCAAAAGACGTGCGGCCGGTGATGAAGCCGACAATTTCCAGGGGTTCACATTTCGCGGCGCGTACTTCATCATGCTCGACGCCCGAAGAATGCCCGAACAATGTGCGGGCAACGCGCGTGCATCGACGGTTCGAATGGCAAATGACCGCGGGAATTCGGGTACGCCGTACGAGAACGGCGGGCGTCAGTCGCCGTCGCCGGCGGGCGAATCGGGGCCGCCCGCACGGCCCGCGCCCGCGCCGTTGCCCGCGCCGGAACCCGCGCGAGGGCGGCGCAGCCCGGCGACCGCGACGCCGCCCAGCAGCACGGACGCCCACAGCAGGTGCGCCGCCCAGGCGCCGGCCCGCTGCGCGCCGGGCACCGTCGCCGTCCCGATCTCGCCCGGGACGCGGTACAGCCGCAGATCCGGGGTGTCCACCGCGAGCGCGAGGCCCGGCAGGGGCACCGTCGGGAAGAAGCTTTCGCCGTCCTGCGCAACGGCTTCCACGAGAACCCAGCCCACGCCCAGCTCCGCCAACCGCCCCGCGAGCGGCTCCCCGCCCGCGGCGAGGGCGGCCTCCGCGTCCGCCGCGGGCCCGGGCAGCCGGTCGACGCTCCGGCCGCCCACCCGGAGTTCACCCGTCTGCAGTACGGGCGCCCGCAGCATGCGCGGCGCCGGGTCCAGCACCGGCGCGTCCGGCCCGTACCGGTAGGTCCGGAACATCCCCGGCGGCAGCACCGCGACCGATCCGGAGCCCGCGGGAACCGCCTCGGCGACGGTGCGCCACGCCGCCGGATACGTCACCGGGGCCAGCTGGCCACCGGCCCCCCACGCCAGCGAGGGCAGCACCACGATCGGCAGCGCCACCGCCACCACCGTGCCCGCCGCCCGTGCCGCCGCGGGAATCGCGGAGACCAGCGCCGCCGCGCACACCGCGTAGAACGGCACCGCCAGCGCCACCCACTTCTGCCCGTCCCGCAGCAGCCCGCTGCCCGGGATCGCCTGCACCACGTACTCGAGCAGCGCCACCCCCGGCGCCGTCGCCGCCACCGCGGGCAGCACCACCGCGCACAGCGCGAGCAGCGCCGACCGGCCCAGCGGCGGCGCGAACACCCGCGCCCGCAGCACCAGCAGCCCGCCCGCCAGCAGGGCCAGCGCGAGCACCGTCCAGAGCCACGGCGCACCGTCGGGCACGGCCTGCCGGTTCCAGATCCCCCCGAGCCCCACCAGCGATCCCAGGGTGCCGGGGCCCGCCTCCGCGCCCGCGGCGAACACCGCGACGCTCGCCGGATCGGCTCGCACCCCGCTGCCCGACACCAACGACGGGTACAGCCACGGCGCCGCCGCGAGCACGAACATCCCCAGCAGCCACGCCCAGCGCCGCGGTGCCGCGATCAGGCCGGCGATCAGGGCGAATACGGCGCCCGTCGGCGTGAGGCCGCCCGCCGCGAGGCACACGGCGAACGCGCCCAGCTGCCGCCGCCCCCGCATCCGCAGGCCCACCACCACGATCCAGCCGATCGCCGCGTACCCCGTCATCAGGCTCCAGTGGCCCTGTAGCAGGCGCTCCGCGACGAACGGGTTCCACACGCCCACCGTCGAGGCGGCCAGGCCCGCGCCGATCCCCGCCCGGAGGCCCACCGCCTCCAGCACCGCCAGCGCGCACCGACCGAAGCCCCAGCCCGCCGCGATCAGCGCGGCCAGCAGCACGGCCGTCACCAGGACGCCACCGTCGACCACCCGAGAACCGACGGCCAGCAGCCAGTCCTGCGGCGTGGCCCGCGCGGCCCCCGAGCCGAGGCCGAGCGCGGTATCGGTGAGGTAGGAGCGCGGCGTCGCGACGGCGTCCCGCAACAGGAGGTACCGGCCCCCGCCGAGGGAGGCCAGCAGCGGCCCGAGCACCACGGCGGCGAGCACGGCGGACCAGGCGGCGAGGGCCGGGTCGCGCGATCTCATCTGCGCCACCCTACTGACCCTGCCGCCGCCTGACAGAATGGGCGGGTGCGGGGTTTGGCGTGGGTCACGATCGGCTCGATCGCGGGCAACCTCTGCTCCTACCTGGTGCACCTGCCCGCGAGCCGCTGGCTGGGCCCCGACGGGTACGGCGAATTCGCCTCCCTGCTGCAGCTGCTCCTCGTGCTCGCGGTGCCCGCGCTCGCCCTGCAGACCGTCGTCGCGCGCCAGCTGGTCCGCGGCGCCGGCGCCGCGCGGATGCGGGCGCTGGGCTACCGGATCGCGCTCGGCACGGGGCTGCTCGCCGCGGTCGCCGTACCGCTCGCGGCGGCCGGCCTGCACACCCGGGTGGGAACGGCGGCGGCGGCCCTCGCGGCGGCGCCTGCCCTGGTACTGCTCGCCGTCGAGCAGGGGCTGCTGCAGGGGGAGCGCCGCTTCGGGCGGCTCGCCGCGCTGCTCGGCATCGCCGGCGTCGGCAAGCTCGTGTTCACCGTGCCGGGCCTGCTACTGGGCCCCGGGCCCGCGCTCCTCGGCACCACCGTGGGCGCCCTGGCCGCCGCCGCCGTCGGGAGGGTGCTCGCCGGGAACCCGGCCGGCGCCCGGGACGGAGTGCTCGGGGCTCCGGGGCCCGACGGTGCGCTCGGGGCCGACGGTGCCGGGGTGCGGGCCGTGCTGGGCGCGGGTTCGGTGCAGCTCGTGCTGGTCGTGTTCGCCTCGCTCGACCTGCTGCTGTCGCGGCCCGTGCTCGGGGCGTCCGCGGCCGGGACCTACGCGCTGGGGGCGGTGGCCGCGAAGGTCGCGTTCTGGCTGCCGCAGGCCGTGGGCGTGGTGTTCTACCCCGCGCTCGCGTCCCCGGCGGCGGCCCGCGGCGCGCTGCGCACCGTCGTCACCCTGCTGACCGCGCTCGGGCTCGCCTGCGTGGCGGGCGCGGCGCTGTGCGCCCCGCTCGCGACGATGCTGGCCGGCGAGGCCTACCGGCCCGTGCAGGGGCTGCTGTGGCTGTTCGCCGCGCAGGGGGCGCTGCTCGCGCTACTGCAGGGCCTCCTGCTCTACGCGATCGCCGTCGACCGCACCCGGATGGCGCTTCTCGCGTGGCTCGTGGTGGCCGTCGAGGCCGCGATCCTGCTCACCCTGCCGCGCACCCCCGCCGACATGATCACCGCCGCGGCGCTGTGCGCGCTCGCGGCGGTGATGGTGGTCGGTGCGGTCGTGGCCGTCAGCGCTCGTCGCGCTTACGGAAGTCGATCGCCTCGGTCCTCGACTCGTCGGGTCTCGGCTGGGCGTTGAACGCCTCGGTCGTCGGCTCGTCGATGTCCGGTTCGGTGATCGGGTCGTCGTCCAGCGGCGCGGTGGGCGCGGCACCGTCCTTACCGCGGCGTCCCGAGCCCGCGGAGCCGGCGGCGGTGCGGCCGGCACCGTTGCCGGGGCCGCCCGCAGGGACCGCGCCGCGGCCCAGGAGCAGGGCGAACACGCCGAGGCCCAGGGCGATCAGGCCCAGCACGCCGCCAGCGACGGGCACCACGTACTTGGCGACCGCGATCTTGTTCTGCGCGGACTTCGCGGCCTCGGCCTGCGAGCGGACCGTCGCCTCGATCCAGTGCTGCTTGGCGTCGAAGACGTCGAGCTTGAAGTCGCGGACCGCCTTCGGCGTGTTCGGCGCGACCAGCTCCGGGAGGCGGAACTGCTGCGTGTAGTGCAGCGACTGGTCCACGATGATGCCGGACGTCGGATCCACCCACAGGTCGACGCCGGTCTTCGCCCAGCGGTTCAGGGTGATGTCGTCCTTGGCGTCCACGCCGCCGCCGATGCCCCACCAGCCGGCGGGCATGGTGAGCACGGTGCCCAGCGTCGGATCGTTGCCATCGCGCACGGTCGAGAGGTCCACCCAGTCCTGGCTGCCCTGGAAGTGCAGCGTCTTGGTGCCGCTGACCTCCTTCTCCTCCACGAACTTCAGGCCCACGTTCTTGCGCGTGATGAGGTCGAAGAACTGGTAGCCGCCGTCCTTGCTGGTGCCGGCGGGGAAGCGGTACTGCAGGCCCTTGCGGTCGGCGATCTTCACGGCCGGGGTGCTCTCGCCGGGCTGGTAGGTGGCCTCCGAGGTCTTGCCGGTCGGCTTGCCGGTCTCACGATCGAGCGAGACGCGGTCCACCCACGCCTGCACCAGGCCGTCGTCGCAGGGCCTCTCGTTGCGGACCGCGCCGGTCAGCTCGGGGTGGCGGGGCTCGCCCTTGGTCTTCACCGAGGGCACCACCATCGACATGCCGGACTGCACCGTCATCGTCGACTTGTCCGACGGGGTGGTCACCAGGGTCCGGGTCTGCGTCTTCACGGAGACGTCGTTCACCACGGCCTTGCCCTTGTTGATCGAGCACAGGTCCAGCGACTTCGCGGGGAAGTCCGCGTCCGCCGTGGAGTCCGCGGGCTTCTCCGACTCCGCCACCGTCGTGGTGTCCAGATCCAGGGGGATCGTGGTCAGCTTGCCCGCGACGTACGCCGGTGCGGCGATCGCGGCCGTGATCAGCAGCGCGCCCAGGAAGATCAGGATCGGACCGATAACGCGTGCCAGCCGGCTACGGCCTACCGCCATCGAAGTGTCTCCTCACATCTCTCGCGGAGCGCGCACGTCGTTCGCACACGCCGCCGGAACACGCGGTCGCGCGCTCCCTTCGAGTACCCGAGCCTACAGGTGTCGGCGGCGCGCTCCGGCGGTCGCGCGCGGCGTGCGGCCGATTCGCGGGTAGATTCGGTGCCCGATGAGTGCCGTGGGGACAAGCGAATTCGCAGTCGCAAAGCCCGCGGGCGCGGCCGGTTTCGTGCCCGCGCTCGAGGGCATGCGGGCGTGCGCGGCGGTGGCCGTGCTGCTGACCCATACGGCTTTCCAGACCGGTCAGGTGGGCTATTCGGTGATGGGCCGGGTCTGGGGCCGGTTCGATATGGCGGTCGCGCTGTTCTTCGGGCTCTCGGGGTTCCTGCTGTGGCGCGGGCACGCCCGGGCTGCCTGGTCCGACGGTGCGCCGCCCGCTCCGGGCCGGTACTACCGGTCCCGGATCGTGCGGATCATGCCCGCGTACCTGCTGGTCGCGGTCGTGGCCCTCGCGCTGCTGCCGCGGGAGACGCCCCCGTCGGGCTCCACCTGGCTGGCCAATCTCACGCTGACCCAGGTGTTCGTGCCCTACTCGCTGACCGACGGGCTCACCCAGATGTGGTCGCTGTCCGTGGAGATGCTGTTCTACCTGGTGCTGCCGCCGGCGGCGCTGCTGCTGGCGCGGCTACGCGGCCCTGCTGCCCGGCTCCGGGTGCCGCTCCTGATCGCGGTGGCGGCGGTGTCACTGACGTGGGCGTGGGTCGGCGCCGCGCTGCCCCTGCCGGCCGGGGTGAACCATCACAACTGGCTACCCGCGTACCTGCCGTGGTTCATCGCGGGGATCGTGCTCGCCGAGATCGTGAGCGCCCCGCCGACCCGGTACGAGGCGGTACGACGGTTGGCGCTGCGACGGCTGTGCTGGCCGGCCGCGGCGGTGGTGTTCGTGGTGATCTGCACGCCGCTCGGCGGCCCCGTGACGCTGGACACCCCCGCGCCGTGGCAGTTCGCGGTGCGGATGGGCCTCGGCGCCGTGCTCGGCTTCCTGCTGCTCGCGCCCCTCGTCCTCGCTCCCGCGGGCGCCCCCGCGGGGTGGCTGGCCTCGGGCTTCATGCAGGCCCTGGGGCGCTGGTCCTACGGGATCTTCATCTGGCACCTGGTGGTGCTCACCGCAATCTTCCCGCTGTTCGCGATCGTGCCGTTCAACGGGAACATGCTGAAGGTGACGGTGCTGACCGTGGTGTTCTCCGTGGTGGTCGCCGCGCTCAGTTACGCCTGGGTCGAGGAGCCCGCCCGGGAGTGGCTGTCGCGCCGCGAGGCCCGACGGTCCGCCGGGGCGCCGGGGCGGGAGCTCGTCGCCCCGGACGGTCGGTAGTCCCGCACGGAGGCGATGCGTGGCACGCATCGCTGATCCGCGCGGCTACGCACTACTCCCGGCGGCGGCGCGGCGCCCGCAGGGACCGGCCCGGCGGCACCGTCGACCAGGCCATCAGCAGCACCCCGGCCAGCGCCAGACCCTGCGGCCAGGGGCCGTGCCCCACGTATCCCGCCTTCGCGTGCCACGGGCCGGTGGCCAGCAGCAGCATCCCGGCGAGCACGAAACCGGACGCGCCGAACACCCGCACCGCCGCCCGACGGTCCGCGGGCACGTGCAGCCCGGCGACCACCCAGGTCACCAGGCCCGCGGCCGCCCACAGCGCGAGGCCCGGCCACCCGCTCAGCACGAACGCGACCGCTCCCACGCCGAGGGCCGCCGCGACGCCCGGCCGCCGGGCCCGCATCGGCTCGCCCGGCACCCGCGGCCGCGACCCCGGAACCAGCGCCAGCGCTGCGAGGATCACCAGCAGCGACAGCCCGCCGAACAACCCGATCCGGTAGGGCGCGTTGAGCGCGAACCGCAGGGTCACGGCACCATCGGTGCCCTTCGGAATCACCCAACCCTGCTGCCACCCGTTCACCGTGACCGCCCGCAGCGGCGAACCGTCCGGACCCGTCGCGGCCCACCCGGCGTTGCGGCTCTCCGGCACCACCAGCACCTGATCCGCGGCGGCCGCGCCCACGTTCACCACCCGGCGGTCCGGCGTCCAGCTCTGTACCTTCACGGCTTCGTCCCGCGCGCCCGCTTCGGCGGCCGCCGCGGCCGGGGTGTCCAGGCTCAGCGTGTCCACGCTGAACGCGAGACCGGGCGTGGCCACCACCCGCTGGCGGCCCGCGGGCAGCGGCACCGGCCCCGGATCGCAGGCCACCGCGCGCACCGGCGCACCGTCGCGCAACTCCCGGGCCCCCGCCTCCACGCGGAAACGCACCTCGCGGTCGCCGATCCGCACCGTCGGCCCGGTCTCGCACGGCACCACCACCGGGCGGTCCGCGGTGGCGGGATCCGAGCCGGGCACCGGCGTCCCGTCCGTGCCCACGGCCCGCACCTCCGCGATCCCGGGGGCCATCTTCTCCGGAAACCCGAAATCGTTGATGTTGATCCGGTCGTCCCAATCGAGGATCGAGATCGAGATCGAATCCGTCACCGCCGGATCGACTTTCACCGTCACCTCATCGCCGTCGGGCCCCGGCTGCGGGACCTCCCGCACCTGCCGGCCGGTGCCCAGGTCGACGCCGATCCGCGTCGGCCGCGCCGGCGCCTCGCCCCGCGGCAGCGCCAGCGTGAGCCCGCCCACCAGCTGAGCGGACGGCAACCGCACGTGCAGCACCGGCTTCGGGGCCGTGGCATCCGTCGCCGACTGCGGCGCCGACCACACAGTGTTCGGATCGCCGTCCACCGCCGCCGCCGAACTGGCGCGGCCGTCCGCCACCGCCGACTCCGCGTAGGCCGAGGGCGCCGCCGGATCCGCCAGCAGCGCCGACAACGCCTGGCCCGGGCGGGCGCGCACCGTCAGGGACGGCGTCACCGCCTGCGCGCCGGGCCCGTTCACGGTGCGCCGCAACGGCCCCGGCTCCTCCGGTCCGATCGCGATGTCCGCGCACTGCACGGGGCCGGGCGCTCCGTCCGGGCCGGGCGTCACCACGCAGCCCGACCGGCCCATCGTGTCCTGCCCGAACACCCACCGCTGCGCCGCACCCGATTCCGGCAGCACCACGTCGTGCCGCGCCGGGATCACCGCGCCGCTGCGGGTGTCCGTCAGCGACGCCTCCGAGACCGCGAACTGATTGCCCCAGCTGTGATCCGCCGTCTCCGCCGCCGTGATCCGCACCCACCGCGTCGGCTCCGACGGCGCCACCAGCGTGATCGGCGTGCCCGCCGTCACCGGATCCGAGAGCACGGAGCCGCCCTCCGTCGTGATCAGCAGCCGCGTCACCGCGGGACCCAACGCCCGGCCCACCGTCACCGTGACCGCCAGGTCGCCCCGCGGCTCCGGGAGGGTGAACTCCAGCCACTGATTGATCGCGTGATCGAGGCCCGAGGAGACCCACGCCGTGTTCTTGTCCCCGTCCACCGCGGCCGCCGTCCCCGCGCCGGGCAGCACCGTGCCGAGCTGCGTGGCATCGGCCGCCGAACTGGACGCCGAGACCGTCGCGCCCTCCCACGACCCGTCCACGAGGCCCGCCGCCGGATAGTCGGGCAGCCGGTTCAGGGTGCGGCGCTGCTCCTCCGGGGTGCGGATCGCGGAACTGTGGTCATCGACCCGGCCGAAGTCGGTCTCGCGCCGCTTCGGCGTGTCCGTCACCGTCAGCGGACCGTCGGGCAGGCCCGCCGCGGCGGCGTCCGAGGCGAGCAGCGCCGCGCCCAGCTCGCGCCGTCCCGAGGCGGCGGCATCCGCCTGCAGCCCCAGCAGAGACTCCGGGCCGCCCGCCACCCGCGGCATCGACGCCAGGTCGGTCACGTACGGGCCGGCCGGCACGCCACCGTCGACCCGGTAGATCGTGATGGCCGGCAGCGGCGGCCGCAGCCCCGAATCGACCACCACCCCGTCGACCGTCGGCGGCGCCACGTCCGGGCCGAACCGCGCGACCGCGCTGATCCCCGGCGACCCCTCGATCGCCGCCCGCGCCAGCGCCGGCCGCGCCGAGCGGGACGTTCCCGGATCGAGATCGGCGCGCAGCACCAGGTACGAGATGCCCTGCCGCCGAAGGGTAGCCGCGAGTCCCGCCGACGGCGTGCCCGCGCTGAACAACCGTTGCACCGAGTCGAGCGCGCGGATCGCGCCGGCCGGATTCAGCGGGATCGCGTCGCGCACCGCCCACGGGGTCTGCGCCAGCGGCTGGATCGGCTCGTCCCGGGTGAGCCCCCACAACTGCGCGCCGAACGGGGCGCCCGGCACCACCAGCGCCCGCTCCGCGCGGGCCTGCCCGGGGGCCGTGCCCGCGGCGTGCGCCGAGAGCCAGTCCGCCGCCTGCGACCAGTAGTCCGGGATCCGCTCGTACGGGCCGCGCGGGGCGAGCTTGCCCGTCCACGCCATGCCCCCCGCGAGCGCCAGGACGGCCACCACCGCGAGGGCCCCGGCCGCCAGCCGGTCCCGCTCGGGGTGCGCCACCGCCCGCCGCACCCGCGCCGGGGCGACGGTGCCCGGCAGCGGCGCCCGCGCGAGCAGGTGCGCGAGCCCCACCACGAGCGGCAACCGCAGGAACGGTTCCAGCTTGTACACGTTGCGCAGCGGAGCGCCGACACTGTCCAGGAACACCCGGACCGGCTCGGCGAACGGCGAGCCCAGCCCGCTCGCGTACCCGGCGCCGATCCCCGCCAGCCCTACCAGGAGCACCGTCGCCCAGGTCCCGCGGTGCGGCATGCGGCGCATGGTGAGCCCGGCGACTCCGGCGCACGCGACCATGCCGGTCACCACCACCGCCGCCGGCGAGGTGGTGAGCATCGCGCCCGCCGCGCGCTCGTCGGAGATGAACGGGCTCCACGACGTGGTGCCGCGCAGCACCTCCGGCAGCGACGCCCACTGGGTGGTCGCGCGGGACGACTCGATGAACTCCAGGAACGGCGGGCTGACCCGGCCCATGATCAGCAGCGGCACGATCCACCACGTGGTCGCGAGCGCCACGCACACCACCCACCACGCGCTGAAGGTCCAGAACCGGCGCGTCCCCGTGCCGAAGCGCGCGTGCAGCAGCCACCACAGGGCCGCGACCGCGCACGCGAAGCCCGTGGCCACGGCGTTCACCGCGCCCATCAGCGCGACCGCGACCGCCGAGCGGGCGGCCAGGTTCCGCACCGGGGTGTCGCCGCCGCGCAGCACCTGCACCAGCGGCAGCAGCACCCACGGCGCCAGCATCACCGGCGCGGTCTCCGAGCTGATCGCGCCGAGCGTGGTGAGCACCTGCGGGGCCAGCACGAACGCCGCGCCGGCCACCACGCGGCTGCCACGCGATCCGGTGCCCAGCGCCTCGGTGAGGCGGACGATCCCCCAGAACCCCGCGAACAGCAGCAGCGCCCACCACAGGCGCTGCGTGATCCACGGCGGGACGTGCAGGAACTGGCCCAGCGCGAAGAACGCGCCGTGCGGGAAGAAGTAGCCGTACGCCTGGTTCTGCACCTGCCCCAGCGGGGACTGGCTGGACCACACGTTCGCGGCGCGCGCGAGGAATCCGATCGGGTTCGCGGTGAGGTCGAGCTTCGTATCGGCGACGACCCTGCCGGGGGCGCTGGCGAAGCTCAGCGCGAGGAGCGCGACGAACGCCCACGCGCCGGCGCGGCGGGTCAGGGGTTCGTCAGGCGGGTGCGGGCTACTTGTTGGCACCCGAGTCGTCGCGCTCGCCGTAGTTCGACGAGCCCTGCAGGAAGCCCTTGTCCTTCGACACCGTGTCGATGTTGGTGGACGGGGTCGTCTGGCCGACGGCCGCGCCGCTCACCAGTGCAAGGGCCACGGCGACGACGATGCCGGCGAGCGCCGCGGTGGCGCTGGCGATGATCGAGGTGCGGTCCATGTGGGCGAGTCTACAGGTCCAATTCCGCGCACCCCGATGGCACGATCATGACCGGCCGCTTGCAGCCGCGGAGCACGTGCTCCGAGACCGACGAGTGCCAGAGCGCCTTGATGCCGGAGATCCCGCGGCTGCCGGAGACGATCACGTCCACATCGAAGTCGTCGGACGCGGCGATGATCGCCGTCCATACGGTGGTGGCCACCTCGATGAGCTCGCCGTGCGCCGCGGTGAACCCGGCGGCGATCGCCAGCTCCACGCCGTGCGCGTTGGTCTTCTCCGCCTCGGCCCGCACCGCGTCGGTCTCCCGGGTGAGTGCGGTCTCCGCGGCCCCGGCCCCGGCGACGCCGGACATCGCGGACAGGCGGGCCGCCTGGTGGATGGTGGACTCCCACGCCGTGACCACCACGGCCTCGGCCTCGCGGCCCTGGGCGAGCACCTTGCTGGCGTACTTCACGGCACGCTCGGAGGACTCGGAGCCGTCGTACGCGATCAGAACCTTCACGGGGACACTCATCGTCGATCACCTCGATCTGCACGGTTGCCTGATACGTCCAGATTACGCTCCTCGCACCGAGTTGCATAGTGCAAGAAAGGGCGTGTTCAGCGGCGGAAGCGGTGCGCCAGTTCCGGGTCGGACTCCCACCACAGGCCGGCCGGGCGAGCGGGTTCCGGCGCGTCGGCAGCATCCTCGCGGGCGTAGTGACGGGCTTCCTCCCGGGCGTCCTCCCGGATCTGGCGCGCGGCGTCCTCGCGGCGCAGCGCGAACATGAGGAGCGCCAGGAAGGGCAGCCCGAACAGGTCCGCGAGCAGCCACAGCATCCCGGCGCCGATGGTCTGCGACAGGCGCACCTGATCCGGGGAGAAGCCGAGGGCCGCGTAGTGGGCGGGGTACAGGACGGGACCCAGCCACACGACGATGCCGAGGATCCCGTCGGCGAGGGACTCGGCCAGCGTGATGAGCAGCGAGACGGCCTGGGGGTAGCGCCGCGGGACGGGGTCGGCCTGCACGCGGCTGTAGAAGTACACGAAACCCGCGGCCACCAGCGTGCAGCGGGTGAGCAGGTCGAGGGCGGGGCTGTGCATCGCCGCGACGTTCCAGCCGGTGAACAGCAGCAGCCAGGGCGTGATCAGCAGCAGGCCCGAGCCGACCAGCGGGTGGCCCAGCGCCCGCGCGGTCCGGCTCCGCAGCGCGCGCAGCGCGGCCGAGCGGCGTGCGGGGTTCAGGCGCGCGCCGAACACGGTGAGAGGCATGCCCGCTGCCAGGCCCAGCGGGACGACGTAGAGCAGCAGCGTGATCTGCAGCGCCCGCACCCAGAACAGTCGCGGCGCGTACGCGGTGATCGGCCCGCAGCAGATCACCACGGCGGCGGCGCAGCCCACCGTCACGAACGCGATGCGGCGCGCCAGGGGGACGGAACCGCCGCGCGCCGCCCAGAGGTAGGCGGCGGACAGCGCGAACGCCGCCGCGCCGAGGGCGTCGATCCGCCAGTCGCCGATCCACGCGGAGCCGGGTAGTGCAACACTCACCCCCGCACGGTACGGGCGTAAACCGCAGGTAGCAGGGCGGATTCAGGGCGTTCCAGGCCGAACGGGCAGGAATGCGGCGAACCGTCGGGCCCGGGGGAACGGTGATCTGACACACTGGCGTCGATGCGAGCACTGCGGAATCTCACGATCGTCGTGGCGGCCGCGCTCCGTCACAGCGACACTCAATCGGTCGAGAAGTACGTGAGGGTGAAGGACGACACGATTGCGGCCGCCATGCGCACCCTCCCCTCGAAGTGGCGATAGATGGCCTCGATGTCATCGATAT
>JBEBXD010000050.1:0-33135 GCA_040391845.1 Tsukamurella paurometabola | reverse complement strand
GTGCGCTGGGCCTGGTCGTTGAGCTTGAGGTGCACCCAGTCGACGGTGAAGTCGCGCCCGGCTGCCTGTGCGGCACTGATGAATTCGCCGCGCAGTTTGGCGCGGGTGGTCTGCGGCGGGGTGTCGACGGCCTCGTCGACGTCCTCGTCGGTGGTGACGCGGGTGGCCAATCCTTTGCGCTGCAGCAGGTCGAACACCCCGCGGCCGCGCTTGATGTCGTGATAGGCCAGGTCGAGCTGGGCGATCTTCGGATCGGCGAGGTCCATCGAGTACTTGTCCAGGTAGCGCTGGAACAGCTTGCGCTTGATCACCCAGTCGATCTCGGTGTCCACCCCGGAGAAGTCCTGCGACTCGACCGCGTCGAGCGTGCGGCCCCACAGGTCCACGACCCGGGCGAGCTGCTCGTCCGGCTCGCGGGTGGCCAGGTACTCGACGGCCTTGCCGTAGTACTCGCGCTGGATGTCCAGCGCGCCCGCCTGCCGGCCGCCGGCGAGGCGGACCTCGTGCCGGCCGGTGGTGTCGTGGCTGACCTCGCGGATGGCGCGGATCGGGTTGTCCAGGGAGAAGTCGCGGAACTGGACGCCCGCCTCGATCATCTCCAGCACCAGGTGCGCGGTGCCCACCTTGAGCATCGTGGTGGTCTCGGACATGTTCGAATCGCCCACGATCACGTGCAGGCGGCGGTACTTCTCGGCGTCGGCGTGCGGCTCGTCGCGGGTGTTGATGATGGGCCGGCTGCGGGTGGTGGCGCTGGAGACGCCCTCCCAGATGTGCTCGGCGCGCTGGCTCAGGCAGTAGGTGGCGTTCTTGGGGGTGAGCAGCACCTTCCCGGCGCCGCAGATCAGCTGCCGGGTCACCAGGAAGGGCAGCAGCACGTCGGAGATGCGGGAGAACTCGCCGACACGTCCCACCAGGTAGTTCTCGTGGCAGCCGTACGAGTTGCCGGCCGAATCGGTGTTGTTCTTGAACAGGTAGATGTCGCCGCCGATGCCCTCGTCCTGCAGGCGCTGCTCGGCGTCCAGCAGCAGGTCCTCGAGCACGCGCTCGCCGGCCTTGTCGTGCGTGACCAGCTGCAGCACCGAATCGCACTCCGCGGTGGCGTACTCCGGGTGGCTCCCCACGTCCAGGTACAGCCGCGAGCCGTTCTGCAGGAACACGTTCGAGCTGCGTCCCCAGGAGACGACGCGCCGGAACAGGTACCGGGCGATCTCGTCCGGGCTCAGTCTGCGGTGCCCGTGAAAAGTACACGTGACACCGAATTCGGTCTCGATTCCCATGATTCGGCGCTGCACGTGACGAACACTACCTCTCGCCCAGTCCGCCGTGGTCATGCCTGTGTCCGGTGCGGCGTGCGCCTGATCCCGTCGAGGACGAATCCGAGGTGGCGCCGCCACGCCCCGTCGTCATCGGGGTGCAGCGCGATGATGTTCGCGACCGCGATCATCAGGGTCCCCAGCTCGTCGAACCCGAAGTCGTCGCGGAGCACGCCTGCGATGTGGGCGCGCTCCAGGACTGCGAGCACGGCACTCCCCGCCCGGCCGCACTCGGCGACGAGGTCCACGGTGCCGATGGACCCGCGCGCGACTGCCTCGTTGACCGCGCGGTCGCGCGCCTGCGCGGAGATCAGCGCGTCGAGGAAGGTCGCGAAGGCGGTCCACGCATCGGGTTCGGCCGCGGACTCCGCGGCGATCGCGTCGATCCGTGCCATGCGGTCGGGCAGCACCGCGTCGACCAGTTCGCCACGGTCGGCGAAGTGGTTGTACAGGGTTCCGATACTCACGCCGGCCCGCTTGGCGATCTGTTCCAGCGGCACGTCGACGCCCTCTTCGGCGAACGACAGCCTCGCCGCGTCCACCAGTTTCTGCCGATTGCGCACCGCGTCCGCCCGAGGAGACATGGCGCCAGCCTAGCAATCTTGAGGAACGCCTCAACTTCTGCTACTAAATTGAGTATGACCTCAACTACTGCGCAACCCGTCCTGTTCGTCGTCGGCGCCGGTCCCGGTCTCGGCATGGCCGTCGCGCGCGCCTTCGGCCGGCGCGGCCACCGCGTCGCGATCGCCTCCCGCTCGGCGGACCGTCACCCCGCGTACCTCGCCGAACTCCGCGCACTCGGCATCGACGCCGAGGCCTTCGTGGTCGACGCCGCACGCCCCGGATCCCTCGTCGAGGCCGCTGCCGCCGTGGTGGAGCGGTTCGGCCGGATCGACGTGGCCTACTACGGCGCGGGCGCGCCCGTCGATCTCGCGCCGATCACCGAGCTGACGCCGGAGGCCGCGACCGGCGCGCTCGGCACCGTCGCCCCCGTGGTCGAGTTCGCGACCGCCGTCCTGCCCGAGCTGCGCGCGCACGACGGAGCCCTCGTCCTCGTCGGAGGCCTGAGCAGCGTGGTGCCGATGCCGCACCTCGGGGCGCTCACCCTGGTCGCCGCCGCGTACCGCGCGTACGCCCTCAACCTGCACGCGGCCCTCGCGCCGGAGGGCGTGTACGCCGGGACCCTCACCGTCGGCGGGATGATCGCGGGCGGCGATATCGCCGCTTCGGTCGCGGCGAGCTCCCCGGCGCAGGACTACTCAGCGATCACCCTGCAGCCCGGCGACCTCGCCGAGACCGTCGTCGCCCTCGTCACCGAGCGGTCCGCCCCGGAGGCCGTGGTCGACGTGATCAGCTGACGCGATCAGCCGAGGAGCTGCGCGACCCGATCGTCGGAGAGGCGCTTGAAGGCGCGGCGCGGGCGGGTGTGGTCGAGGATCGCGACCTCCAGCTCGCCGGCGTTGTAGGTCTTCTGCTCGGCGGGTGCCGACGACGAGGATGAGCCGTTCGCGGGTGCCGGCGCGCCGAGCGCCTTCACCGCGAGGGCGAACGCGGCCGCGAGATCGAGCCCGTCGGCGTAACCCTCGGTGAGCACCGGCGTGATCGACTCCGTCTGCCCGCCCATGACCACGAACTGCTTCTCGTCGCCCACGGAGCCGTCGTAGCCCACCCGGTACAGCCGCGAGGCGGCGTTGTCGGGCGTGCCGACCTCCGCGACGCACAGCTCCACCTCGTAGGGCTTGGCCTGCTCCGTGAACACGGTGCCCAGCGTGGAGGCGTAGGCGTTGGTCAACGACCATCCCGTGACGTCGCGCCGCGAGTACTGGTAGCCGCGGGTATCGGCGAACTGGATGCCCGCGCGGCGCAGCGACTCGAACTCGTTGTACTTGCCCACCGCGGCGAAGCCGATGCGATCGTAGATCTCGCTGATCTTGTTGAGCGAGCTCGGATTATCGGCGACGAACAGCACGCCGTCGGCGTACTTGAGCACCACCACGCTGCGTCCGCGGGCGATCCCCTTGCGCGCCAGCTCCGAGCGGTCCCGCATGATCTGCTCGGCGGACGCGTAGTACGGGAACGTCACGGCAACTCCTCCCCTGCGGTGCGGGTCGCGATGACCCGCTCGGTGGCCGCGGCCACGTCCTCCTCCGAGACCTCGACGGCGCCGTCGGCGGTGATCGCGACGGCCGTCGGGTACAGCTTGCGGAGCACGTCCGGTCCGCCGGTGGCGGTGTCGTCGTCCGCGGCGTCGAACAGGGCCTCGGCGGCCACGTCGAGCGCCCCCGCTGCGTCGAGGCCGGGCCGGAAGCGCTTCTTGATCGACGACTTCGCCCAGGCCGAGCCCGATCCGATCGAGTGGAAACCCACCTCGTCGTGCCAGTCCCCCGTCACGTCGTAGGAGACGATGCGGCCGCGGGATTCGGCCTCGTCGAAGCCCACCAGCAGCGGCACCGCGGCGAGGCCCTGCAGCGCGGCACCGAAGTTCCCGCGCACCATGCCGGCCAGCCGATTCGCCTTGCCCTCGAAGGTGAGTGGGACGCCCTCGATCTTCTCGTAGTGCTCCAACTCCACCGTGAACAGCTTCACGATCTGCTTGGCGATCCCGGCGGTCCCGGCGATGCCGACGGCGGTCAGCTCGTCGGTGACGAAGGTCTTGACGATGTCGCGCTGCGCGATCAGGTTGCCCATGGTGGCGCGGCGGTCACCCGCGAGCAGGACGCCGCCCGCGAACGCGACGGCGACGATGGTGGTGCCGTGCGGGACGTCCGGCGCACCGTCGGAAACGGGGCCCCGCCCGGGCAACGCCTCCGGCGCCACCGCGGCCAGGTGCTCGACGAAGGACGACCCGCCCGGCAGGACCCGCATCGATCCGTCGCGCCGCGACGGGGTCACTGGCCGCCCTTCTGCACGTACGCGCGCACGAAGTCCTCGGCGTTCTCCTCGAGCACGTCGTCGATCTCGTCGAGGAGATCGTCCGTCTCGTCGGTCAGCTTCTCGATGCGCTCCTGGCCGGCACCCGATGGTGCACCCGCGGCGTCCTCGTCGTCTCCGCCGCCGCCACGCTTGACCTGCTCCTGCGCCATCTCGCTGCCTCCTTAGCGACCACCCGGGCCGCACGACCCGATGAATCAACCCTACCGGCCTACACTGCTCCCGTGGATCCGTACACGCCGCCCGGCATGCCCGGCATGCCCGAACCGGTGCTGGTGAGCATCGGCGACATCCATTGCACGCGCAGTGAGGTGATCACGCCGGTCGGCTCGTTCCCCCTCGACGGGACCCAGTGGACCGTGACCGATCACAGCGTCACCGTGCGGGCGATCCCCACCTGGGCGATCGTCCTCGCCATCGTCGGCACGTTCGTGGTCTGCTTCTTCTCGCTGTTCTTCCTCCTCGCGAAGGAGGACCAGACGCAGGGATTCGTGCAGGTGACGGTGTTCGGGGCGGGGCGCTCGTACACCACCAGCATCCCGGTGTACTCCTACGCCGCCGTCGCGGACGTCTTCAACCGCGTCAACTACGCCCGCAACCTCTCCCTCGGGATGTAGCGCAACATCTTTCGAAGCGTTCTGCGAAGATTCGACGCCGATCAGTCGCAGAACGCTTCGAAAGATCTTTGCCGGCGGACATCGACCCTGTTGAGGTCAAAGAATGCGAGCATGCGGCGCCCTCCGTGCAATCGCTCTCGTGATCTCCTCCGCGCTCGGACGCAGGTCCACGGGTGTGCGGACGCATTCTCCGTCGAATCGCCACACGAGGTGGTGCTGGACGTGGCGTCCGATGGTCGGTACGAACACCGACTCCGAGGTCGTCATCCAGGCGGACACATCTTCCCAGCGCAGGTACGCGGGTGAGTCGATCACTGTCGCTGTGCTCACACCCTCATCGCTGAGCGATATGAGCACCATGCGGCTCGCTCGGTACATCCCGACCGCGTATCCGACCAGGAAGACATCGATCATCAAGGCGAATGCGGCGACGGAGAGTCCCGTCGGGACCGACGCCCAGTCGACAGGCGGCTCGAGCTCTCCGACAGCGTTTCTCACCGCTGCTGCCACGAGCACCGTGTGCAGGACTGCGACGACTGTGACCGCGAGGAACCGCGGACCGAGCCGGCCGCGGACGTCGACTCCGCCGAGCAGCCGGAGTGCGCCGTACTTGGGTACGGCGAGCATCGAGGTCTGCCTTGCGAGCACCAATCCACCGACCCCGAAGAGCAGGCCGCCAACGATGTTGACGAACAAGTCGTCACCGCCGCCCTGAATCGCGCGGACGACAGCGATGAACGCCGCCCCGAAGAAGAGTGCCGAACTGCAGCACAGCCCCAACACCATCGGCCCTAGCCGACGCAACGGCGTGATCGCGTGACGCACGGTCGATCAGACGGGGCGGAGGCGGACCACGGGGATCGGGCGGCGGGTGTTGCGCTGGTAGGCCGAGTACCGGCCGCCGTTGTTCGCATCCGCCAGGTCCCAGAGCCGCTGGTAGTCGGCGTCGCCGGGCCGCAGCGCCTCGACGGTGGCGCGGAACCGGGAAGTACCCACCTGGACGTCGACGGTGCCCGCCGCGACCATGTTGTGGAACCACGCCGGGTTGCGGGGCGCGCCGCCCTTGGACGCCACGACGATGTAGTCGCCGCCGTCCTTCGCGTAGGTGAGCACGGTGGTGCGGGGCTCACCCGACTTCGCTCCGACGGTCCGCACGATGAGGCTAGGAACGCCGAACAGCAGCTTGTGCCCGATCCGACCGCCGGAGCGGACGTACAGCTCGCCGTGCGCCTTGAGCACCTCGGGGAAGGCCTTCGTGTAGATCCGGTTCAGTTCGCGAGCGATGTCCATGGGGTGCCTGTCAGATGGTCGAGTCGATGATGAAGTCGCGGCCGAGCCCGAGGAGCACCCGGTCGGCGGTGTACAGATCGAGCTGCTCGACGTGGGCCTGAGCCACGATCAGCCGGTCGAACGGGTCGTGACGGACGAGCTCGGGGAAGGCTCGTATCCCCTCCGCATGCTCGGCTTCCACGTTGAGCAGGGTCAAGCCTTCGCGCTCGATCAGAGCTCCGAAATCCATGGGGATGACGAGTTTTCCGAGCATCGACTTGATCGTGAGTTCCCATACCGTCGCCACCGAGACGTGGACCTCCGTCGTCTGCGGGAGCGTCTCCTTGGTGACGGCACCCAGCCGGGGGTTGTCGTCCAGTACCCACAGGGCGGTCTGACTATCGAGCAGGATCACTCGTCGTCCGTCCCGTAGAACATCCGCTGGATGTCGGGGTCCACGTCGAACGCGGCGTCATCGTAGTCGAGCCGGCCGGCCAGGCCCCCGAACTGAACGCGCGTACCGCGGTGCGGGACGAGATCCGCGACCGGGCGCCCCGCTTTGGAGATGACGATGCGTTCCCCCTGCGCTACACGCTCCAGCAGCCGAGAAAGGTGGGTCTTGGCTTCATGGATGTTCACCGAGGTCATGGGTCGAGGATACGGGCTTAGTCCGACTTAGTCCATGTCGGCGGGATCAGCCCCCGGCATCAGCCCCGGAGGGAATCGACCAGCTCGCGCGCCGAGGCGGCGTCGTCGAGGAGGGCACCCACGTGTTCCTTGGTGCCGCGCAGCGGTTCGAGGGTGGGGATCCGCACGAGCGATTCGGCGCCCACGTCGAAGATCACCGAATCCCAGCTGGCGGCAGCGACGTCCGAGCCGAAGCGGCGCATGCACTCGCCGCGGAAGTACGCGCGGGTGGTCTCGGGCGGCGTGGTCACGGCGTCCATCACCTGCTGCTCGGTCACCAGGCGCTTCATCGAACCCCGGGCGACGAGCCGGTTGTACAGGCCCTTGTCCAGGCGGACGTCCGAGTACTGCAGGTCCACGAGCTGCAGCTTCGACGCCGCCCACCCGAGGCCCTCGCGCTGCCGGATGCCTTCCAGCAGCCGCAGTTTCGCCGGCCAGTCCAGCTCGTCCGCGAGCCCCAGCGGGTCGTCGGCGAGCGTGTCCAGGACCCGGACCCAGGTGGCGTGCACGTCCAGGGCACGGGCATCGTCGGACCCCTCCAGGAACGCGCCCACCCGGTCGGCGTACGCGCGCTGGATGTCGAGCGCCGTCATCGAGCGGCCGTCGGCGAGCTCGAGCACCTGCCGCATCGACAGGTCGCGGGACACCTGGTGCACCGCGGTCACCGGCGCGGCCAGCTGCAGGTCCGACAGATCGACGCCCGCCTCGATCAGGTCGAGCACCAGGGCACTCGCACCCACCTTGAGGTAGGTGGCGGTCTCCGCGAGGTTGGCGTCGCCGATGATCACGTGCAGGCGCCGGTACTTGTCCGGATCGGCGTGGGGCTCGTCGCGGGTGTTGATGATCCCGCGCTTGAGCGTGGTCTCCAGCCCCACCTCCACCTCGATGTAGTCGGCGCGCTGGGACAGCTGGAAGCCGGGTTCATCGCCGTTGGCGCCGATCCCGACGCGCCCGCTGCCGCAGAACACCTGGCGGGTCACGAAGAACGGCGTGAGCCCCGTGACGATCGACGCGAACGGCGTCTCGCGGCGGCACAGGTAGTTCTCGTGCGTGCCGTAGGAGGCGCCCTTGCCGTCGATGTTGTTCTTGTACAACTGCAGCGCGGGGGCGCCGGGCACCGTCGACGCGTACCGCGCCGCCGCGTCCATGACCCGCTCCCCCGCCTTGTCCCAGATCACCGCGTCGAGCGGGTCGGTCACCTCGGGCGCCGAGTACTCCGGGTGCGCGTGGTCCACGTACAGCCGCGCGCCGTTGGTGAGGATCATGTTCGCGGCGCCGATCTCGTCCGCGTCGATGATCGGCGCGGGCCCGCCGCGGCCGAGGTCGAAGCCGCGGGCGTCCCGCAGCGGCGATTCGAGGTCGTAGTCCCATCGGGTGCGCTTTGAGCGCGGGATGGCCGCAGCGGCCGCGTACGCGAGCACGGCCTGCGTGGAGGTGAGGATCGGATTGGCGGTGGGATCCTTCGGCGCGGAGATCCCGTACTCCACCTCGGTCCCGATGATGCGCTGCATGCGACCACCCTATCGGGGCGCGCTCGCCCCGCTCCCGGGCCTCCTCGGAGAACCCGCCGCGCGGGAGGGCTCAGCCCGCGCGCCGTCCGATCCGGATCCGCGTCGCGATCCACAGCAGCACCGCCATGACCGCGAGCACCCCGATCGCGATGCCCCACTGGGCGGGTGTGGAGTCCCACAGCGGGTCCACGCTCGACGGTGTCGGCCGGCCCGAGACCGGATCGGTGACGGACGTGACCTTCTGCAGGTCGATCGTCGACGCGGACGCGGCGAAGCCCCAGCGCGACGGGAACAGCCACGACAACTGCTCCAGACCCGGCCGGCCGTGCAGCCCGAACAGGCCGCCGCTCATCACCAGCTGCGAGATCACCACGACCACCAGCAGCGGCATCACCTGCTCCGCGGACCGGGCGATGGCGGAGATCAGCAGGCCCACGAGCGTGGAGACGCAGGCGAGCACGGCGATGTCGATGATCAGCTCGATCGGCACGTTCGCCAGGATCGCGCCCTGCTCCGGCACGTCGGTGCCGATCAGCATGATGCCCACCATGATCGCGGCCTGCAGCGTCGCCGCGACGAAGAACACGACGGTCTTGGCCGAGAGGTAGGCGCCGGGTCGCAGGCCCACCGCCCGTTCTCGCTGGAAGATGGCCCGCTCGCCCACCAGGTCGCGCGCGGTGAGCGCGGCGCCCATGAAGCAGGCGCCGATCACCAGCAGCACCAGGATCATGTTCGGCGCGGCGGCCTCGGAGTCGACGATGCCGGCGAGCCCCTTCTCGGCCGGCACCAGCAGGGTGACCGCGCCGAGCACGATCGGCATGAGCACCAGGAAGATCAGGTACCCGCGGTCGGCGAGGATCAGCCGCACCTGACGGCGCGCGACGACCGACAACTGCTTACGGGTGGAGGTCTTCGGCGCCGTGGTCGGCGACGGTGGCGCGCCCGTCGGCGCGGGCGGCGGGGGCGCGGGGTGCGCGGCCCGGTAGCGCTGCCATGCGACGTCGGGCTGCCGCGCGGTGAAATCGAAGATCTCCGCCCAGTCGTCGGTGCCCATCGCCGACTTGACGCCCTTCGGCGACCCGAAGTAGGCGGTCTTCCCGCCGGGCGCCAGCAGCAGCACCTGATCGCACATGTCGATGTGGGTCAACGAGTGCGTCACCACGATCACCACGCGCCCGGCGTCGGCGAGCCGGCGCAGGGTCTGCATCACCTGCCGGTCGAGCGCGGGGTCCAGGCCGGAGGTGGGCTCGTCCAGGATCAGCAGCGACGGGCCGGTGAGCAGCTCCATCGCGACGGACGCCCGCTTGCGCTGGCCGCCGGAGAGCTTGTCCACCCGCGTCTGTTTGTGTTCGGTGAGTTGCAGCTCGGCGAGCACGCCGTCGATCACCTGGTCGCGATCGGTCTTCGACATGTCCGGCGGCAGCCGCAGCTCCGCGGCGAAGCGCAGCGCCTGTTGCAGGGTCAGCTGGCGGTGCAGCACGTCGTCCTGCGGCACCATCCCGATGCGGGAACGGAGGGCGTCGAAATCGCGGTGCACGTCCCGGCCCTCGAACTCGACCCGCCCGGCGGTCGGCGTCACGGCGCCGGAGACGACCCGCGACACCGTCGACTTCCCGGCGCCCGACGGCCCGATCACGGCGGTCAGCGTGCCCGGCGCGGCCCGGAAGTCGACCCCCTGCAGCAGCGTCTTGTTGCCGTCCACCGTGAGGGTGATGCCCTGCACCGCCAGGCCGGCGCCCGCGAACTCCTGCGCCTTCGGCCGCTCCAGCCGGCCCTGCTCCACGATGAGGTCGGAGTTGCCGACCGTCACCAGATCCCCGTCGCGCAGGGCGGTGGGGCCGGCGATCCGGCGGCCGTTGACCTGCGTGCCGTTGGCGGAGCCGAGGTCCTCGATGACCAGGCCCTGCGGTCCCGTGAGGAGCCGGGCGTGGCGACGCGAGACCAGCATGTCGCCGATGGCGATGTCGTTGTCCGGCGTCCGGCCGATGGTCATCTGCCCGGACCCGACCGGTCGCGCCGGCATCTTCGCCACCTGGTAGAGCCCGGTGTTGCCGGCCATCGCGCGCAGGTGGGGCGCGACCTCCCCCGCGGGGCGGGGCGGCGCGGGGGCCTGGGCGCGCTGGGCCGGGATCGGGGCCGACGGTGCCTGCTGCCGCGGGGGCAGCGGCATCGGCCGCGACGGCGGGGACGACGTCGCCGGGGTCCCGGGGGTCGACGGTGCGGGCGGCGGGCCCGACGGGGACCGGCGGACCGTCGGGAGCTGCTGGACCGGCTGCTGCGGCGCGGCGGGCGGCGGGGTCCGCCGCGGCGGAGGGGGCGGTGTGGTGGATCGCGCGGGCCCCGCGAGGACCACGGCCGCGCCGGTACGGGGATCGCCGAACATCAGCTGCTGGGTGCCGTTCAGCGCGATCGTGGGCCGGCGGACACCGCCGGAGAACACGCCGTTCGTGCTGCGGTCGGTCAGAACCCAGCCCGTCGGGCCGGCGGCGGCCACGGCGTGGGTACGCGAGACCAACGGGTGGTTGATCGTCACGTCCGACTCGAGCGTGCGCCCGAACGTCACCGTCTTACCGGGGGCGAAGGTCAGCGTCTGCCCGTCCACCGTGACGGTGAGAACTGAAGTTTCCGTACTCATCACGCAGCATTGTATGCAGATCCGACTTGCCCCGGACTTGTGCCGCGCTTGGTGCCGCCCCGCCGGAAAACCTACAGGTACTGGCCGGTGTTGTTCTCCGTGTCGATCGCCCGGGAGGCGCTGGAGTTCTTGCCGGTCACGAGGGTGCGGATGTAGACGATCCGCTCGCCCTTCTTCCCGGAGATACGTGCCCAGTCGTCCGGGTTGGTGGTGTTCGGCAGGTCCTCGTTCTCCGCGAACTCCTCGACGATGGACTCCAGCAGGTGCGTGATCCGCAGGCCCGGCTGCCCGCTCTCCAGGAAGCCCTTGATCGCGTGCTTCTTCGCCCGGTCCACGACGTTCTGGATCATCGCACCCGAGTTGAAGTCCTTGAAGTACATGACCTCCTTGTCGCCGTTGGCGTAGGTCACCTCCAGGAACCGGTTGTCGTCGGTCTCGGCGTACATCCGCTCGACAACGCGCTCGATCATCGCCTGCACGCACGCCTGGCGGTCGCCGCCGAACTCGGCGAGGTCCTCCTCGTGGATCGGCAGCTCGGCCGTCAGGTACTTGGAGAAGATGTCGATCGCGCCCTCCGCGTCGGGCCGCTCGATCTTGATCTTCACGTCCAGGCGGCCCGGGCGCAGGATCGCCGGGTCGATCATGTCCTCGCGGTTGCTGGCGCCGATCACGATGACGTTCTCGAGCCCTTCGACACCGTCGATCTCCGACAGCAGCTGCGGCACCACGGTGGTCTCCACGTCCGAGCTCACCCCGGAGCCGCGGGTGCGGAAGATCGAGTCCATCTCGTCGAAGAACACGATGACGGGCGTGCCCTCGGACGCCTTCTCCCGCGCGCGCTGGAAGATCAGCCGGATGTGGCGCTCCGTCTCGCCCACGAACTTGTTCAGCAGTTCGGGGCCCTTGATGTTGAGGAAGTACGACTTGACCTCGCGCGCGTCGTCGCCGCGGACCTCGGCGATCTTCTTCGCGAGCGAGTTCGCCACGGCCTTCGCGATGAGCGTCTTGCCGTTGCCGGGCGGGCCGTACAGCAGCACCCCCTTCGGCGGGCGCAGCGAGTAGTCCTTGAACAGGTCCTTGTGCAGGAACGGCAGCTCGACGGCGTCGCGGATCAGTTCGATCTGCCGGCCCAGGCCGCCGATGTCGGAGTAGTCCACGTCCGGGACCTCCTCGAGCACCAGGTCCTCGACCTCGGCCTTGGGGATGCGCTCGAAGGCGTACCCGGCCTTGGTGTCGACCAGCAGGGAGTCGCCGACGCGCAGCTTGCGGCGCGGGAGCCCGAACTCGTCCACGCCCGGATCGTCGGAGGCCTGCAGCGCCAGCGGCGCGGCCAGGCGCACCACCCGCTCCTCGTCGGCGTGGCCCACGACCAGGGCACGGGCACCGTCGTCCAGGATCTCGCGCAGCGTCGAGATCTCGCCCACCGTCTCGTACTCCCCCGCCTCGACCACGGTGAGCGCCTCGTTCAGGCGCACCGTCTGGCCCGTGCGGAAGGTGGCGACCTCCAGGTTGGGCGAGCAGGTCAGGCGCATCTTGCGGCCGGAGGTGAACACGTCCACGGTGTCGTCCTCGTAGGTGCCCAACAGCACCCCGTAGCCCGACGGTGGCTGCCCCAGTCGCTCGACCTCCTCACGGAGAGTGAGCAATTGGTTGCGCGCATCGCGCAGCGTCTCGAGCAGCTTCGTGTTGCGCGTGGTGAGCGCGTCGACGCGTTCGCGCAGCACGGCCGCGGAGGTGGCCTGCGGGGCGGGCGAGTCCGCGGACGCGGCCGCGGGCCGGGTCGGATCCGGTTCCGTCACGAGTGAACTCCCTTTCCGTGGGGACTTCTCACGCTACCCCTTGTTGGACCGGCGCTGCGGACGTGGCGCCACCGTGCCATCGGCCAGGCGGCGGCAGGTGACGAGGAACGCGGTGTGTCCCTGCATGCGGTGCGAGGGGCGCACCGCCAGCCCGACCACGTGCCACTCCCGCACCAGCGCCTCCCAGGACCGGGGCTCCGTCCACAGCGCCTGCTCGCGGATCGCCTCGACGACCTTCGACAGCTGCGTGGTGGTCGCGACGTACACGGTGAGGACGCCGCCGGGCACCAGCGCCTTCCCCACCGCGTCGAGCACGTCCCAGGGGGCCAGCATGTCGAGCACCACCCGGTCCACCTGCGGGCCGTCGTAGTCGGCGAGGTCGCCGAGCCGCAGGTCCCAGTTCGAGGGGCGTTCGCCGAAGAACTCCTCGACGTTGCCCGCCGCGTACTCGGCGTGGTCCTCGCGGACCTCCCACGAGGTGACCGAGCCGGTGGGGCCGACCGCGCGCAGCAGCGAACAGGTCAGCGCCCCCGATCCGGCGCCCGCCTCCAGGACCCGGGCACCGGGGAAGATGTCGCCCTCCGCGACGATCTGCGCGGCGTCCTTCGGATAGATGACCTGCGCGCCGCGCGGCATCGACAGCACGTAGTCGGTGAGCAGCGGCCGCAGCGCGAGGTACGGGGTGCCGTTGACGGCCTTGACCACGCTGCCCTCGGGTGCGCCGATCAGCTCGTCGTGCCGGATGCCGCCCTTGTGGGTGTGGAACTCCTTGCCCGCCTCGAGGTGGACGGTGAACTTCCGGCCCTTCGCGTCCGTCAGCTGCACTCGGTCGCCCACCACGAAGGGTCCACTGTTCGCCATGGTAGAGAATTGTTCCATGGCCGACAGCGCGTTCTTCCACCCCGCCGGGACCCTCGACGCCGACGGTCTCGAGTACGAGGTGTTCGACCCCACCGGGTCCACCGCGAGCGTGTGGGCCGACACGATGCAGCACGGCGCGCCGCCCGCGGCGATCATGGTGCGCGCCATGGAGAAACTGGTCGGGGCCGATGCGCGGATCTCCCGCGTGACGATCGACCTGCTGGGCGTCGTCCCGATCACCCGCACCCGGGTGCGGGCGTGGACCGCGAGGCCGGGCCGGACCATCTCGCTGATCGCCGCGGAGATGGACTGCGTGGACGCGTCCGGGGGGTACCGCACCGTCGCGCGGGCGCAGGCCTGGGCGCTCGCCGCATCGGACACCGGCGCGATCGCCCGCGACCTCTCCCCCGTGCTCCCGCCGGCCGGCGACACCCCGGGCGCGATGCCCGACTTCTTCACGCACCTCAAGGACCAGGGGTTCCTCGCCGCCTGCGAATGGCGGTTCGTCGACCGGCCCGACGCCGACGAGGACGGTCCGCGATGGTGCTGGATGCGCGCGCGGATGCCGCTCGTCGAGGGCGAGGCGCCCTCGACGCTGGTGCAGGTGTTCTCGGTGATCGACGCGGCGAACGGCATCTCCGCCTACCTCGACCCCACCGCCGTGACCTGGATGAACATGGACATGACGGTGCACCTGCACCGCTCGCCCCAGCTCACCGACGGTTGGGTGGGCGTGGTCGGCGATCAGCTGGTGGGCGGCGAGGGCATCGGCACCACCGTCTCGCGCCTCTACGACGGTGCCGGCGCGTTCGCCGTCGGCGCCCAGACCCTCCTCGTCGCCGCGCGCTGAGCGGTCAGAAGCGGCAGCTGCGGATGTCCGTCATGAGGATCGCCTTCGCGCCGAGGTCGGCGAGGTCGTCCATGACGCCGTTCGCGTCCTTGCGGAGCACCATGGCGCGCACGGCGACCCAGGCGTCGTCGGCCATCGGGGCCACCGTCGGCGACTCCAGGCCCGGCGTGACGGCCATGGCACCGTCGAGAAGGGTGCGCGGGCAGTCGTAGTCGAGCATCACGTACTGGCGGCCGAAGACGACGCCCTTGAGCCGCGCGGTGATCTGGTCCCGCGCCCGACTCGATTCGGCGCCGACGCGCTCGATGAGCACGCCCTCGGAGTCGCACAGCGATTCGCCGAACGCGACCAGATTGTTCTGGCGCAGCGATCGGCCGGATTCCACGACGTCGGCGATGAGGTCGGCGACGCCGAGCTGGATCGAGATCTCCACGGCGCCGTCGAGGCGGATCACGTCGGCGGAGATGCCGCGCGCCGCCAGGTCCCGCCGCACGAGGTTCGGGTACGAGGTGGCGACCCGCTTGCCGTCGAGGTCGGCGACGGACCACTCGGTGCCCGCGGGCCCCGCGTACCGGAAGGTGGAGCGGCCGAAGCCGAGCGCCAGCCGCTCGGTGAACTCGGCGCCCGAGTCGAGCGCGAGATCACGCCCGGTGATGCCCATGTCCAGCTCGCCCGAGCCGACGTAGAGCGCGATGTCCTTGGGGCGGAGGAAGAAGAACTCCACCTCGTTGGCGTTGTCGATGACCGTGAGGTCCTTGGCGTCCGAGCGGCGGCGGTAGCCCGCCTCGCTCAGGATGGCGGCGGCGGACTCGGAGAGCGCGCCCTTGTTCGGTACGGCGACCCGCAACATGTGTCTGAAGATCCTTCGAAAGTGCCGGGCTGGAGGCTAGAGGTAGGCGTAGACGTCGTCGAGCGTGAGGCCGCGCTTGAGCAGCAGCACCTGCAGCCAGTACAGCAGCTGCGAGGCCTCCTCGGCGAGGTCCGCATCGCTCTGATGCTCGGCGGCGATCCACACCTCCCCCGCTTCCTCGAGCACCTTCTTGCCCAGGAAATGGATACCGCGGTCCAGCGCTTCGACGGTCCCGCTCCCGGCGGGCCGTTCCTCGGCCTTGGCGGCCAACTCCGCGAACAGCGTCTCCATGGTCTTCACGGCGGCCATTGTTCCACGGGAACTAGAGTGGTCCGTGTGGAGGGCAGTGCGACGAAGCAGGAGGCACCGTCGTCCCCCGGGACCGACGGCTGCGGCCCGCCCCCCGCGAAGGGCGCCGCGCAGTACCGCTACACCCGGGCACTGATCCGCGCGCGACTGCGCGTGGTGCGGGCCGCGCGCGATCCGGACCGGTTCCTCCGGGAGAACTACGAGGACTTCGCCCGGAAGCACCCGCTGCTCGCCTGGGCGTGGAGCCTGCTGCACCTGGACTTCGCGGGGCTGTTCGTCGGCGGACTGTTCCTGATGAGCAGCCTCACCGTCTCGCTGCTGCCGCGGTCCTGGTTCTTCCAGGGCATCGTGTCCGGGATCAACGCGGTGATCGGCTACGCGATCGGCGTGCTCCTCAAATGGGTGATCGTGGACCTGCTGGTGCGGGCGCACCCGATCCGCGACGACCCGCGGCGCGCCCGGTACGTGCCGCTGTGGCGGGCCCTCATCGTGATCGGCGTCCTCGCGGGCGGCCTGTGGATGATGATCGCCGCCAAGCGGTGGCAGGACGACGTGCGGGCGCTCATGGGCATGCCGCCCGGATCGAACCTCTGGTACGTGCTCACGCCGATCGTCGCGTTCTGCGTGGCGGCCGCCCTGATCTCGTCCCTGCGCGTGCTGCGCGACCTCGGCCTGTTCCTCGCCCGCCGCGCCAACAAGTACCTGCGGGTGCCGCAGCCGGCGGCCAAGGTGCTCGGATTCGGGCTGGTCGTGATCCTGGTGGTGTTCATGGTCAACGACGTGGGGTTCCGCGCGTTCACCGCCACCGCGAACCAGCTGGCCTCCTCCACCAACGATCAGGAGCTGCCGCAGTTCCCGCAGCCCCGGGAGGGGTGGCGCTCGGGCTCGCCGGAGTCCGCCGCACGCTGGTCCGGGCTCGGCAACGAGGGCCGCAAGTTCGTGGCCGGCGGGCTGCGCGCCGCGGAGATCGCGCGGTTCACCACCCGCCCGGTCGTCGAACCGGCCCGCGTGTACGTGGGCCTGGAGAACGCGGCCACCCCGGAGAAGCGGATCGCGCTGCTGCACCGCGAGCTCGCACGCACCGGCGCCCTCGACCGGAAGTACGTGGTGGTGATCCCCACCACCGGGTCCGGGTGGGTGAATCCGACCGCCGCACGGGCCGTGGAGCTCATGTACGACGGGGACGTCGCCCTCGTGGCGATGCAGTACTCGTACCTGCCGAGCTGGATCTCGTTCGTCACCGACGGCGAGGCCTCCCTGGAATCCGGCAAGCGCCTCATCGACGCGGTGGTCGCCGACGTCCGGGCCCGCCCCGCCGGCGATCGTCCGAAGCTCCTGGTCATGGGCGAGAGCCTCGGCACCCGCGCGGGCGAGGGCGCGTTCAGCGGGCTGCCCGACATCCGGGACGAGGTCGACGGGGTGGTCTGGATCGGGCCGCCGCGCGCCAACCCGATCCACTCCGCGATCACGGACCGTCGCGATCTGGGCACCCCCGAGGTGCTGCCCACCTACACCGACGGGCTGATCGTGCGGTTCACCGACGGCCGGCGCTCGCTGTCCGACAGCGGCGGCGCGCAGTGGCTGGCGCCGCACATCGTGTACGTGCAGCACCCCTCGGATCCGGTGGTCTGGTGGTCCCCGGAACTGATTCTGCGCCAGCCCGATTGGCTCAAGGAGGCGCCGGGCCGCGACCGCAGCCCGGCGATGGCCTGGTACCCGTTCGTCACCTTCTGGCAGGTCTCCGCGGACCTCGCGAACGCGGCCGGGGTGCCGGACGGGCACGGCCACAACTACGGCACGGCGGTGGTCGACGCCTTCGCCGCGGTGCTGCCCCCACCGGGGTGGACGCCCGCCGACACCGAGCGGGTGCGGGTGGCGGTCATGGCGAGCGCGGCGATCGACGGCGCCGAGAAGTAGCGGTCACCGCCCCACCGAGACGAGCAGTTCTCGCAGTCGCGGCGACAGCCCGCCGACGTCGCATCCGAGCAGCAGCGGGGATCCCAGCCGCGACCACTGGGTGATCTGCGTCGCGGCCTGATCCTCGGTGACCGGCGGCAGCCCGGCGACCAGCATGTCCAGGTCGCGGACCGGGCCGGGAACGGGCGGCACCGCGGCCAGGACGTCGCCGATCCCCCGGCTGCCCTCGGGTCCCTCGCCCGTCCGCCACGCGGGGACCACGTCGTTGGTCACGCGCACCGCGTCGGCGATGCCGGACCAGTCGCCGCTCGCGCCGGGAACGGAGCCCGTGACGCCGCTGTTCGGGTTGATCGCGTAGGTGATGGGCCTGCCGGTGCGGGCCAGGGCGTCGCGCATCACCCGGAAGGCCGCCAGCTGCGCGGGGCGGCCGGGATCGGGGCCGCACCAGTCGTACTTCAGGTAGTCCACGCCCCACGCCGCGAACGTCCGTGCGTCCAGGTCCTCGGATCCGCCGCTGCCGGTACGCCCCGGGTACGTGCCGCTGCGCTGAGCGCAGGTCTGCTCGCCCGGCGCGGCGTACAGCCCGAAACGCAGTCCCCGCGAGTGCAGGTACCGCCCCAGCGCCGCCATGCCGTGCGGGAAGGTCGCGGGGTTCGCGCGGAGCCGGCCGTCGGTGCCGCGGCCGGGAGCGGCCCAGCAGTCGTCCACGATCACGGTGCGAAAGCCCGCGTCGGCGAGCCCGGTCCGGACCAGGTCGTCCGCCTGTTGTTCGACGCCGGCCTCGGTGACCGCGCAGCCGTACTCGTTCCACGAGTCCCAGCCCAGCGTGGGCGCGACCGGCGCCCGCGGCGGGTCCACGGGCACGCCGCATCCCGCCAGGAGCACGAGTAGAACGACGAGGAGGCGGCGCACCCCCGCAGTGATAGTCCACGAAGCTGCACGCCCGCTGGCAGTGCCTCACGTGAGGGGGTCAGCGGCGGAAGGTCTCCTGCGACGCTCCGGCGAGGGTGCCCAGGTGCACGGCGCCCTCGGCGACCGGTTCGGGGCCGACCGTCAGGACGCGGCAGCCCGCGGCCAGCGCGGACCGCGCGCCCGTGGGCGAATCCTCCACCGCGACGCACTCGGCGGCCGGGAAGCCCGCGAGCTCGGCGCCGCGCAGGTACGGGTCCGGGGCGGGTTTGGGGCTGGGCACCTCGTCGCCGCACACGGTGGCGGCGAACCGGTCCCGCCCGAGCGTGCCGAGCGCGTGCTCGGTGACCTCCCGGATCGTGTTGGTGACCAGCACCAGTGGGACGTCCGCCGCGGCCAGGAGGTCCAGCGTCTCGCGGGCGCCGGGCTGCCACGGGATGCCGGCGTCGAACAGGTCGACGACGCGGTTCGACACCCATCGCTCCGCTCCGGCGTAGTCCCGCTCCGGCTCCGGGACCCGCGCGAAGTCGTACAGCTTGCGCAGCGCGTCCGCGGTGGCGTTGCCCAGTGTGCTCTCCCGCTGCGCGGCCGTGATCTCGTAGCCGAGCCCGCGGGTGAACTCGGCGACGGCGATGTCCCAGAGCTTCTCGGAGTCGAGGAGAGTGCCGTCCATGTCGAACAGGACCGCGGCGGGCAGCGTCGGAGAGGTCATGCCGATCACCCTAGGTGGGCGCGCGCACGGGGTGTTAATTCTTTCGTCACCCGAACGATGGCTCTCTGTGGTCGAATTCGTGCATGCGTACTCGCCGTCTGCCCGCCGCCCTGGCCCTCGCCGCGACCGCCGCGCTCCTCGCGAGCTGCGGCACCTCGGGCGACGGCGCGGGACCCTCACCCTCCGCGGGATCGCCGAGCGCCGCGGCGGGTTTCTCCGTGCCGGGCGTCGGCGATCTGCCGGCCGCGAAGCCCGACCAGGTACACCTGCTGGCGTTCAACGACTTCCACGGCAACCTGCAGCCGCCCACCGGGTCGAGCGGCAGGATCGGCGGCGAGGACGCGGGCGGCGCGGCCTACTTCGCCACGGCGCTGCAGCGGCTGAAGAAGCAGTACCCGAACAATCTCACCGTCGCGGCGGGCGACCTGGTGAGCGCCAGCCCGCTGGTCTCGGCGCTGTTCCGGGACGAGCCGACGGTGAAGTTCATGAACTCGATCGGCCTGCAGGCCTCGGCCGTCGGGAACCACGAGTTCGATCACGGCACCATCGAACTCGAGCGCCTGCAGAGGGGCGGGTGCGCGCCGCAGGGCTGCGAGCCGGGCGAGCCCTTCACCGGTGCCGCCTACCAGTACCTCGCGGCCAACGTCACCGACGCGCAGGGCGGGCTGCCGCCCGGGACCGTCCCGTGGAAGATGTTCGAGGTCGCGGGCAGGAAGATCGCGGTGGTCGGGACCGTGACCCCGGAGACCGCGACGATCGTGGCGCCGGAGGGCGTGCGCGGCTACACGTTCGGCGACGAGGCGGAGGCCGTCAACCGGTACGTGCCGGAGATGAAGGCCGCCGGGGCACAGGCGATCATCGCCACGATGCACGACGGCGGCGAGCAGAACGGCGCCGGCGAGGACGATCCGAACGCGTGCAACGACGTCTCCTCCCCCGTCTCCGAGCTCGCGAAGGCCGTCGACCCGGCGGTCACCGCCCTCGTCACGGCGCATTCGCACCAGGCGTACGTCTGCACGATCAACGGCCGCACCGTCACCCAGGCGGCCTCGTACGGGCGGCTGATCACCGACATCACCCTCGACTTCAGCGGCCCCACCGCGCGGGCCACGGCGGTGAACCGGATCGTGGGCCGCGACCTTCCCGCCGATCCGGCGGCGCAGCGCCTCGTCGACTTCTACGCGAAGGAGGCGAAGCCGCGTGCGGACCGCGTGATCGGCCGGATCCCCTCGGCGCTGGGCCGCGAGCCCTTCCCGGGTGGGGACTCGCCGCTCGGTGACGTGATCGCCGACGCGATGCTCTTCACCACCCGCCCGCCCAACGAGGCGGCCGGCCAGATCGCGCTCATGAATCCCGGCGGCGTCCGCGCCGACCTCAAGGGCGGCGACGTCAGCTACGGAGCCGCCTACACGGTGCAGCCCTTCGGCAACCAGGTCGTGACCGTCTCGCTCACCGGGCAGCAGATCATCGACCTGCTCGAACAGCAGTGGCAGAACCCCGCGAAGGCGACGGTGCTCGCGCCGTCGGGGCTCAGCTACAGCTACGACCCGAACGGCGCCGTGAACCGGAAGGTGGTGCGCGACAGCGTCAAGATCGGCGACCAGCCGATCAACACCGTCGCCGTGTACCGGGTGACCACGAACAACTTCCTCGCCGCCGGCGGCGACGGATTCAGCGTGTTCACCCGGTCCACCGACCTCACCGTCGGCGGCATCGACCTCGACGCCCTCGAGCAGTACCTGCGGGCCACCCCGGACCTGCAGGCGCCCTCGAGTCGGGTGACGAAGCAGTAGCGACCGCGTGATCAAACGCGCCGAGTACGCCGCCGCCGGGATCCGGCACTACTGGATCGTCGACCTCGACGGCCCATCCGCCGAGGTGCTCACGCTGGTGGAGGGCGCGTACGAGGGCCCGACCGTGGCCGACCGCGTCACTGTCGATGGACTCCTCCCCCTCGTCGTCGATCTGTCCGCGCTGCGCTGACGCAGATCCCCCTGGCCGTCAGGCGTCGTCCAGGCCGAGGTCTGCGGACACCTGCTTCACGGCATCGAGAGCATCCGCGAGCGATGCGGCCCAGGACGCCGCGATCTGCAGGCCGGCGGCGTCGTCGAGGCGCCAGTACCACGCGCCCTCCTCGCCCGTTTCGCCGGCCTGCAGGTGCAGGCGGTAGTCGTCCATCCCGGCGGCCTACGTATTGAAGTACTTGGCCTCGGGGTGGGTGAGGACGAAGGCGTCCGTGGACTGCTCGGGGTGCAGCTGCAGCTCCTCGGACAGCTCCACGCCGATGCGCTCCGGCTGCAGTAGGTCGACCATCTTCGCGCGGTCCTCGAGGTCCGGGCAGGCGCCGTAGCCGAAGCTGTAGCGCGCGCCCAGGTACTTGAGGTCGAAGAAGTCGGTGACCGCCGAGGGATCGGTGTCGGAGACCTTCCGCCCGCCCGGCAGGATCAGCTCCTGCCGCACCCGCTGGTGCCAGCGCTCGGCGAGTGCCTCGGTGAGCTGCACGCCGATCCCGTGCAGCTCCAGGTACTCGCGGTAACTGTTGGCGGCGAACAGCTCGTTCGCGGCGTCGGCGATGGGCTGCCCCATGGTGACGAGCTGGAAGGGCAGCACGTCCACCTCTCCGCGCTCGCGGGCGGTGTCGCGGTCCCGGATGAAGTCCGAGATCGCCAGGAAGCGGCCGCGCTGCTGGCGCGGAAACTCGAACGAATGCCGCACCGGCGCATCGGGTTCCGGAGTTTCGAGGACGTCGATCACGTTGCCGTGGCTGACGGCCGGGAAGTACCCGTAGACCACGGCCGCGTGGTCGAGGATCTTCTCCGACTTGAGCCTGTCCAGCCAGTACCGCAGCCGCGGCCGGCCCTCGGTCTCCACCAGCTCCTCGTACGAGGGGCCCTCGCCCTTGCGGGCGCCGCGCAGGCCCCACTGGCCGAAGAACAGGGCACGCTCGTCCAGCAGGGAGGCGTACTCGCTGATCGCGATGCCGCGCACCACGCGGGTGCCCCAGAACGGCGGGGTCGCGACCTCGAAGTCGAGCGCCACGTCCGAGCGGTCCGGGACGACGACCGGTGCCGCCTCGGCCTTACGCTTCTCGGCGATCCGCTTGCTGCGGGCGTGCCGCTCCTTGCGTTCGCGGGCCTTCTCCGCGGCGGCCAGGGCCTCCGGGCTGTCCGGCGCGGGTCCCTCGCCGCGCCCCCGCGCCATGATGTCGTCCATGAGTCTCAGGCCCTCGAAGGCGTCGCGGGCGTAGCTGACCTCGCCGTCGTACACCTCAGCGAGATCGTTCTCCACGTAGGCGCGGGTGAGCGCCGCTCCGCCCAGCAGCACGGGGTACTTCTCCCCCAGCCCGCGGGTGTTGAGCTCCTCGAGGTTCTCCTTCATCACCACCGTGGACTTCACCAGCAGCCCGGACATACCGATCACGTCGGCGTGCTTGTCCTCGGCGGCCTCGACGATGGCGGCGATCGGCTGCTTGATGCCGATGTTGACCACCTCGTAGCCGTTGTTGCTCAGGATGATGTCGACGAGGTTCTTGCCGATGTCGTGCACATCGCCCTTGACGGTGGCGAGCACGATCCGGCCCTTGCCCGCATCATCGTCCGACTTCTCCATGTGCGGCTCGAGGTAGGCCACGGCGGCCTTCATCACCTCGGCGGACTGCAGCACGAACGGCAGCTGCATCTGGCCGGAGCCGAACAGCTCGCCGACGGTCTTCATCCCGGACAGCAGCGTCTCGTTGATGATCGACAGCGCCGGCTTATCCTCCAGCGCCGCATCCAGGTCGCCGTCCAGGCCCTCCCGCTCACCATCGACGATGCGGCGCTCGAGCCGCTCGAACAACGGCAGCTTCGCGAGCTCCTGCGCCCGGGATTCCCGTGCCCCGGCCGCGGACACGCCCTCGAACAGCTCCATCAGCTTCGACAGCGGATTGTAATCGGCGTCGCCGCCGGACTGCAGGCCGTCCGCGCCCCGCCGGTCGTACACCAGGTCCAGCGCCGTCTCCCGCTGGACGTCCTCGATCTTGCTCATCGGCAGGATCTTCGAGGCGTGCAGGATCGCCGAATCGAGGCCCGCCTCGCGCAGTTCGTTGAGGAACACCGAGTTGAGCACCTGGCGGGCTGCCGGGTTCAGGCCGAAACTCACGTTCGACAGGCCGACCGTGAAGTGCAGGCTCGGGTACTTAGTGTGCAGGATGCGCACGGCCTCGATGGTCTCCAGGGCGTCCCGCCGCACCTCCTCCTGGCCGGTCGAGATCGGGAAGACCAGCGGGTCGATGATGATGTCGTCGAGTGCCAGCCCCCAGTTCTCGGTGAGATCGGCGATCAGCCGCTCGGCGATCCGCACCTTCCACTCGGCGGTGCGGGCCTGCCCCTCCTCATCGATCGTCAGCGCCACGACGGCGGCGCCGTGCGCCTTGACCTGCTCCATGATCTTGGTGAACCGCGACTCCGGGCCGTCGCCGTCCTCGTAGTTCACCGAGTTCACCGCGCACCGGCCGCCCAGGTGCTCCAGCCCTGCCTTGATCACGTCGGGTTCGGTCGAGTCGATCATGATCGGCAGCGTCGAGGCCGTCGCCAGCCGGGCGGCCAGCGCCGCCATGTCGAGCGCGCCGTCGCGCCCCACGTAGTCCACGTTCAGGTCCAGCATGTGCGAGCCGTCGCGGATCTGGTCCTTCGCGATGTCCACGCACTTGTCGTGATCCCCGGCGAGCATCGCCTCACGGAAGGCCTTGGAGCCGTTGGAGTTCGTGCGCTCGGCGATCATCAGGATCGAGGCGTCCTGCGCGAACGGCACCGACGTGTAGAGCGAGCTGATCGAACTCTCCGCCTCCGGTGCGCGCCGCGCCCGCTCGACCTCCCGCACCGCGTTCGCGACCTGCCGCACGTGCTCGGGCGTGGTGCCGCAGCACCCGCCCACGAAGCTCAGCCCGTACTCGCCGACGAAGCCGGACAGCGCCTCCGCCAGTTCCTGCGGCGTCAGCGGGTACTCCGCGCCGTTCTTGCCGAGAACGGGCAGGCCGGCGTTCGGCATCACCGAGACCGGGATGCTCGCGTGCCGCGACAGGTACCGCAGGTGCTCGCTCATCTCCGCGGGGCCGGTCGCGCAATTCAGCCCGATCATGTCGATGCCCAGCGGCTCCAGCGCCGTGAGCGCGGCACCGATCTCGGATCCCAGCAGCATCGTCCCCGTGGTCTCCACGGTCACGTGCACGATCACCGGGATCCGCGTGCCCTGCTCTGCCATCGCGATCCGGCAGCCCAGCACCGCCGCCTTCGACTGCAGGATGTCCTGGCAGGTCTCGATGAGGAACGCGTCCGCGCCACCGTCGAGCATGCCCCGCGCGGCCTCCGCGTAGGCGTCTCGGATCACCTCGAACGAGGTGTGGCCCAGCGTCGGCAGCTTGGTGCCCGGGCCCATCGAGCCCAGCACGAACCGGGGCGTGCCGTCGGCGGCGAACTCGTCCGCCACCCGCCGCGCGATGGCGACGCCCTTCTCCGACAGTTCCCGGATGCGGTCCGCGATGTCGTAGTCGCCGAGGTTCGACAGGTTGCAGCCGAAAGTGTTGGTCTCCACCGCATCCGCACCCGCGGCGAAGTACGCGCGGTGGATCCCCTCCAGCACGTCCGGCCGGGTGTCGTTGAGGATCTCGTTGCAGCCCTCCAAGCCCAGGAAATCGTCCAGGCTCAGGTCCGCTGCCTGCAGCATCGTGCCCATCGCACCATCGCCTATGAGTACACGGCGTGACGCCGCCTCCAGGAAACTCGACTGCAGCGGCTGCTGATGCGTACGGGTCATGGGTTCAGGGTAGTCGGTGACGGCAAATCGCCTCGTCACGCCCGGCGCGTACCCTGATCGAAGTGACGCCCTTGCCGAAGCTCGACCGCCCCGTGCTCATCGCGGCGTTCGAGGGCTGGAACGACGCGGGAGACGCGGCGTCCGGCGCCGTCGAACACCTCGAACTGACCTGGGACGCGACGCTGATCACCGAGGTCGATTCGGACGACTTCTACGACTTCCAGGTCAACCGGCCCATCATCAAGCAGATCGACGGGGTGACCCGGGCCGTCGAGTGGCCCTCGACCACGCTCTCGGTGTGCCGGCCGCCCAAGGCCGACCGGGACGTGGTGCTGCTGCGCGGGACCGAACCGAACTTCCGCTGGCGCGCGTTCTGCGACCAGTTGCTCACGATCTTCACCGAGCTGCGGATCGACAGCGTGGTGATCCTGGGGGCGCTGCTCGCGGACACGCCGCACACGCGCCCCGTCCCGGTGACCGGAGCCGGGTACGACCAGGAGTCCGCGAAGCGCTTCGGCCTCGAGCAGAACCGGTACGAGGGCCCCACCGGCATCACCGGCGTGCTGCAGGACGCGTGCGTGCGTGCCGGGTTCCCCGCGGTCTCGTTCTGGGCCGCGGTGCCGCACTACGTGTCCCAGCCGCCGAACCCGAAGGCCACCGTCGCGCTGCTGCAGCGGGTGGAGCAGGTGCTCGACGTCGCGGTGCCGCTGGGCGACCTGCCGGAGCGCGCCGAGGCGTGGGAGGAGTCCGTCTCCGAGATGACGGAGGACGACGAGGACGTCGCCGATTACGTGCGCGGGCTCGAGGAGCGCGGCGACGCGGAGGCGCAGGACGTGGAGCAGCACATCGACGCCGACGCCATCGCCGAGGAGTTCGAGAAGTACCTGCGCCGCAGAGATCCCGGCACCGGCCCGTAGGTCGTCTCGGGGCCCGCGCTACCCGATCCGCTCGATCGAGACGACCGGCGTGGTGATGCGCCAGGTGCGCACGTCCGGATCGTCCGCGGCGCGCACCCAGAACTGCGCCGACTCCCCGACCCGGCAGCTCTTGATGCCGAGCAGGGGGATGTCCTCCGAGTCGCGGCGCAGGGAGCTGATGCTCCACTGCTCGTCCGCGGCGTCGCCGCCGATTCCGGGGGCGCGCATGAGAGTCATCTCCCCCAGGTCCACCACGTACGTGGACGTGCGGGTCTGCACGGTCCAGACGCCCTCGGTCAGATCCGGGGCCAGCTCGCTGACGGTCCTCACAGGCGCAATATATCGTGTCGCGGTGTCAGGCCGCGGCAGGTACGCCGAGCAGCGCGTCGACGGCGGCCGCGACCGCGGCCGGGGCGTCGGGGTCCGGGCCCCCGACGGTGACCGCCTTCTCGGCCCACGCGTCGATCGCGGCGAGGGCGTGCGGGGTGTCCAGATCGTCGGCCAGGTAGTGCCTGACCCGGGCGACGAGCTCGGCGCCGTCCGGGGCGGAGGACGCGCGGAAGGCGGCCCGCCACGCGCCGAGCCGCGCCTGGGCCCGCTCCAGGACCGCATCGGACCACGGCCTGTCCTGGCGGTAGTGCCCCTCGAACAGACCCAGGCGGATCGCCGCCGGATCCACGCCGGAGCGGCGCAGGGCGGAGACGAACACCAGGTTGCCGCGGCTCTTGGACATCTTCTCGCCGTCCAGCCCGATCATCGCGGCGTGCACGTAGTGCCGGGCGAAGCGGCGTTCGCCGGTGGCGGCCTCGACGTGCGCGGCCGAGTACTCGTGGTGCGGGAAGATCAGGTCGCTTCCGCCGCCCTGGATGTCGATCGTGGGCCCCAGCCGGTTCGCGGCGATCGCGGCGCACTCGATGTGCCAGCCCGGGCGGCCCGCCCCTTGCGGCGAGGGCCACGACGGTTCGCCGGGGCGCTCGGCACGCCAGAGCAGTGGGTCAATGGGGTCGCGCTTGCCCGGGCGGCCGGGATCGCCTCCGCGCTCGGCGAAGTAGCGTTCCATCGTCGCCCGGTCGTAGCCCGATTCGTAGCCGAACTGCTGCGTGGCGTCTGAGCGGTAGTAGACATCCGGGAACTCGGGGTCGTCCACGGTGTACGCGGCGCCGTCCCGCAGGAGCCGCCCGACGTAGTCCACGACCTCCTCGACGGATTCGACGGCGCCGATGTAGTCGCGCGGCGGAATCACCCGCAGCGCCTCCATGTCCTCCCGGAACAGGTCGGTCTCGCGGGCGCCGAGCTCGCGCCAGTCCAGGCCGTCGCGGTCCGCCCGCTCGAACAGGGGATCGTCCACGTCGGTCACGTTCTGCACGTAGTGCACGTCGTGGCCGTTGTCCCGCAGGATCCGCCCCACCAGGTCGAACGCCAGGTAGGTGGCGGCGTGGCCCAGGTGGGTGGCGTCGTACGGGGTGATGCCGCACACGTACATCGTCGCCACGGCACCGGGGTTGACGGGGCGCACCTCCTGGTCGGAGGTGTCGTACAGGCGCAGCGGGACCGACGGACCGGGCACGCTGGGGACGGTGGGACTCGGCCAGGAACGCATACCCCCACCCTATGCGGCCGATCGCGGGCCCGGATATCGGGCCGCGCCGCGAGCCGCGGGCGTTCCCGGGCGTGCGGGCGCGCCGTCCGCACGCCGGGAGCGGCCGGCGACACCCCCCTGACGAGCGACGATGCTGTGCCGCAGGAACTCTCAGGAAACTCTTGCCCCCGCGGGCTGGCGCCCGGACGGCTTCACCGCCATGCTGTACCGACATCGACCGAACGGTCGCCTCAGGAGGTGAATGCCGTGTCCCCCAATACTTTCGAGAACACGACCGCCGCCCCGCTCAGCGCAGTGCGCTAGCGCGCGAATCCGCACACCACATCGCACCGGACCTCAGGATCGAGGGCCCGGACTCACCGCTACCCGATTCCCGATCCGGTTCACCAGGAGGTGATCGTCATGTCCTACGACACTGTCCGTCTCGCGCTGTCCACCCTGTTCCCCACCGAACACCGGTGGTTCCTGCTCCTGCTGGCCGGAGGGCTGGTGCTCGCCGTGGCCTGGCGGGTCGTGGCGGCGCCGCGCCGGCGCACCGTCGTCGATCCGCCGCTGACGGCGACCGAACTGGCGTGCGTGCGGAGCCGGCAGGCGCCGGTCGTGGTCGCGCTGGCCGAGCTGCGCGCCGCCGGGCGGGTCGACGCCGGACGGAGGACGAGCGGACCCCCGCCCGGCCCCGGGACGGACGCCTTCACCCGCGCCGTCGACGCGTACTGCGCGGGCCGGGCCGACTACACCGTCACCGAGGTGACGGCCGCCCTCGCCGACGATCTCGACGCCCTCGAGGAGCGCGTGGCCGCCCGGGGGTACCTGCGCTCGGCCGCCGACCGCACCCGCATGCGCCTGGGCGCCGCGCCCGTGACCGCGGGCGCCCTCACGGGCGCGGTCACCGCGTTCGTCCTGCTGGTGATCCTGCAGCGCCGCGAACCGACGCTGCTGCAGGGGGTGCTGGTGCCGTCGATGCTGGTCCTGATCGCGGCGGGGCCGCACCTGTGGAGCGTGGAGCGCGGCACCCGGGCCGGCCGGCGACTGCTCGCCAGCGAGAAGCAGCGCCTGGAGTTCCTGGCGCCCTCGCGCAGGCCGGCCTGGGCCACCTACGGCGCCGGCGCGGTGGGGCTGTCGGTCGCGGTCTTCGGCACGGCCGCCCTCTGGCAGTTCGACGGTGACTTCGCCGGGAACGTCGACCTGGCCGGCGACGCCAACGCCTCCGGCGACGGCGGCGGATCGTGCGGCGGAGCCTCCTGCGGCGGCGACGGGGGCGGGGGTGGCTGCGGCGGCTGTGGCGGCTGCGGCGGGTGCGGAGGGTGCGGAGGATGAGCGCCGCGACCCGCACAGTCCCCGCGCTGGGCCCGCTGGGCCTGGGCTGGCGGCGCGAGATCGCGGGAGTGATCGCCGACCTGCGGCCCGGGTTCTGCGAGGTGATCGCCGAATCGGTGCCCATCCGCGGCCGCCGCGCCCGGATCGACCCGCTGCTCGCCGACCTCCGCGATCGCGGCGTGCCGCTGGTGCCGCACGGCGTCGCCCTCTCCCTGGGCGGGGTGGACCCGCTCGAACCCGGCCGGCTCCGGCGGCTGAGGGCCTGCGCCGAGGCGTTCCGGGCACCGGTGGTCAGCGAGCACATCGCGTTCGTGCGGGCCGGCGGCATCGAGGCCGGGCACCTGCTGCCCGTGCCCCGAACCCGCGAGGCGCTCGCGGTGCTGGCCCGCAACATCTCCCGGGCGCAGGACGCCCTGCCGGTGCCGCTCGCCGTGGAGAACATCGCGGCGTTCCTGCGCTGGCCCGAGGACGAGTACACGGAGGCGGAGTTCCTCACCGAACTCCTCGACCGGACCGGCGTCCTCCTCGTGCTCGACGTGGCGAACGTGTACGCGAACGCCCGCAACCGCGGCCGTGACCCGCACGAGGAGCTGGCGCGGCTGCCCGCCGACCGGATCGCGTACAGCCACGTGGCGGGCGGGTCCGAGAGCGGCGGGCGCTACCACGACACGCACCTGGACCCCGTGAACGCCGGAGTGCTCGCCCTGGTCACGGACCTGCGGGAACGGGCCGATGTGCCGTTCATGCTGGAGCGGGACGGCTGTTACCCGCCCGCGGGCGAGCTGTTCGACGAGTTGGACGCGATCGCGGCGGCGGCCGGCTGTGCGCCCGTCACCGACCGTGCCCGGAGGGAGTGGAGATGACGCTGCGGGAACGTCAGGAGGCCCTGGTGCGGGCCCTCGTCGCGGACGGCCCGGTCCCCGACGGATTCGACCCCGGCGAGGTGGCGGCCGCGGGGGCGGTGTGCCGCCACAAACGGGACGCGCACGCCGGGCACGCGCCGGCGGACCGTCGACCCCGGTGGCGGTGGCCGGCACGCCGGCGTAGAGCCATCCACCCGTGACGGTGTCCGGTCAGAACGGGGGCCAGGGAACCGGGCGGCTCGGGGTGGGCAGCGGCATCGTGCCGAGTTCGAGGAGAACGGCGGCGCGCTCGACGAGCGCGCCCGCCTCCTCCTCCGTGACCAGGCCGGTCAGGCGGGGCGGCGCGGCGCGCAGGGCCTCCACGTCGGCGAGCAGGTCGTCCCCGACGGGACGCCCGGCCCAGCCCCAGAGCACCGTGCGCAGCTTCGGCGCGCTGTGCATGCAGATGCCGTGGTCCACGCCCTGGACCCGGCCGTCCGGCCCGGTGAGCACGTGGCCGCCCTTGCGGTCGGCGTTGTTGATGAGCACGTCGAGCACCGCGAGGCGGCGCAGCCCGGGATCGTCGGCGTGGGCCAGCGCGACCTCCGCGACGCCCTCGGGCGAGCCGGCGTCCTCGACGTACCCCGTGAACACCGTCAGGTAGCCGGCGGGAACGTCGTCCACGGGGAACAGGTCCACCGGGTCGGGGCCGTCGCCGGTGTCCTGCTCGGGCTGCTCGACCCAGCGCTGCACCATCCCCGGCCCCAGCGGGCCGTCGCGCAGCACGGTCTCGGGGATGAGGCCCCAGCCGAGCGCCTCCGAGACCCGGTAGGAGGCCACCTCCCGCCCGGCGAGGGTGCCGTCCGGGAAGTCCCAGAGCGGCACCTCGCCGCGGACCGGCTTGTAGACCGCGCGCTCCCCCGTCTCGCCGAGCTCGCACAGCAGAGTCGCGTTCGAGGCGCTGGTGATCCGCCCGAGGATCGTCAGTTCGGCGCTCTCGAGATCCACCGACGGATCCACCTAGTCGTCCTCGGCGCCGAACGCGGCGCCGCGCCGGTACCCGTTGAGCCGCACGCACATGTGCCCCTCGGGATCGAGCGGTTCCCCGCACAGCGGGCACACCGGGCGCCCCGCGCCGAGCACCTTCTCGGACCGGTTCGCGAACTCGCGGGCCGCGACGGGCGTGAGGAACACGCGCACCGCATCGGGCCCCTCCTCGGCGTCGTCCGCGAGCACCACGGACTCGTCGAGCTCCTGCTCGGTGATGGCGAGCAGCTCGATGACCACCGCACGCTCCTCGGAGTCCCAGCCCAGGCCCATGGTGCCGACCCGGAACTCCGCGTCCACCGGCATCACCAGCGGCTGCAGGTCGGTGACCGGAGTGTCCGCCGCAGGCATCGCGGTGCCGAAGCGGCGCGCCACCTCGTCGAGCAGGGCGTCGATGCGCTCGGCGAGCACCTGCACCTGCTGCTTCTCCAGCAGCACGGAGACGACGCGCGATTCGTGCACGGCCTGCAGGTAGAAGGCGCGCTCGCCGGGCTGGCCGACGGTGCCCACGACGAACCGGTCAGGGGTGCGGAAAACGTGAACGGAGCGGCTCATGCCTCGCCTCCCACCGTGGCCTCCTTGGCTGGACGTTCGGGCAGCGTGACGCTACCGGACGCGTTGACGCAGTGCACCAGCGGGCGGGCGGGCCCGTAGGTCACGATCGACAGTGAGGCGGGCGCGACGACGAGCCGCTGGAACAGGTCGAGGTGGGTGCCGAGGGCGTCCGCGACGACCGCCTTGATCACGTCGCCGTGGCTGCACGCGACCCAGGCGGCGCCGGCGCCGAACCGTTCGGTGAAGCGGCGATCCGCCTCGCGCACGGCGGCGACTGCGCGGGCCTGAACGTCCGCGAGACCCTCGCCGTCCGGGAAGACCGCTGCGGAGGGCTGCTGCTGCACCACCTTCCACAGGGGCTCCGCGAGCAGGTCCTTGATGGCGCGCCCGGTCCAGGTGCCGTAGTCGACCTCCACCAGGCGCTCGTCGACCTCGGGGACGAGGCCGTGGGCCGCGGCGAGCGGCGCCAGCGTCTGCTCGCAGCGCAGGAGTGGGGAGCGGACGGCCGCCACCAGCGTGACGTCGGCGAGGCGGCCGACCAGATCCGCCGCCTGGGCGCGGCCGGCGTCGTCGAGGGCGACGCCCTCGCTCCGTCCGGCGAGCACCCCGGAGGTGTTCGCGGTCGAGCGTCCGTGGCGCAGCAGGATCACGGTCATGGTCCCGAGTCTATGCGCGTCGCGGTCGCTCCTCTCCCGCTCGTCATTACCTCTTCGAACCGAACTGGGGTGCCTTCTGTGCAGGACTCGGCACCCCGCCGCGGCGGGATCATGCCGCCGTCGCGTCGCGCAGCAGGGAGAGCGCCGCGGCGACGGCCGCGGAGGACGCCGGCAGCAGGGGCAGCCGGACGTTCGGCGTCGCGATCCTGCCGTGCGCGGCCAGGACCCCTTTGAACACCGCCGGGTTCGGCTCTGCGAACAGCGCCGCCGCGAGGCGGGCGAGGCCGCCGCCGATCGCCCGGGCCTCCTCGGACCGGCCCTGCCGCCAAGCCGCCACCAGCGCCGCGAACTCGCCCGCCGCCACGTTGGCGCTCGCGGCGATCACGCCGTGCCCGCCGAGGGCCAGCACGGTTCCGGCGAAGGCGTCGTCGCCCGCGAGCACCGCGACACCGCCCGCGGTGGCGGTGTTGAACGCCGCCAGCAGCTGCACCGTGGTCTCCGTGACGCCGCCTGTCGCGTGCTTGAACCCCGCCACCCCGTCGATGCCGCCGAGGGCGAGCAGGGTGTCGAGGGAGAGCGTGCGGCCGGTCCGCTGCGGCACGTCGTACACGATCACGGGCACCGGGCTCGCGGCCGCCGCCCGCCGGTAGTGCTCGATGACGCCGGCTTCGGAGGGCCGGGTGTAGTACGGGACCACGACCAGCGCGTAGCCGGCCCGCGGATCGATACCACGCAGAGCGGCGGCGGTGTCCGCGGTGGCGTTGCCCCCGGTCCCCACGGTGAGGACGGCGCGGTGTTCGGCGCAGACCCCGCCGATGCGGTCGATCACGGCGGCGCGCTCGTCCGGGGTGAGCGTGGCGGGCTCGCCGGTGGTGCCGAGGGCGACGAGGCCGTCGGCGCCGTCCGCGATCGTGTCGCGGGCGAGGCGCTCCAGGGCGGGTAGGTCGACGGTGCCGTCGGCGGCGAACGGCGTGATCAGGGGGACGTGGAGACCGGTCAGCTGCATGACCTCAGGGTCCGGCACCGCGAGCAGAAGTTCCAGCACGGATTCTCGACGATGAGCATAAGCTGATGTGATGCTCGATCTGCACCGCCTCCGGCTCCTGCGGGAGCTGTCCCACCGCGGCACCATCGCGGCCGTGGCCCAGGCCCTCGACTACACCCCGTCGGCGGTGTCGCAGCAGCTCACCACCCTCGAACGCGAGGCCGGGCGGCCCCTGCTCGAACGCACCGGGCGC
>JBEBXD010000049.1:0-33319 GCA_040391845.1 Tsukamurella paurometabola | reverse complement strand
GCCTCGGGCGTGAGCATCGCGCTCGACGGTGCCCGGCTCGCCCCCGGCCCGGAGCTCACCGAGTGCGCCGCGGCCCTCGGCGCCGACGCCGACCGCTGGGTGCGCACCGGCGGAGAGGACCACGCCCTGCTCGCGACGTTCCCCGCCGCCGCGGGCCCGCCGGCCGGGTGGCGGCCCATCGGCACGGTCGCGGCGCCGGGCGCGCTGCCCCCGGGCACCGTCACCGTCGACGGTGATGCCGGGCCCGCGGCCGGGGGCTGGAACACCTTCACCGAGCCCGAGGAGGCGTAGGCGATGACGGCGAGACCACTGGCGGACACCGTCGAGGAGGAATGGGCGCGGGCGCTGGCGCCGGTGGCGGACGAGATATCCGCGCTCGGCGAGTTCCTGCGCGCCGAGAACGCGGCGGGCCGCGGCTACCTCCCGTCCGGGGCGAACGTGCTGCGCGCGTTCGCGCAGCCGTTCGCGGACGTGCGGGTGCTGATCGTGGGCCAGGACCCGTACCCCACGCCGGGGCACGCGGTGGGCCTCTCGTTCTCGGTGGACCCGTCGGTGCGGCCGATCCCGCGGAGCCTGCAGAACATCTACACCGAGTACTGCTCGGACCTCGGCCTGCCGCTGCCCGCGAACGGCGATCTCTCCCCGTGGGCGGATCGTGGTGTGCTGCTGCTGAACCGGGTGCTCACGGTGAGCCCCGGCGAGCCCGCCTCGCACCGGCGCAAGGGCTGGGAGAAGGTCACCGAGTGCGCGATCGATGCGCTCGTGGCGCGCGACGCGCCGCTGGTGGCGATCCTGTGGGGTCGCGATGCGGCGTCGCTCGGGCCGCGGCTCGGGGACGTCCCGCGGATCGAATCCGTCCACCCGTCACCGCTCTCCGCATCCCGCGGGTTCTTCGGCTCGAAGCCGTTCTCGCGCGCGAACGAGGCGCTCGTGTCGCTGGGGGCGGAGCCGGTCGACTGGCGCCTTCCGCACCTGGCGGCCGCGCGGTAGCCGCACCGCGCCGGCCAGAAGGTTCGTCATCACCGGTCCCGATTCGGTGGGGGGTGCGAGGTGCTGCACCTCGATCAGAAGTGCACCGCGACCTACCGCACCCGCTGAGGCGCCGATGCACGAAGGCCCGCGACCGGGCGGTCGCAGGCCGTCGTGAAGCTGTTCTCGCGTACTAGCCGCGAACGACCGTGCCGGCCTTGATGCACGAGGTGCACACGTTCAGGCGGCGGGTCTGACCGGGCGCGACCTGGGCGCGCACGGTCTGGATGTTCGGGTTCCACCGGCGGTTGGTACGCCGGTGCGAGTGCGAGACCGACTTACCGAAGCCGGGGCCCTTGTCGCAGACGTCGCAGACGGCAGCCATAGTCGTGTACTCCTCGCAGGTAGTGTGTAGATCCAGTGCTCGGCCCCGCGGGTCATGAGCCGTGTGGACACGTCCGGACGCGAGGCAACCCTGCAAGCATAGCCGAGCGGAGGCGGCGTCGCCAAACCGCTCCGGCGCCCGTCCCGGGCGCGCGCGCCCACTAGGCTGGCAGCCGTGACGGGACCGACTGCGGACGACGGCCGCGTGGTGGTGGCCTGGCTGCGCCGTGCCGTCCTCGGACTCGAGCGCGCCGTCGACGAGATCAACACCCTCAACGTGTTCCCGGTCGCCGACGCCGATACCGGCACCAACATGCTGGTCACCCTGCGCGCCGCGGCACGCTCGGCGGAGGAGGCGGACCGCACCGAGGGCCCGCACGCGGTGGCCCGCGCCACCGTCGCCGGCGCCGTGGCCGGGGCCCGCGGCAACTCCGGCGTCATCGTCTCCCAGATCATGCGCGGCCTCGCCGCGCAGCTCGGTGCCGACGCGGACCTCACCGCCGACGGCCTCGCCACCGGACTGTCGAAGGCGACGGACCTGGTGACCTCCGCCGTCGCCGACCCCATCGAGGGCACCATCCTCTCCGTCCTGCGGGCCGCCGCCGACGGCGCCCGGGCCGCGCTCGCGGGCCGCGGCGACCTGGCGGGCTGCAGCCGCGGCGCCGCCGACGCCGCGTTCGACGCCCTGCTGCGCACCCGCGACCAACTCCCCGACAACGCCGCCGCGGGGGTCGTGGACGCGGGCGGCCGCGGCCTGCTGGTGCTGCTCGACGCCCTCGTCGACGTGACTTCCGGGGCCGCGCCCGAGCGCCCGCGGTTCGGCCGGCAGATCGCGCCGCACGTGCACGTGCAGGCCGATACGGAGCACGGGCACCCGCACGGCGCGCACCAGCACGGCGCCCCCGAGGACCCGCCCCGCGGCCCGCACGCCGACTACGAGGTGATGTACCTGCTGCCCGCCGCCACCGAGGCCACGGCGAACCGGCTGCGCGCCGAACTGCAGGCCTTCGGCGACTCGGTGGTCGTGGTGGCCGCCGCCGATCCCGACCCCGTGGCCACCTGGTCGGTGCACACGCACACCACAGAGCCGGGCGCCGCGATCCAGGCGGGCCTGCGGCACGGCAAGCTCCGCAGCATCGCCGTCAACGTGCTGCAGGAGACGGGGCACACCGAGACACCGCTGCAGGCGCTGCTCGACGCGCCGCGCGCCATCGTCGCTCTGGTCTCCGGCGACGGCGCCGCGGAGCTGTTCGCGGGCGCCGGCGCGGAGGTGATCCGCTGCGACAAGGGGATGACCCACGCCGAGCTGCTCGCCGCGCTGCACCGGTTCGAGGGCCGCGAGGTACTGCTCATGCCCAACGGCGCGCTGCCCACCCCGGAACTGCTGGCGGTGGCTGCGCGATCGCGCGAGTCCGGGGTCCTGGTGACGCTGCTGCCGACCTCGTCGATGGTGCAGGCGATCGCCGCGCTCGCGGTGCACGAGCCGAACGGCCACGCCGCCGATGACACCTACTCGATGGCGGAGGCCGCCGCGGGCGCGCGGTGCGGGTCCGTGGTCGCCGTCACCGAGGACGCGCTGACGATCCTCGGGCCCTGCGGCCCCGGCGACTACCTCGGCATGGTCGGCGGCGAGGTCGTGGTGCTCGAGGAGGACCAGTACTCCGCAGGCGAGGCACTGGCCGAGCTGCTGCTGGCGACGGGTGGTGACATGGTGACGGTGCTGCTGGGCGAGGCCGGCGACGGCGACTTCCCCGACCGGGTGAGTGCCGCCCTGCGTCCGGACCGCCCGGAGGTCGAGGTGGTCGGATACGTAGGCGGGCAGACCGGGAGTGTGATGGAGATCGGCGTCGAATGAGCTCCGCGCGCACCCTCACGCTGCAGACGCCGCTCGCGGAGGCCGTCGACCCCGAGATCGCGGAGGCGGTGACCACCGAGCTCGGCCTCGTCACCGTCGGAGACCTGCTGCGGCACTTCCCGTTCCGGTACGAGGGTGGCGCGGTCGAGGACGACGGGACCCGACGCTCCGAGCCCCGCATCGGCGACGACATCGTCGTGATCGGCACCGTCACGGCGATCACGCCCCCGAAGCCGCATCACCGCGGCAAGAAGATGTTCCGGGTGCAGGTGGTCAACAAGGTCCGGGCCTACGAGGTGACCTTCTTCAATTACCTGCCCAAGCCGATCCGGCCCGATCGGCAACTGCTGCTCATCGGCCGGCTGGGCGAATTCAACGGCAAGCTGCAGCTCACCCACCCCGAGTGGCTGGTCCTGCCGGACACCACGATCACCTCGGCGGAGGCGCTCGCCGCCAACGAGGCGGGGTCGACCAAGGCCGGGTCGAAGCGGCTCAAGTTCGCCGACCTGAGTCTCCTGATGCAGCCCACCGTGCCGATCTACCACGGCACCAAGAACATGCCCACGTGGCTGATCCTCTCGCTCGTCGATCGGGTACTGCGCCGCCTCGCACCCGTCCCCGAATCCCTACCGCCGGCGTTCCTCGCGATGCACGCGCTGATGGGGCTCGACGAGGCGGTGCGCGCCGCCCACAAGCCCGAGGGCCGGGCGCAGGTGACGCAGGCCAAGCGCCGCCTCGCCTTCGACGAGGCCGTCGCGATCGAGACGGCCCTCGCCCGCCGGGCGCACGACATCGGCATCGTCGGCGCCCCGCCGCTGCACGCGCCCGACGGTCCGCTGCAGGCCGGGCTCCGCGAGCGGCTCCCGTTCTCGCTCACCGCTGGTCAGGAGGGCGTGCTCGCCGAGATCCTCGGCGACATGGCCCGCGACCACCCGATGACCCGCCTGCTCCAGGGCGAGGTCGGATCCGGCAAGACGCTGGTCGCGCTGCTCGCGATGCTCGCCGCGGTCGACGCGGGACACCAGGCCGTGCTACTGGCCCCCACCGAGGTGCTCGCGACCCAGCACCTGCTGTCGATCACCGCGATGCTCGGCGAACTGGGCGAGGCGGGGCAACTCGGCGCCGCCGAGGCCGCGACCACCGTGACCCTGCTGACCGGGTCGATGACGGTGGCGCAGCGGCGGGCCGCGCTCCTGCGCATCGTGACCGGCGAGGCGGGCATCGTGATCGGCACCCACGCCCTGCTCGAGGACACCGTCGAGTTCTTCCGGCTGGGCCTGGTAGTGGTCGACGAGCAGCACCGGTTCGGCGTGGAGCAGCGTGACCGGTTGCGGCGCAAGGGCACCGGCGAGGGCGCCGACGACGAATCCGTGCCCCACCTGCTGGTGATGACGGCGACCCCCATCCCGCGGACCGTCGCCCTCGCGCAGTTCGGAGACATGGCGACGTCCGTGCTGCGGGAGCTGCCGCGCGGGCGGCAGCCGATCCAGACGTCCGTGGTCCCCGAGGAGCGCCCCGGGTGGGTCGAGCGGGCGTGGGCCCGCGTCGACGAGGAGGTCCGCGCGGGCCGCCAGGTGTACGTGGTGTGCCCGCGGATCGGCGACGACGCCACCGGGGCGCAGGCGAAGGCCGGTTTCACCGACGAGGACTACGAATTCGACCGCATCGCCGCGCCCATGCGCCGCGAGATGGCGAAGGTGGAGGCCGAGGCGGAGGACACCCAGCCGCGGATGACGTCCGCGGTGGACATGTACGAGCAGCTCATCGCCGGCCCGCTGGGCGAGCACCGGATGGCCCTGCTGCACGGCCGCCTGCCCGCCGACGAGAAGGCCGAGACCATGGCGGCGTTCGCGGCCGGCGAGATCGACGTGCTGGTGGCCACCACCGTGATCGAGGTCGGCGTGGACGTCGCGAACGCCAGCACCATGGTGATCATGGACGCCGAGCGCTTCGGCATCAGCCAGCTGCACCAGCTGCGCGGCCGCGTCGGCCGCGGCGGGCTGCCCGGGCTGTGCCTGCTCATCACGGCCACCGGATCGGAGCGTACGCTCGAGCGGCTGAACGCGGTGGCCGAGACCGTAGACGGCTTCGCGCTGGCCCAGCTCGACCTCGAGTACCGCGGCTTCGGTGACATCCTCGGCGTCGACCAGTCCGGCCTCGCCCGCCGGCTGAGCTTCCTCGACCTCGCGCACGACGGCGACGTGCTGGCCGCGGCGCGGGACCTCGCCTACGAGATCGTGGGCGAGGACCCGGAACTCGAGCGCCACCCGGAGCTGAAGGCCGTCAACGAGGTCATCCTCGGCGGCGACCGCGGCGACTACCTCGACAAGGCCTGACGGTCAGGCGCCCGGCGGTGCGGCGAGCCGCGCCAGTGCGGGCGGCACGGGCGTGGGTGCACCGTCGACGACGTCGACCGCCACGGTGCGCCCGGTGAAGCACGTGGTCTCACCACGAACGCCGGACCAGGCGAAGGTGACCGACGTGGTACCGACGGCGGTCACCTCGACGCGGACATCGATCTCGTCGCCGTAGAACGCCGGTGCGAGATAGTCGATCTCGACGCGGCGCCGGGGGAAGGTGGGGTGCAGCCCGACCGAGCGGAGTAGGCCGTGCTCGGCCCGCTCCGCCCAGAGCACGACCGTGGCCGCGTGTGCGTCCCCGCCCATGTCGGTCTCCGCGTACTCGACGCGGATCCGCTCCGTGTGTACCACCGGGGTCACGCGGCGACCGCCTCGGTGGCCCCGCGGCGGGCCGGCGGGCGTGCCGCCAGCGTCATGACCACCGCCGCACCGAGCAAGGCAGGGATCGCGAACGCCGCTATCTGCCAGCTATATCCGGCTCCGAGTCCGATGATCCAGGCGCCGTACGACGGTCCCGCGATGGCGCCCAGGCGACCCACACCGAGCGCCAGGCCGACGCCCGCCGAGCGGCACGACGCGGGGTAGTGCGCGGCGACGTAGGCGTTCAGCAGGATCTGGGTGCCCGTGGTGCCCGCCCCGGCGACGAGGACGAGCGCGTACGCGATCACCGTGGCCGGCTGGGTCGTCAGCGCCACGAGCGCGAGGCCCGCGCCGAGGAAGAACGCGGCGGTGACAGACCGGATCCCGAACCGGTCGGCGAGCCAGCCGCCGGCCAGGCTCCCCACCAGGGCGCCGACGTTGAGGATCAGGAGGAACGACAACGCCTTCGCGAGACCGTATCCGGCGTTCTGCATCAGCTTTGGCAGCCAGGCCGCCACGCCGAACACCATCAGCAGGCAGAGCCCCATCGCGACCCAGAAGCCCAGGGTGACACGGACACCGCCGCTGCGGAAAACCTGCGCGACCCGGACCACCGGCCCGGCGTCCGATCCCGGGGAGTCCTCCCCGTCCGGCTCGATCGCCGCGTCCCGCGGGAACAGGGCCCACAGCATCGGCAGCAGAAGCAGCGCGGGAACGGCACCGGCCCAGAACATCGCGCGGAAACCGAAGGCCGGAACCAGCCACAGCGAGAGGACGCCCGCCAGGATGCCGCCGACGCATGTGCCGGCGAAGGCGACGGTGACCATCCGGTTGCGGAGCGCGGGAGGGGTGAACTCCACGATCGCCGCCGCAGCCGTGGGCATCAGCAGGCCCGCGCCGAGGCCGATGCCCAGCCGGCCCGCGGCGAACAGCGAGTAGCTCGGTGCGACGGCGCACAGCAGCATCGACGCCGAGAACACCACGACGGCGCCCAGCAGGGTGGCGCGGCGCCCCAGTCGATCTCCGACGGCCGCGGCGGCGAGCGCCCCGACCAGCATGCCGAGCGGGGCGATCGAGCCGAGCCAGCCGACCTGTGCCGTGGTGAGCGCCCACGGCGCGTACTTCAGGAGCGAGGGGACGACCAGCCCGAACATCAGGATGTCGTAGCCCTCGAGGACCAGCGCGAACAGGCACAGGCCCGTCACCAGTCGGATCGTCACGCGGGGAACCTTTCGGAGAGCCAGCCGCCGATCTCGGCCGCTGCCAGGGAGGCTCCGGTCGGTGCCCCGGGACGGATGGGGCCGCCGAAGTGCGTTCCGGCGACCCGGCGGTGGTCGACGTCGGTCGACCCCAGGGCGGCGACCATGGCCGTGGCATCCGCCGAGAAACACGCGGCGTCGCCGGTGAGCTCGACGAACAGCGCCGGCGCCGACACCCCGGGCGCGCAGCGCAGGAAGTCGGCGTTCGTCGTGTTCGCCGACCACGTCGACATCCACGCCTCGGGGGTGACCAACCGCCCGAACCCGACGAGCCCGTAGTTCGTGAGGTCGGGCCGGCGGCCGAACAACGATCCGTAGGGCCGATCGTTCGGGTCGAGACACAGGTCGACGAAGCGCAGGTCCGCGTCGGTGCGGTAGACCGTGAGTACGCGAGGAACGACCGAAGCGCGACGGTCCGCCGGGTCCTGCGAGGCCTTGAACCGGGCCCGCGCATCGTCGGCGAGGGCGACGCGTGCCCTTGCCTCGGCGTCGATCCGCGCGATCCGCTCGACCTGCGCAGCGCGGTATCGGTCGATGAACTCGGCGGAGTACGACGAGGACTCACCAGGCGGCGCGAAGCCGTTCGCCGCGGAGTACGGGTCGAGCTCCGGCACCACGGACAAGGGATCGGATTCGTCCGCGACGGACGGGTCGATCAGCCGCTGTAGCAGCGCGCCCTGGCCGGGATGCGGCGCCATGAAGACTGCCGCGTCGGGCACCGGCATGTCCGCGACCGACAGATCCACGGGCCGGCCCGACGGGGCCTTCCGCAACCGGTCCTCGGGCGCGAGGCCGGCCTGCTGGTGGTAGAACGCGAACAGCGTGCCGCCGCCGGAGTGCCCCAGCGTGACGAGACTCTCGAAGCCGCTCTCCCGCAGGAACACCTGGCCGGCCGCCGCGTCGAGCAGCGCCTGCTCGTGGATCAGGTTCAGGTCGTTGTTGGTCGACCGGGTGCCCTGGGTCCACACCGCGAAGCCGCGGGCGAGCAGTTCGGGAACCAACACGTGGTGGCTGAGGTCCTGCCGCGGGTGCATGAGGGAGACGACGGTGCGCGCCCCCGGCAGCGTCCGCAGGATGCCGTAGACCTTCGCGCCGTCGGCGGTGGCGAGTTCGTGCGCCGTGGTGATCGTGCCGGCGGGGATCTCCGCCGACTCGATGTAGCGGCCCGCGCCGAGACGCGCCTCGGGTGCGGGGGTGCTCACCTCTCCTCCAACCGCATCGCGTCCTTGTCCCACTGCGTGATCCGCGCGTCGAGTAGGCCGGCCACGCTGCTGTACCAGACGGCGTGGCGGCAGCCGGTGGCGCGGCGGTCGATCACGATCGGGCCGGGGGCGCTGACCTTGAAGTAGGGGCCGACCCGTTCGACCGTGACGGTCTCGGCGGTTGCCGCGACCTCGACGACGGGGCGGTTCTCGGGAACGTCGAGAACGAACACGCTGGTCATCGGGACACCTCCTCGGAGGTCGTTGTGGCGGGCTGCTCGGCCTGCCACTTCTCGGCGCGGTCGACGATCAGCTCCGCCTTGCGGACGAGCAGGGCGTCCATGGACGGGTTCGGCCCGGAGACGACGTCGACGAGGGCGTCGATGGTGATGTTCGCGTCCAGGTCCTCCTGCGGGGTCACGGGGCGCATGGCACGGGTGATCTCGATCATGTAGCCGTTGGGATCGTGGGTGTAGATCGACTCGATCGTCTCGTGCTGGATCTGCATCTCGACCGGCCACTCGCTCGCGTCGAGGCGCCGCCGGTACTCCATGAGGTGCTCCTCGCTCTGCACGTGGATCGCGAGGTGGCGGCTGCGGATGAACCAGATCGGTACGTCCCCGGCGAACTTGGAGTACGAATCGCCCTGTGGGCCGCCGTCGAACTCCTCGAGACCGAAGTAGTAGAAGAAGGCGAGGCGATCGTCGTTGCCGATGTCGAAGAAGAAGTGGATGAAGTCCGGGTGTTGGTCGGGGCCCCAGCCTGCGGCGCAGATCGAGTGGACCACGGGGAAGCCGAGGGTGTCTCGGTAGAACTTCACGGTGCCCGCAGGGTCGAAGGTGGGGTACGCGACGTGGTCGACGCCCTGGACCAGGTGCTGAGAATCGGACATGATGGTCTCCTTTCGGGGAATTCGAAGGATCAGGCGGGAGTGGAGTCGATGTCGGCGCGCAGGAGGCTCCCGGCGCCCTCGATAACGGCGTTCAGGCCGAGGCTGCGCAGCACGCTGTAGGCGCCCGCGGTGGCGGCGGACAGGACCGGGATGCCGAACTCGTCCTCGGCGGGCTGCACCAGGTCCAGCGAGGGCATCTGGACGCAACAGCTGATCACGAGCGCGTCCACACCGGTGAGATCGATCGACCGGGCGGCCTGCATGACGCGATCACCGGGGATGCATCCGACCTCGTTGTTGTCGGCGACCTCAAGGGCTCGCCAGTCGGCCACCTCGAGGCCTTCGGCCTGGATGTAGTCGACCACTTGCTGCGCGAGCGGCTTCATGTACGGCATCACCAGGGCGACGCGCTTGGCATCGAGGGCCTGCAGCCCCTCGACGAGGGCACCCGCGCTGGAGCGGATGCGTGACTCCGAGCCGCCGGTTGCGAGTTGCTCGGCGACAGCGGACTCGACGCGGCGATGTTCGCTGGGCCCGCCGACCATGATCGCGACCAGGCACGCATACATGATGACCTCGGGCGAGGCGTCCGCGATCTCCATGATGCACCGCTCACGCTGAGCGTTCATCGCCGCGAGTCCCTCAGGGGAGACGGTGTGCATCCGCATCCGAGTGGAGTGGAACGAGAAGTCCGAGATCGGATGCCGGCCCAGGATCCTCGGCAGTTCGGTCTCGACGGTGACATTGCTGCTCGGTACGACGAGGCCGATCCGATGGGTGCTCATGGAGGTCCTTCCGGGGCTGATATTTATCTTGCGACTATGACGAGTATTCGACGTACACGTCGGCAAGTCAAGCGGTTGTGGGGTCTTTCAGTGATTTCCACCACCCTCTTGACTTTGTCTGCGGTGACGTCGAATAATCGTCGTGATAGTCAGTAGCGTGATCCCGATCACTGCGGGAGCCGGTTCGAAGGAGAGTAGGAACTCATGGCATACGTAATCGGTGTGGACGTCGGCGGAACGTTCACGGACGCCGTCCTGGACGACGGCAACGGCATGGTCGTGGCGGGCAAGGCGCCGTCGACGCCTCCCGACTACTCGGGCGGTGTCATGGATGTACTGGCGGTGCTCGCGGAGCAGCTGGGCCAGTCCGTCGAGGAGATGCTGGCGAACACCCATCACATCGCGCACGGCACGACGTCCTCGCTCAACGCGCTCGTCATGAACAAGGTCCCGGACATCGGTTTCATCACCACCAAGGGGCACCGCGATTCGATCTACATCATGAACGTCGAGGGCCGTTACCTCGGCCGCGCGCCCGAGGAGCTTCAGGATCCCATCGGGCAGAGCAAGTCCCATGGCCTCGTCCGTAAGCGCCACGCGAAGGAGGTCACCGAGCGGGTGGATCGCGACGGCCGGGTGATCGTCCCTCTGAACGAGGACGAGGTCCGTGAGGCGGTCCGCACCCTCGTGGCCGACGGCATCACCGCCATCGCCGTCTCCCTGCTCTGGTCCTTCCGCAACGACGCGCACGAGAAGCGCATCCGCGAGATCGCCCACGAGGTGGATCCGAACCTGTTCGTGGCGATCTCCAGCGAGGTCTCGCCGCGCATCCGCGAGTTCGCGCGGAACGCGACCACCATCATGAGCACCCAGATCGGCCCCGGCCTGCGGGACTACCTCGGAGAGCTGGAGGGCAAGTTGCGCGAGAAGAAGCTCGCCGGCCCCCTCCTCGTGATGCAGAGCAACGGCGGCGCCGTCGCCGCCGCGGAGGCACCCGGTAACGCCATCTCGACTGTCGGCTCGGTCCTCACCGGAGGCGTGGTCGGCGCCGTCTCGCTCGGCGAGCAGCTCGGCCACCGCAACATCATCGCGACGGACGCCGGCGGCACCACCTTCCTCGCGGGCCTGGTCGTCGACGGCGAACCGGTCCGATCGTCGAACACCATCATCAACCACCACCCGATCAACGTCCCTACCCTCGAGGTGCACGCCATCGGCTCCGGCGGCGGCGCGATCGCCTGGATCGACGCGGGCGGCAATCTGCAGATCGGCCCGCACAGCGCCCAGGCCGTTCCCGGCCCCGCCTGCTACGGCGCCGGCGGCACCGAGCCCACCAACACCGACGCCAACCTCGTGCTCGGCATCATCCCCGAGCGCGGCCTGCTCGGCGGGCGGCGCGCGCTCGACGTGAGCCTCGCCCGCGAGGCGATCCGCACCCGCATCGCCGAACCTCTCGGCCTGTCGATCGAGGACGCAGCCGCAGCGATCTACGAGGTGCAGAACGCCCAGACCGGCGACCTGCTCCGCAAGACGGTCGTCGAGGCGGGCCACGACCCCCGCGACTTCATCGTCTACGCCTTCGGCGGTTCCGGCCCCGCGCACTGCGGCCTCTACGCGCAGGAGATCGGCGCCACCGACGTGGTGGTGCCGCTCGGTCAGGTGGCCTCGGCCTTCTCGGCGTACGGCCTGGCCTCGTCGGACATCGTGCTCGCCAGGGAGATGTCGGACCCCGCCACGCTCCCGCTGGACCCGCAGCGCGTGCAGCGCAACTTCGAGCAGCTCGAGGCGCAGGTGCGGGCGATGCTGGACCGCCAGGGACTGAACTTCTCCACGGTCGAGGTCGAGCGCGAGATCGACATGCGGTACTCGATGCAGCTCGCGGAGGTCGCGACCCCGATCCCGGGCGGGGACCTCACTGCGCAGGACCTGGCCGAAGCATCGGACAAGTTCGAGGCCAAGTACGCCGACCTGTACGGCGCCGGCTCCGGCTTCCGTGAGGCCGGCATCCAGGCGATCACCTACCGCGTGCGCGGCACAGGCGTCCTGCCCTTCTCGCCCACCCTGCCGCCGATGGAGGAGGCTGACTCGGCCGACGCCTCCGAGGCGCTCACCGGCACCCGCAGGGTCTGCCTCGGCGCGACCCGCGGCTACGTCGACACCGACATCTACGACTACACCAAGCTCCGCGCCGGCCACGTACTCCGCGGTCCCGCGGTGATCGAGGTGCCGACCACCACCGTCGTCGTCCCGCACGACACCACCGGAACCATCGACAAGCTCGGCAACCTGCACATCGCCGTGGACCGGCCCGCCGCCATCGTCACCGACCCCGCCGACGCCCTCGCGCGCGCCTGATCCCCCAAGGAGAACCACCATGACCGCACCGATCCCCGGCTCGGAGATCTTCTCCAGCCGCCCCCTCGATCCCGAGGCCCTCAGCCGCGCCGTCGGCGCCCACGTCGAGCTGCACACCGTCACCCAGGAGCAGATCGACGCCGTCGACCCGCTCACCTACGAGGTCATCCGCCACCGCCTGTGGTCGGTCACTGACGAGATGGGCGAGGCGCTCAAGCGTATGTCCGGCTCGCCGATCGTCACCGACGCCAACGACTTCGACTTCGCCGTGAGCGACGAGGTCGGCCAGGAGGTCCAGGTGGGCCTCTACAACACCATGCTGGTCGGCGCCGTCGACCTCGCGATCTACTGGACTCTGCAGAACCGCGCGGACAACCCCGGCATCGCCGACGGCGACATGTTCCTCTGCAACGACCCGTGGGTCGGTGGCGGTCTGCACCAGAGCGACGTGATCGTGTACCAGCCGGTCTTCCACGAGGGCAAGCTCTTCGCGTGGACCAGTGCCATCTGCCACGAGCCCGACCTCGGAGGTTCGGGTCTCGGCTCCTTCGACCCGTCCGCCAAGGACGTCTTCTCCGAGTCGCTACCCACGCCGCCCATCAAGGTGGTCCGCGATCACCAGCTGCAGCGCGACGTCTCCGACGCCTGGACCCGGCGCTCGCGAGTCCCGATGCTGGTGGGCCTCGACCTGCGCGCCAAGATCGGCTCGAACACGGTGGGCCGCAACCGCTTGCTCGCGGTGATCGAGCAGTACGGAGCCGATACCGTCAAGGCCGTCATGAAGCGCATGATGAACGACGCCGAGTCGCGTTTGCGCACGAAGCTTCAGGGGCTGCCGAACGGCACCTGGAAGGCCACCGGATACCAGGACCAGGCGTCCGTGGGCGACCGAGGGCTGCACAAGATCACGGTCGCGATGACCAAGGCCGACGACAAGCTCGTCTTCGACTTCACCGGCACCGATCCGCAGACCGGCGTCATCAACTGCACGTACGCCGGCATGCGCGGCGGAGTCATGCTCGCGCTCCTGCCGATTCTCGCGGCCGACATCCCGTGGTCCGCAGGCGGTCTCATGCGGTGTTTCGACCTGGTCTCCGAGGAGGGCACGATCAACAATGCGACCTTCCCCGCAGCCGTGAGTCGTGGCCCGATCGGCCCCGCCTGGCTCACCGGCAACCTCATCGCCGAGTGCCTGGCCCAGATGCTCGACCAGAACATCGAACTGGGCAAGAACGTGCAGGCCTCGTGCTGCGGCACCTGGGATACCGCCGTGGTGGCGGGCCTCGACGAGCGCGGCGAGCACCCGGTGCCCTTCCTCAACATCATGATGGAGCCCATGGCCGGCGGCTACGGCGCGCGCCCGGTGGCCGACGGCATGGACACCGGTGGCCTGTTCTGTATCCCGATGGGGCGCATCCCCGACACCGAGATGACCGAGTTCCTGTACCCGCTGCTGACCCTGTGGCGGCGGGAGGAGCCGGACTCGGGCGGCCCCGGCCGCATGCGCGGTGGCGTCAGCGCCTCTCTCGCGGTCACTCCGTACGGCTCCAGCGTGCCGATGGGCCTCGTCTTCGCCTCGGCCGGTAAGGCCGTGGCGCAGAACGGCGGCCTCGCGGGCGGCCTGCCCGGTAACACGGGCCTGGAGGTCCTGGCGCGCGATTCCCGGATCCAGGAACTGCTCTCGGCGGGCGAGCTGCCCGGCGGGCTGGAGGATCTGGGCGGTGTGCAGGAGACCGGCGCCTGCTACGCCGAGAGCTACCTCGCCCCCGGCGAGGTGCTGTACATGCATTGGCAGGGCGGCGGCGGCTACGGCGACCCGCTGCGCCGCGAGCCCGCCTCGGTCGCGCGGGACGTGGTGAACGGCAAAGTCACCGATGGTGGCGCCCGGGTCAATTACGGCGTCGTCGTCGCGGACGGCGAGGTCGACGAGGCCGCGACCGCCGACCTTCGAGCCGCCATGCTCGATGAGCGGCGCGACCGCTCCGAGGTGCCGGAGTCGCAGGAGGCCACCGTCGACCTGCGTGCCGCACGCCGCATCGACGACAACCTCGCCGAGGTCTCCATCGGCGAGGCGCGCGTCATCGCGTGTGCCCACTGCGGTCGCCTGCTCGGCGACACCAAGTCGGGCAAGCTCTCGCTCGCCCGGTACGAGGGGCCGACGAACGCCGCCGGGCCGCAGGTCACCTCCGATCCATCGGAGTACGTCGACAGCGAGGTCGTCTTCCGCCAGCAGTGCTGCCCCGGTTGCTGGTCGGCGGTCTACTCGGGGATCGTCCCGGCTGATCACCCCGACCACGTGGGCGAGTTGACCGCACTGCTGCCCGCCGCGCCCACCCGCTGATGGGTTCGATCGAAGACGAGGTGTATCAATGACGCCGCACGATTGGGAGGGCCGGCTCGTCCGGTATCCCGCCGAGCGGGCCGCCCGTTACCGCGCGAGCGGAGCGTGGAGCGACAGGCCCACCGCAGCGCGTCTGCACGAGACCGCGCTCGCGCACTCGAATCGGACCGCACTCATTACCGAGGGGGCGAGCTACACCTACGCGGAGCTCGACGAGCGGACCGACCGCATCGCGGCCGGCCTGTCCGAGCTGGGCCTGAGCCCACTGGACCCGGTGATCTTCCAGGTGAACAACCGGGACACGACCATCCTGGCCTGGTACGGCGCGCTGAAGGCGGGCCTGATCCCGGTGGCGACGCTCTCACAGCATCGACGGCACGAGATCGGCCACATCAGCGAGAAGGTCGGTGCGGTCGCGCATCTCGTCGAAGCGGGGCTGTCGTTCGATCTCGTGGATTTCGCACGCGAGATCGGCGACGGCCATCCCACGCTCCGCCACATCCTCACGATCGGAGCACCCGAGGAACAGTCCGGGACAGTCCGGATCGAGGACCTCGGCGCCGACATCGACACTGCGAGAGCCCGGGCCCTGGTGGAGTCGATCGAGTCGCGGATCGCCCCGGAGGACGTCGCCGTCTTCCAGCTGTCCGGCGGCACCACCGGCGTACCCAAGGTGATCCCACGGATCCACGCCGAGTACTGGAACAACGGCCGGTACTACGCCGAGGCGTTCGGGTGGACCGAGGAGAGCCGGATCGCGCACCTGATCCCGGTGATCCACAATGCGGGGATCTCGTGTGCCGTGCACGCGGCGCACTCGGTGGGGGCCACGCTCGTGCTCGGCACCCCGGATGCGCGGGCGTCCTTCCCGCTGCTCGAGCGCAGCGCCGTCACCGATGTCCTCATCGGGCACGGGCACTACCAGCCCGCCGGCTCAGCGGACTTCGAGCCGGTCCTGAAGACGGTGCGCCGCACCGTCCTCTCCGGGGCGAAGGTACCGACCGAGCTGTTCGACAAGCTCGACGACGGTGATCGGCACTGGGCCGGACAGATGTTCGGCATGTCCGAGGGCATGTTCATCGTGACTCCGCTCGACGCGCCGGTCGCCGCCCGCCGGGCGACCGTCGGCGTGCCGATCGCACCCGACGACGAGATCGCCGTCCTCGACCCCAACAGTGAGGAGCCCGTTGCCGTGGGCGAGGTCGGCGAGCTCTGCTGCCGTGGTCCCTACACGATTCCCGGGTACTTCGGCGCGCCGGAGCACAACGCCACGGCATTCACCGCGGACGGCTTCTACCGCACGGGTGACCTCGCGGCGCTGCACGAGTTCGACGGTCGGCGGTACGTGGCGATCGAGGGCCGGATCAAGGACCTCATCAACCGCGGCGGCGAGAAGGTCAACGCCGAGGAGGTCGAGCTGCTGCTCCTGAGCCACGGCGGCATAGCCGCAGCCGCGGTCGTGGCGATGCCCGACGAGCGACTGGGCGAGAAGGCCTGCGCCTTCCTCGTCTCCGCCACGGGTGACGAACTGACCATGGCCCAAGTCCAGGAGCACATGGACGGTCTGGGAGTCGCGAAGTTCAAATGGCCCGAACGACTGGTGTGGGTGCCCGCGCTGCCGCAGACCAATGTCGGCAAGGTCAACAAGAAGGCCATGCGCGCGGACATCATCCAGCGGCTCGAATCCGAGGCACGAGTAGGAGAACGGACATGAAGCTGAACACCATCGCGGTCCTCGGTGGCGGCCCCGGCGGCCTCTACGCCGCCCGGCTGCTCAAGCTGAGCCACCCGGACGCCGAGGTCACGGTCTACGAACAGGGCGAGGCCGACAAGACCTTCGGCTTCGGCGTCGGACTCGCCTCACGGACCCAGCGCAACCTGCGGGAGGCCGACGAGGCGTCGCTCACCGCGATCGTCGACGCCGCGCACCCGCACGAGATGTCGATGCGGGTGGGCGACGACGCGGTTCGGCTCGCGCACGGCGAGCTGCTGGGCATCGGGCGGGCGACCCTCCTGACGGTGCTGCAGCGATTCGCTCAGGAGGCCGGGGTCGTCATGAGGTTCGGCGAGCGGCGATCCGCCGCGGACCTCGACGCCGACCTGATCGTGGCGGCGGACGGCATCTCGAGCGCGACGCGCTCGGAGCACGAGGCCGAATTCGGCCCGTCCGTCGTGTTCGGCGACGGACTGTACCTCTGGGCCGGCACCGACTATCAGCTGCCCGCTGCGGTGTTCACCCCCGTGGCCACCGAGTACGGCACCTTCGTGGCGCACGCCTACCCGTACGCCGAGGACCGCAGCACCTTCCTCATCGAGACCGACGAGGAGACATGGAAGCGTGCGGGATTCGACGTGACCACCGAGCAGACGCCGAACACGGAGAACGACGAGGTCTCCCTGAAATTCCTTGAGGAGGCCTTCCGCGAATCCCTCGACGGACACCACCTCATCGGCAACCGCACCAAGTGGACGCGGTTCCGGACAGTGCGCTGCGCGAGCTGGCACACCGGGAACATCGTTCTGTTGGGGGACGCGGCCCACACGGCGCACTACTCGATCGGATCGGGTACCAAGCTGGCGATGGAGGATGCGATCGCGCTGGACAACGCGCTGCTCGCCGCCGATGACCTGGAGTCGGCCCTCGTCGCGTACGAGGCGGAACGCCGCCCGGCCGTGCACTATCTGCAGACGATCGCGGAGCGATCGATGGCCTGGTGGGACTCCTTTCCGGAACGTACGGCGATGCCTGTGGCGCAGCTGCTCATCGCGTACATGACGAGGGCGGGCAAGGTGTCGCTGGAGCGGTTCGCCGAGACCGCGCCGCAGGTCGTTCCCGCCGGTCTCGCGTCATACGCCGACGCCCCCGCCGGCGACGTCCCCGAGCCGGCGAAAATCGTCGACTGGGTGTACGCGCAGCGGCTTCCGTCAGGAGGGTACGCGGACCGCCTCGCGCCTGCGGAACTGCGCACGGCGGTCGGCACCGCTCTGGTGACCACCGACGCGCGGCCGTGGAGTGCGGAGGCGCGCCGCGTCGTCGCCGACCTGCCGGCAGCGAGCACATACTGGCTCACCGGGTCGGACGAGGTGGAGGCGGTTCTCGACAGGCTCGACCTAGGCGAGCAGATCCGCCGCGCGAGAGATGCGGTCGTCGTCGCGGACATCCCTGCCGAGCTACGGGATCTCGGTGCATCGGCGCTGGCGAGCGAGCGTGTCGACCTCGTTGCACTCACAGTCTGAGGGCTAGGTTGGGTGCCATGGCCACGGAGAAGACGGAGACGCCCGCGCAGCCGAAACGTCGCGGGCGGCCCAGCGTACGGCGGGAACTCGTCGAGCGGGAGATCAAGGAGAACGCCGCCCGTCTCTTTGCCGAGCGCGGCGTGGCGGGCACAACGCTGCAGGACATCGCCGATGCGACCGGCCTCACCCGGCAGGCGGTGTACCACTACGTCGCCAACAAGGACGAGCTGTTCGCGCAACTGGTCAGTGAGGTCGCGGCGGAACCCGCGCAGCTGCTTCGCGAGATCAACGCCATTGAGGAATTCGACCCGGCGACGAAGCTGAACCGGATGGCGGAGTCGATCGCGCTCAATCAGATGGCCTCCCCGGACCGGTTCCGGCTCCTCATCCGCTCGGAGGCCGACCTTCCGGAGAGTCTCGCTGATGGCTACCGCACCAGCCGCCGCCAGGTCCTGCGGGAGTTGACCGCCGTGATCGACGCGGGCATCGCGGCGGGCCAGTTCCGGGACGTCGACGCGCGTACCGCGGCCCTCGGCGTCATCGGGTCGCTCAACTGGATCGCGTGGTGGTACCGCGACGGCGACGATCGCGCCGCTATCGCGGCCCAGCTCTCCGATATGGCTGTGCACGCCCTCCGCGCCGAGGGCACGCCCGCGCCCGCGGAACCCGGGCCGCTCGGGGTGATCTCGGACCTGCGCCGGGACCTCGACCGGCTGGAACGGCTGGTCCGGTCCGAGAACGGCTGAGGGCGGGACGGGGCGCTCAGCGTGCCGCGAAGACGGACGCGAGCTGCCGGCCCCAGAAGTCGACGACCTGCTCGCGGCGGGCGGCGTCGTCGGAGAGCAGATCGGCGAGGCCGAGACCGCGCGCGAGGTCCAGGGTGGCCTGCACCGCGCGGCGGGCCTCCTCGTCGTCCCGCTCCACGCCGAGCAGGCGCATCGCGAGGGCGAACACCTCGCGGGAGTGCTTGTTCTCGAACGGCAGCATCCGCTCGCGCAGCGCATCATCGCTCGCGGCCGCGGTCCACACGTGCAGGGCCGCCTTGAACAGATCGTCCGTGTAGTACTCCACGATGAGCCGGGCCACCGCGTACGGCCGCTCGGGCCCCTCCGGCACCGCGGCCCCCGCCTGCGCCACCTGCGCGAGCCGCTGCTCGCCCATGTACTCGAGCGCCGCGCTGATCAGGTCCTCCCGGGTGGGGAAGTGGTGCTGCGCCGCGCCACGGGAGACCCCGGCCCGCCGGGCCACGCTCCCCACGGTGGTGGCGGTCCAGCCGCGCGCCGCGAGCGAGGCGATGGTGGTCTCCAGCAGCCGCTGCCGGGTCTCCCGGCTGCGGGACTGCTGGGGCGCGCGGATCGGCGGGCGGAGGGCACTCATCGCCATCAGCCTAATCCGCCCCGACGGGCGCGGCCCAGTTCGGCGCGCGCTTCTGCAGGAACGCGGTGATGCCCTCCACCGATTCGGCGGAGCCGAACAGCCGCGCGGACTGCTCGCCGAGGTCGTTCGCCCGCTCGTCGAACGAGCGCAGCACGTCGTGCCACAGGATCTGCTTCGTCTCCCGCAGCCCCTGCGGGCTGCACAGCTGCAACTCGGCGAGCTGCTCCGCCACGGCCGCCGCCGGATCCTGCACCGCGGCGGTGATGAGGCCGTACCCGGCGGCCTCGGCACCGTCGAACCTGCGGCCCGTGAGCAGCAGGGTCGAGGCGACCCGGGAGGGCAGGTGCGGCAGCAGCACCAGGGAGACCATCGCGGGGGCGACGCCGATCCGGGTCTCCGTGACGGCGAACGATGCGGCGGGCCCGGCGAACACGAAATCGCACGAGCCCATCAGGCCGAAGCCGCCGGCGCGGACGTGCCCGTCGATCTGCGCGATCACGGGCTTCGGGCACTCGATGATGCCGCGCATCGCGTCGATCATGGCGAGGGTGCGCGACTTCGGGTCGGAGCCCGCCCCGTTCGCGGCGGCCTCCTTGAGATCGGCGCCCGCGCAGAACGTGGTGCCCGCGTGGGTGAGCACCACCGCCCGCGCGGTGTCGTCCGCGGCCGCCCGCTCGAGGCCGGCCCGTAGGTCGGCGAGCAGGCGCTCGGAGATGGCGTTGCGGTTGTGCGGGCTGTCCAGCGTGAGGACCGCTGCGCCGCCGGAGGATTCGTACCGGACCAGGGTGTCGGTCATGGCGCGCCTCAGTAGCTCTTGGGCAGGCCGAGCGAGTGCTCGGCGATGAAGTTGAGCACCATCTCCCGGCTCACCGGCGCGATGCGGAACAGCCGGGACGCCACCAGCATCTGCGCCAGCCCGTACTCGGTGGTCAGCCCGTTGCCGCCGAGCGAGTGGATCGCCCGGTCCACGGCCTTCGCCCCGGCCTCGCCGCCGGCGAACTTCGCCATGTTCGCCGCCTCCGCCGCGGCGAACTCCTGCCCGGCGTCGTACAGCGTGGCGGCCTTCTGCAACATCAGCTTCGCGAGCTCCGTCTCCACCTTCAGCTCCGCCAGGGGGTGCGCGATCGCCTGGTGCGCGCCGATGGGGGTCTTGAACACGGTGCGCTCCTTGGCGTACGCCACCGCGCGGTCGATCGCGTACCGCGCGGAACCCACCGAGCCCGCGGCCGCCATGATCCGCTCCGGGTTCAGGCCCGCGAACAGCTGCGCGATCGCCGCATCGGGCTCGCCGATGAGGGCGTCGGACGGCAGTCGCACGTCGTCGAAGAACAGCGTCCACTGCGACTCGGGGAGGCCCACCTCCATGGGGATCCTCGTCCGGTTCAGGCCCGCCGCATCGGTGGGCATGAGGAACAGGGCGGGCCGCAGCTTGCCGGTCTTGGCGTCCTCGGTCCGCGACACCACGAGGATCACGTCCGCGAGCTCGACGCCGGAGATGAACGTCTTCTGGCCGGAGATGATCCAGTCGTCGCCGTCGCGCCGGGCGGTGGTGGTGATGCGGTGGCTGTTGGAACCGGCGTCGGGCTCGGTGATCGCGAAGGCGGCGATGGTCTTCCCGGAGGCGATGCCCGGCAGCCAGCGCTGCTTCTGCTCCTCGGTGCCGAACTTGGAGATGATGGTGCCATTGATGGCGGGGGAGACCACGAGCATGAGCAGCGACGAGCCGACCGCAGCCAGTTCCTCGCCGACGATGCCCAGCTCGTACATGCCGGCCCCGCCGCCGCCGTACTGCTCGTCGATGTTCACGCCGATCAGCCCGAGTTCCCCGGCGGCGCTCCACAGTTCGGTGGGGCCCTCGCCGGCGGCGATCTTCTCGCGCATGTACTCGGGGCCGAACTTCCTACCCAGTTCCGAGACGGTCTTGCGGAGCGCCCGGCGCTCCTCGCTCTCGATGACGTCCATGGTGATCGCGTCGGTCATGTTCTACTCCTGATCGTCCACCACGGCGACCACGGCGCCGGCATCGATGTTCTGGCCCACCGCGACCGCGATGGTGGTGATGACGCCGTCGGTGGGGGCGGAGATGGCGTGCTCCATCTTCATGGCCTCCATCCACAGCACGGGCTGCCCGGCGGTGACGGAATCGCCCTCCTGGGCGCCGATCCGGGTGATGACGCCCGGCATGGGCGCGAGCAGGGAACCCGCCGCGGCGGCCGCGTCCGCGGAGGGAAGCGGGTCCACCAGGGTGAGGGTCGCCGCTCCGCGGGCGGTCTCCACCTCGACCACGGTGCGGTCGCCGGGGTACGCCGTGACGTCGACGGTGCGCCGGATCCCGTCGCGCTCCACCGCGACGCGGGCGCGGTCGCCGTCGTCGGCGACGGACGCGACCCGCCCGCCGCCCGAGCGGAACTCGCGTTCGTCGGCGGTACGGAACTCGGGCACCAGGGTGCGGGTCCCGACGTTGCGCCAGCCCGGGGCGACGTGCGGGAGCGGTCCCGCCGCGGCGCCGCGTGCGTCGAGCACGGCTCCGGCGGCGCTCGCCGCGTCCGCCAGGTCGGCCTCGTCGAGCAGCGGTGCGGCGAGGCGTTCCAGGCGCTCGCCGGTGAGGAAGTCCGTGGCGAAGTCGCCGGCCCGGAAGTCCGCGTCGGCGAGGACGCGCACCAGAAGGTCGCGGTTGGTGGTGATGCCGTGGATCACGGCCCTGCGCAGCGCGGCCTCGGTGATGGCGAGGGCCTGCGCCCGGGTGGGCGCGTACCCGATCACCTTGGCGAGCATCGGATCGTAGAAGACCTCGACGACGCTGCCGCGGGGCGCGAGCGCGCTGTCGAGGCGGATACCGGGGCGGTCCGGGCCGGTGAACTCGCTGACCACGCCGGGCACCTCGAAGCGGTGCACGGTGCCGGCGGCGGGCCGCCAGTCGTTCGCCGGGTCCTCGGCGTAGAGGCGGGCCTCGATCGCCCAGCCGCGGGTCGCGGGCGGTTCGGGAGTGGGGAGCGGCAGCCCGGCGGCGACGTCGAACTGGAGCCCCACGAGGTCGAGTCCGGTGGTGGCCTCCGTGACCGGGTGCTCCACCTGCAGGCGGGTGTTCACCTCGAGGAAGAAGAACTCGCCGGCGTCGGTGGCGAGGAACTCGACCGTGCCGGCCCCTGTGTAGCCGATGGCCTTCGCGGCGTTCGCGGCCGCCTCGTACAGCGCGGTCCGCATCGCCGGGTGCCGCTCCACGAGCGGCGACGGGGCCTCCTCGAGCACCTTCTGGTGGCGGCGCTGGATAGAGCACTCGCGCTCGCCCACGGCCCACACGGTGCCCTGGGAGTCGGCCATGACCTGCACCTCGATGTGCCGGCCGCGCTCGAGGTAGCGCTCGCAGAACACGGTGCCGTCGCCGAACGCGGACTTCGCCTCCCGCTCCGCGGCCTCCAGGTTCTCCTGCAGCTCGGCGCGGGTCCGCACCACCCGCATGCCGCGCCCGCCGCCGCCGGCGGAGGCCTTCACCAGCACCGGGAAGTCGCTGTCGGACACCTGATCCGGGGTGAGGTTGGTCAGCATCGGGACGCCGGCCTCGGCGAGGCGCGCCTTCGCCGCGACCTTGGAGCCCATCGCGGTGATCGCCTCGGGCGAGGGACCGATCCACACGATGCCCGCCGCCTGCACAGCGGCCGCGAACTCGGCGTTCTCGGAGAGGAATCCGTATCCGGGGTGGATCGCCTGCGCGCCGGTGGCCCGCGCCGCGGCGATGATCCTCTCGCCCTGCAGGTACGTGTCGGCGGGGGACTCGCCGGGCAGCCGCACGGCCTCGTCGGCCTCGGCGACGTGCGGCGCGTCCGCGTCCGGGTCGGAGTACACGGCGACGGCGCGTAGGCCGCGGGCGTGGGCGGCGGCGATCACGCGGCGGGCGATCTCGCCACGGTTCGCCACGAGAACGGAGTCGAAGGAGCTCGCGGCGAGTACGGAATCGAAAGCAGTGTCAGTCATGGTTCTTCTCACATCCGGAAGACGCCGAAGGCGTCGGTGCCGTGGACGGGGCCGTTATGGATGGCCGAGAGGGCCATGCCGAGCACCGTGCGGGTATCGCGGGGGTCGATGATGCCGTCGTCGTAGAGCATGCCGGACATGAACGCGGGCAGTGACTCCTTATCGATCTGGGTCTCGATGGCGGTGCGCATGCCGTCGACGAACGCGGGGTCCATCGCCTGGCCGCGGGAGGCGGCGGAGGCGGCGGCCACCTCGGTGACCACGTCGGCGAGTTGCTTGGCGCCCATCACCGCGGATCGCGCGCTGGGCCAGGAGAACAGGAACCGCGGGTTGAAGGCGCGACCCGCCATGCCGTAGTGCCCGGCGCCGTAGGAGGCGCCCGCGATGAGCGACAGGTGCGGCACCTCCGAGTTGGAGACCGCGTTGATCATCATCGAGCCGTGCTTGATCATGCCGCCGCGCTCGTACTCGGCGCCCACCATGTAGCCGGTGGTGTTGTGGATGAACAGCAGCGGCGTGTCGTACCGGTTGGCCAGCTGGATGAACTGGGTGGCCTTCTGCGCCTCCTCGGAGAACAGGACGCCGCGGGCGTTGGCCAGGATGCCGATGGGGTAGCCGTGCAGGTTCGCCCAGCCGGTGGTGAGCGAGCCGCCGTAGAGCGGCTTGAACTCGTCGTAGTCGGAGTCGTCCACGATGTGGGCGATGATCTCCCGCGGGTCGAAGGGGATCTTCAGGTCGTCCGGCACGATGTCGAGCAGGCCCTCGGCGTCGTAGCGCGGGGGCTTGACCAGGGCGGACGGTGCGCCGCCCTGCTTGCGCCAGTTGAGCCGGCGGACGATGGCCCGGGCGATCCGCGCCGCGTCCAGCTCGTCGTTGGCCATGTAGTCGCCGAGACCCGAGGTGCGCGAGTGCATCTCGGCGCCGCCGAGGGTCTCGTCGTCGGAGATCTCGCCGGTCGCGGCCTTCACCAGCGGGGGACCGGCGAGGAAGACCTTGGACCGCTCCTTGATCATCACGACGTGATCGCTCATGCCGGGGATGTACGCGCCGCCCGCGGTGGAGTTGCCGTACACCACCGAGATCGTGGGGATACCCGCCTTCGACAGCTGCGTGAGGTTGCGGAACATCGCGCCGCCGGGGACGAACACCTCCTTCTGCGTGGGCAGGTCGGCGCCCCCGGACTCGACGAGGGAGAGCACCGGCAGGCGGTTCTCCTTGGCGATGTCGTTGAGGCGCAGCGACTTGCGCAGCGTCCACGGGTTGGAGGTGCCGCCCTTCACGGTGGGGTCGTTCGCGACGATCATGCACTCGACGCCCTCCACGACGCCGATGCCGCCCACCAGCGAGGCCCCCACCTGGAAGTCGCTGCCCCAGGCGGCCAGCGGCATCAGCTCGAGGAACGGGGAGGCCGGGTCGAGCACGCTGTCGATCCGCTCGCGGGCGGTGAGTTTGCCCCGCCCGCGGTGCCGCTCGACGTACTTCTCGCCGCCACCGGCGAGTGCCTTGTCGAACTCCTCGGTGAGGTCGGCGAGCTTGCCGAGCATGGCGTCGCGGTACGCGGCCGCGTCGGGTGCGGGGGTGCTGCGGAGCACCGTCATGAGTCGAGTCCTTCGTGGTCGTTGATGCCGTGCCGGGGGATCACTTGTAGCCGAGGCGGTTCGCCGCGAGCGTGGTGAGGATCTGGGTGGTGCCGCCGCCGATGCCGAGGATGCGCATGTCGCGGTACTGCCGGGACACCTCGTACTCGGACATGTAACCGTGCCCGCCGAACAGCTGCACCGCCTCGTTGGCGACCCACTCGCCGCACTCCACGGCGGTGTTCTTGGCGAAGCAGGCCTGCGGCACCAGTTCGGCGGCCGCCGCGGCGCCGCGCATCGGATCCGCTGCGCCGCCGCTCTCGAGGGCCTCGGTGTACAGGTCGGCGACGTGCCGGCTGTAGACGCGGGCCACCTCGATGCGCCTGCGCATCTCGGTGACGGTGTTCTGCACCGCCTGCCGCTTGATCAGGGGCTTGCCGAACGTCTCGCGCTGGCGCACCCAGTCCAGGGTCAGGTCGAGGCACCGCTGCGCCTGCGAGTACGCCTGCACCGCCAGGCCGAGCCGCTCGGTGACGAACGCGGCGCCGATCATCAGGAAGCCGCTGTTCTCCGGGCCGATGAGGTTCTCCGCCGGCACCCGGACGTCGGTGAAGGAGAGCTCGGCCGTATCGGAGGCGTGCCAGCCCATCTTCTGCAGCGGCGCGCTGACCTCGAAACCGTCTAGGCCCTTGGGGATCACGAGCAGGCTGATGCCGCCGGCACCCTCGCCGCCGGTGCGCACGGCGGTGACCACCCAGTCGGCGCGGATGCCGGAGGTGATGAACGTCTTGGCGCCGTTCACGATGTAGTGCTCGCCATCGCGCCGCGCGGTCGTGGTGAGGTGACCGAGGTCGGATCCGCCGCCCGGCTCGGTGAGCCCCAGCGAGCTGATCTTCTCGCCCGAGAGCACGGGCGCCACCCACCGCTCCTTCTGCTCCTCGGTGCCGGCGAGGATGATGTGCGGCACCGAGATCCCGCAGGTGAACAGCGAGGCGAACAGGCCGCCGGAGCCGCCGGCCTCGTGCATCGCCTCGCACACCACGAGGGCGTCCCGCGGGTCGCCCCCGCCGCCGCCCACGGACTCGGGGAAGGAGACGCCCAGCAGGCCGAGATCGCCCGCCTTCGTGTGCAGGTCGCGGGGGAGCAGGCCCTGGGCCTCCCACTCGTCGAGGTGCGGCAGGATCTCGCGCTGCGTGAACGCGACGACCGTCTCGCGCAGCGCGCGGCGCTCCTCGGTGTCCCATCCGGTGATGGTCATTCGGACTCCTCGGTGTCGGCGGAGAGAGGTGTGGCGGAAGGCGGGGTGGTGGTGGCCAGGGCGGCGGGGAGGTCGATGTGGCGGGCGCGCAGCCACTCGCCGATGCCCTTGGCCTGCGGGTCGAACCGGTAGCCGTGCGCGACGCCCTTGCCGAGCACGTCCTCGATGACGAAGTTCACGGCCTTCAGGTTCGGCAGCTCGTAGCGGCGGACCGGGAGTTGCGCGACCTCCGGAAGCAGCTCGCGCAGAGCCGCTTCCGTCAGGTTACTGCGCAGCCAGGCGTAGGCCTCGTCGGACTCCGCCCAGATCCCGACGTTCGCGCTTGCGCCCTTGTCGCCACTGCGGGCGCCGAAGACGGTGCCGAGCGGCACGCGGACCGTCGGGCCCGGGGACGGTGCGCCGCCGCCGGGCTGAGACGGGTCGGCGGGGAGTTCCGTTGCGACGGCGGGGGGTTCGATGTCCACGACGGTGCCGTCGGGCCGGTGCGCGCGGTGGGGTACGTCGCCGTTGGGGACGTACACCGCCCGGTACACGCCGTACGGGCCGCCCTTCGACGGCGGCGCCATCGGCGAGGCGCCGGGGTAGGTGGCGAGCGCGAGTTCCACGGCGGCGGAGCTGAAGGCGCGGCCCACCTTGTCCGGGTCCGGGTCCCAGGCGACGGCGGTCAGGGTGGCGGAGGCGGCGGCCTCGGTATCGGCGTCCTCGTGGTCGGTGCGGGCGAGGCGGAATTGCAGGTCCGCCGGCGGCGGGTCGAGCGCATCGCGCAGCTGGGCCTCGAGCAGCGCGGCCTTGCGTTCGATGTCGAGACCCGTGAGCAGGAAGGCGATCTCGTTGCGGAAGCCGCCGAGCGTGGTGGTGGCCACCTTGGTGGTGGTGGGCGGGGCCTCGCCGCGGACGCCGGTGACGGCGACCCGGTCCGGGCCGTCCTGGGCCAGCGTCATGGAGTCGAGCCGCAGGGTCACGTCGGGGTTGGCGTACCGCTGCCCGGTCACCTCGTAGAGGAGCTGCGCGGTGACGGTGCCCACTTCGACGATGCCGCCGGTGCCGGGCTGCTTGGTGATGGCGAAGGAGCCGTCGGCGGCGATCTCGGCGATGGGGAAGCCTGGGTGCAGGAGCCGCTCGATCGGGTGCCGGTCGAAGAACGCGTAGTTGCCGCCGGTGGCCTGGGTGCCGCACTCGATGATGTGGCCGGCCGCCACGGCGCCGGCGAGGGCGTCGAAGTCGGTGCGCTGCCAGTCGAACTCGGGGCCGAGGATGACCGAGGCGTCCGTGACGCGGCCGGTGATCACGATGTCGGCGCCGGCCCGCAGGCAGTCGGCGATGCCGAACGCGCCGAGGTAGGCGTTGGCGGTCACGGCGTTCGGGACGCCGAGATCGGCGGCGCGGGCGAGGAGATCGTCACCGTCGACCCACCCGACCTTCAGGTCCACGCCCTGCTCGGAGATCGCCTTCTCCACGGCGGTCGCGAGGCCGCCGGGGTTGAGGCCGCCGGCGTTGACGACCACCTTGGTGCCGCGCTCGGCGAGGGTGCCGAGGTGCGGGGTGAGCTGGCGCAGGAAGGTCTTGGCGTAGCCGAGTTCCGCGTCCCGCAGCCGGTCTCGGCCCAGGATGAGCATGGTGAGTTCGGCGAGGTAGTCGCCGGTGATGTAGTCGACGCGGGGCCCGGCGAGCATCTCGCCGAGGGCGGCGGCGCGGTCGCCGTAGAAGCCGGAGACGTTGGCGATGCGGATGGTGCGTGTCATGTCAGTGCGCTCCTAGTTCGAATGCGGTGCGCGGCCGCCTCCGGGGGCGCCGGCGAAGCACTGGGCGATGGTGAGCCAGTGTTCGGCGTCGGGGCCGGTGGCGACGAGGTCGGTGTCGGCGACGTGGATGCGCTGGGTGGCGAGCCGGCAGAAGTCCTCGAGCGAGCCGGTCACGCGCTGCGCGGCATCCCCCGGGCCGAAGGAGATCTCCGAGCCGTCGGCGGCGACGAGGTGGACGTCGAACGGCTCGGCGGGCGGGGTCTCGCCGTTGACGGTGTACGCGAAGTCGCGGGTCTTGTAGGCGATCTTGGCGACGTGCGGCAGCGCCTCGGGGACGTCGAACGCGACGCCGGCGGCGTCCGCGACGTCGAGGCCGTGCGCCCAGGTCTCCATGAGCCGGGCGTTCGCCATGGTGGCGGGCCGCATCGGCGGGCCGAACCAGGGGAGCGGGGTGCCGGGGTCGGCGTCGCGGAGCGCGGCGGCGAGCGCGGTGCGGGCGCGGTCCCAGCGGGCGCGCAGGCCGGGGTCGGCGGCCAGCTCGGCCGCGCCCTCGTCGACGAATCCGGTGGGGTTCGTCATCGCCTGCTTGAGGATCTCGGTGAACCCGTCCGGATCGGTGGCGGCGACGAGCGAGACCTCGTCGGTCCAGGTCAGGTGCGCGATCTGGTGGGCGACGGTCCATCCCTCGGCCGGGGTGGGGATCGACCAGTCGGGGAGGGAGTCCGCGATGGCTGCGACGGCGGCCGAGGTGGTCTCGAGCGCGTCGAACACGGGGGCTGAAGTGGGCACGCAGCCACTCTGTCAGCCCGCAGCCAAAAAAACAAGCAGCAATGCTTGTTTACTCGCAGTGGCGCACCGCCTCCTCCACGACCGCCGCGGAGGCGCGGTCCACGGACAGCCCGTACTCCCGGGCGACGAACGAGAACTGCTTCGCGTACTGGCAGTGGAACCGCTCGTTCGACGGCATCCACCGGCCCGGGGGAGAGTCGCGCTTGTTCTCGTTCGCCGGGCCGTCGACCGCCACCAGGTTGCGCGGATCGTTGGCGAACGCCGCGCGCTTCGCGTCGTCCCACGACCAGGCGCCCATGTCCCACGCGTAGGCGAGGGCGATCACGTGGTCGATCTGCACCTTCGCGGAGGTCTTGGGTCCGCGCTCGAACCGCATGGTGGTGCCGCTGTACGGATCGACCAGCGTGCCGGTGGCGACCGCGGTCGGGCAGCCCGAGGTCCGGACGTACGTCTTGTCCTTCAGATCGCGATCGAGCACGTCGTTACGGGTGTCGCAGCCGTTGTGCCCCAGCGGCGCCGACTGGTCGTCCGTCCACGCCTTCCCGAACGCGGCCCGGCGGTACGGCTGCGGCGCGCGCACGCGGGCCGCGACGATCCGGACCCCGGCCAGCGGCGCACCGTCGGACACCTGCGCCGACGGTGCCGCCGCGGCGGTCGACGGCTCCGCGCCGGAGCGGTCCCGGACCGCGCCGACCGCCACGAACACCGCTGTGGCCGTGACCAGGACGAGCCCCAGCCAGGCCTTCCTGGACAGGCGTCGGGTGGTTCTCCGGCGGGACACGACCGCAACCTAACACCGCGCACCGACACCCGGACCCGGCACGTATTCTCGGACCATGAGCACGCCCACTGCCTCCGACGCCGCCACCGCCGAACTGCAGGCCGCGACCGCCGCGGTCGAGGAGGCGGCCCGCGCCGCCCGCGTCGCCTCGAAGCGGCTCATCACGCTGACCACCGAGCAGAAGAACGCCGCCCTGCACGCCGCCGCGGACGCGCTGCTCGCCGCGAAGGACCGCATCCTGGCCGCCAACGCCGAGGACGTCGAGCGCGCCCGCGCCGCCGGCACCGAGGAATCGCTCATCGACCGCCTCGCCCTGAACGAGGCCCGGATCGACGGCATCGCGTCCGGCCTGCGCCAGGTGGCCGGGCTGCCCGACCCCGTCGGGAACATCCTGCGCGGCTCCACCCTGCCCAACGGCCTCGAGCTGCGGCAGGTCGCCGTCCCGCTCGGCGTGGTGGGCATCGTCTACGAGGCGCGGCCCAACGTCACGGTCGACGCCTTCGGGCTCACCCTCAAGTCCGGGAACGCCGTGCTGCTGCGCGGCTCCAGCTCCGCCGCCTCCTCCAACGCCGCCCTCGTCGCCGTCCTGCGCGAGTCCCTGCAGGCCGGCGGGATCACGCCCGACGCCGTCGCCCTGCTCTCGGCGGACTCCCGCGCCGGCGTGACGGCCCTGATCCGCGCCCGTGGCCTCGTCGACGTGGTGATCCCGCGCGGCGGTGCCGGCCTGATCGCCGCCGTCGTGCGCGACGCGACCGTGCCCACCATCGAGACCGGCGTGGGCAACTGCCACGTCTACGTCCACCCCGCCGCCGATCTCGACATGGCCGAGCGGATCGTGCTCAACGCCAAGACCCGCCGCCCCAGCGTGTGCAACACCGTCGAGACCGTGCTCGTGGACCGGGCCCTCGCCGATTCCTTCCTTCCCCGCCTGCTCAGCACGTTCCAGTCGGAGGGCGTGATCGTGCACGGCGACGAGGCCGGGATGGTGCCCGCCACCGAGACGGACTGGTCCGACGAGTACCTCAGCCTCGACGTCGCCGTGAAGCTGGTGGACGGGCTGGACGCGGCGATCGAGCACATCGACCGCTACGGCACCGGCCACACCGAGGCCATCGTGACCGACGACCTCGCCGCCGCCCGCGCCTTCACCACCCGCGTGGACGCCGCCGCGGTCATGGTGAACGCCTCCACCGCCTTCACCGACGGCGAGCAGTTCGGGTTCGGCGCCGAGATCGGCATCTCCACCCAGAAGCTGCACGCCCGCGGCCCGATGGGCCTGCCCGAACTCACGTCCACCAAGTGGATCGTCTGGGGCGACGGGCACGTGCGGCCTCGGTAGTCCGGCCCGCGGGTCCTCACCGGGGCCGCAGCCCCGCGACGATGAGGTCGAGCACGCGGGCGCGCTGGGCATCGTCCGCAGCGAGCCGTAGGGCGCCCAGGAAGGCGCCCACGAGCGCGACCGTCACGTCGTCGGCGTCGAGATCGGCGCGCAGGCTACCGTCGGTCGTGCCGCGCTCCAGGAAGCGTGCCACGGCGCCGCGGACCTGGGCGCGCGTCTCGCCCGCCGCGATGGCGCCGGTCGCGACCGCCTGCTGGAAGGCCTCGGCCATGCCCTGTTTCGTGGCGACGAACCGCGCGTACCGGTCGATCCACCGTCGCAGCGCCACGTCGGCGGGCTCGGCGTCGAGGACGTCGTCGACCTCGGCGACGAGCTCGGCGAGCTCCGCCCGGTAGACGGCCTCGACCAGTGCTTGTCGGTTCGGGAAGTTCCGGTACAGGGTCCCGATTCCGACGCCCGCCCGGCGGGCGAGGGAGTCGAAGGTGATGTCGCCGTTCCCCGCGGCGAAGGCGTCCCGGGCGGCGACGAGCAGCTTGGAGCGGTTGCGCTGGGCGTCGGCGCGTGGGCGGGTGGGGTCGCCAGACAAGTGGAGGGTCCTCCGGTTAGTGCTACAGTGGGCAAGCGGAGCCTTCTCCACTTATCTGCAGTATCGCACCAACGACGACGGGAGCCGTCATGAACGAGCCACCCACCCACGCCGCGCCGGGAGGAAGGGCGCCGCTCGGCGGGCGCACCGTCGCGCGGATCGGGTACGGCGCCATGCAGCTCGAGCGGCACGCCGGCGACCCGGACGCCGGTCTCGCGGTGCTCCGTCGGGCGCTCGAACGCGGCGTCGATCACCTGGACACCGCCCAGTTCTACGGACACGGCTTCGTCAACGACCTCGTCCGCCGCGCCGTCCCCGCCGACGGCGGCGTCGTGGTCGCGACCAAGGTCGGCGCGACGCCCGACCCCGGCGGCCCTCATCCGATGCGCCCGGCGCAGCGGCCGGACGAGCTCCGCGCCGACGTCGAGGCGAACCTCCGTACGCTGGGACGCGAGCGGCTCGACCTGGTCTACCTGCGTCGATTGGATATCGGGCCCGGGCTCCCGGCCGTCGGCGAGCAGCTGGTCGACGTCGACCACCCCCAGGGCGAGTTGGTCGCGCAGCGGGACGCGGGGCCGATCGGAGAGATAGGCAACAGCCCCGTCCGGACCGAGACGATGCGGCGGGCGCTGCCGGCGGGCATCGTCGCGGTCCAGAATGCGTACTCACTGCTCGATCGCCGGTTCGAGGACGGTCTCGCGTTGTGCGCGGGCGAGGGGGTCGCGTGGGTGCCCTACTTCCCCCTCGGCTCGGCGTTCCCCGGGATCGCCAAGGTGACCGACGACCCTGCGGTCCGCGCAGTGGCGGACGCGCACGGCGTTACGCCCGCGCAGATCGGCCTCGCCTGGCTGCTCGGGCATGCGCCGCACCTCCTGCTGATCCCCGGCACCGCGGATGTCGGTCACCTGGATGCGAACGTCGAGGTCGGCGATATCCAGTTGAGCGCCGCGGAGACCGCGGAGCTCGACGCCGTGGGCTCCGCGACGGTCACCGCGGAGGTCGAGGAGCCGGGATGGCCGGGTCGGGCCCGATGACCACGGCCGCACGGTAGGTTGTCGCCCATGGCGATCAACGAATCCCTCGAATTCGACATCGATGCACCCGTCACGCTGGTGCTCGACACCCTGGCGGACGTCGAGGCGCTGCCCGACTGGTCCTCCGCGCACAGCAACGTCAACGTGGTCGAGCGCGATGCCAACGGCCGTCCCAGCGTGGTGGACGCCTCCGTCGGCCTGCTCATGTTCAGCGACGACCTGACCTTCGACTACGTGTTCACCGACACCAGCTGCAAGTGGGACACCCGCGGCGAGGGCACCGCCGTCCGCAGCCAGGGCGGCATCTACGAGTTGTCCCCCAAGGGGGACGACCAGACCCATGTCAAGGTCACCATGTACCTCGACCCCAAGGTGAAGGCGCCCGGCTTCGTGGTGAAGAAGGGCATCAAGATCGCCATGGACATCATCAAGAACGGGCTGACCAAAGAGGTCATGAAGCGCAAGGCCGCGGCCTGACCCCAGCGGGCGGGTGCAGCCGCGCGAGCGGCCAGGTGTGAAGATGGATGCAGAGATCACGTCGAACGGCCTCCGCGCGGAGGCCCGCACACGGAAGGCCGCACTCTGAGCACCCACACCACGCTCCCCGCGCCGACGGCGCTGTTCACCGGCGTCGACGACGTGGCCGCCGCGCTCCGCGAGACCGGCTACATCCCGTCCGTCGCCACCGCCACGGCCGTGTTCCTCGCCGACAGGCTCGGCAAGCCGCTCCTCGTGGAGGGCCCCGCCGGCGTCGGCAAGACGGAGCTCGCCCGCGCCTGCGCCCAGGCGCGCGAGGCCCGGTTCGTGCGGCTGCAGTGCTACGAGGGCATCGACGAGGCCCGGGCGCTGTACGAGTGGAACCACG
>JBEBXD010000048.1:0-33449 GCA_040391845.1 Tsukamurella paurometabola | reverse complement strand
GCCCTGGTCCGCGACGTGGACGGCTACCCGCTGCGGCGGGGATTCGATTTCATCTCCCCCGAGCCGGACGACGCCGCGCCCCGCCGGCACCTTTACAACGCGGCGTGGGCCGGCGCCGACGCGCGGATCGTGTTCGTGGCGGACTCCCCCGCGGACACCGCCCGGCTGCGGGGCCCCGGCGGGCTCCTCGACGTGCTGCGCGCCGCCGGGCACGACGTGCTCGTGGTGATCGTGCCCGCCTCCGATCAGGCGGCGCTCGCGGCGGCCCGCACCGCGGAGGCGGCGCGGTGACCCCGGCGACGCCCCCGCTGCGCGGACCCGAGTTCGGCTCCTACGCGCCGGACGAGGTCACGTGGCTGCTCAAGGACCTCTCGCACGCGGCGCTCGAGGCCGACGTTGCCGAGCGGGAGCGCCGCATCCAGTCCGGGGAGGCGCACTACGCCGAGTCCCTGCCGATCGAGTACCGGCCGAGCGCCGAGTACCGGGCCCTGTTCGACGAGGCGCTCGCCGGCTCCGCACCCCGCCTCGCCGAGGCCGTGGGCACCGTGACCGAGCTGCTGCTCGCCGAACGGGGCCCCGGCATCGCGCTGGTCTCCCTGGCCCGCGCCGGCACGCCCATCGGGATCCTGATGCGCCGCTGGGCGAGGCGCTTCCACTCGGTGGCACCGCCGCACTACGCCGTGTCCATCGTGCGCGCCCGCGGCATCGACCGGGTGGCCCTCGATCACCTGGTGACCCACCATGATCCGGGGTCGCTGGCGTTCGTGGACGGCTGGACCGGGAAGGGCGCCATCACGCGGGAGCTGACGGCGGCGCTGGACGCCTACGCCCGGGACACCGGGATCCGGCTGAACCCGGACCTGGCGGTGCTCGCCGATCCCGGTGACTGCGTCCGCACGTTCGGCACCCGCGACGACTTCCTCATCGCGTCCGCCTGCCTGAACTCGACGGTGTCCGGGCTGGTCTCGCGCACCGTGCTGAAGGCGGACCTGATCGGCCCCCGCGACTTCCACGGCGCCAAGTTCTACGCCGAGCTCGCCCCGGACGACGTCTCGGCCGTCCTGCTCGACACCGTGACCGCGTCGTTCGACGCTGCCGCCCCGGCCGCCCGGGCCGCCGCCGCCCGGCTCGCCGCGGACCCGGCTGCGCGCGAACCGAACTGGTCCGGGTGGGCCACGGTGGAGCGGGTCCGGAGCGAGTACGGCGTCTCGACCGCGAACCTGGTGAAGCCGGGCATCGGCGAGACCACGCGGGTGCTGCTGCGGCGGGTGCCGTGGCGGGTGCTGCTGCGCGATCCCGACGACCCCGACCACCGGCACATCCGCCGCCTCGCCGCCGAGCGGGGCGTCCCGGTGGAGGTGGTGCCGGACCTGGCGTACGCCTGCATCGGCCTGGTCAAGGAGGACTCGTGACCGCGTTCGTCACCAGCGACCTCGACCGGACGCTGATCTACTCCGAGGCCGCCGCCGGCCCGGGTTTCGCCGGCGCGGACCCCGTGTGCGTCGAGACCTACCGGGACGCGCCGCTGTCGTACATGTCGGCCGCCTCCTACTCCGGGCTGGCCGCGCTGGCCGCTGCGACGCCGGTGGTCCCGACCACCACCCGCACGCCCGAGCAGTACCTGCGGGTGCGGCTGCCCGCCGCCTCCGAGGGCGCCCATCCCTTCGCGATCTGCTCCAACGGCGGCGAGATCATGGTCGGCGGCGAGCCGGACCCGCTGTGGCGCGAGCACATCCGCGGCCTGCTCGCGGCGCTCCCCGCCTCCCTGGACGGGATCGCGGCGGATCTGGAGGGCCGCCTGGACCCTGCGTGGGGTGCGCGCCTGCGACTGGTGCCGGGGCTGTTCGTGTACGTGGTCTCCGAGGTGCGGATCCCCGCCGGCGTTCTCGCGCGCTGGCGCGCGCACTGCGAGCCGCTCGGGTGGGTCGTCTCGCAGCAGGGCCGCAAGCTCTACACGATCCCCGGTCCCGTCACGAAGTCCCGTGCGGCCCGGGAGGTCCGGCGGCGGCTCGTCGCGGCGGGCGCGCTCCCGGCCGAGGCGCCCTGGCTGGCCGCCGGCGACGGCGCCCTGGACGCCGACCTGCTGGCCGCCGCCGACGCGGCGATCCGCCCGCGCCACGGCGAGCTCGAGGAGCTCGGATACACCGCCCCGCACCTTCGGCTCACCGCCGCCGCCGGCATCGACGCCGGCACCGAGATCGTCGCGTGGCTGACCGCCCGCGCCACCACCACCCTCCCCGACCCGATCAAGGAGTCCCGATGACCGCACTGTCCAAGGGCCAGAACGGGCCGCTCCCCGCGGGCCCGGTCACCGTCACCGTCGACCTGCCCGCCCCCTCCGACGTCTCCGCGCTGCTCGTCACGGACGCCGGGAAGGTGCGCTCCGACGCCGACTTCGTGTTCTTCAACCAGCCCTCCGGGCCGGGCGTCAGCCTCAGCGGCGGCACCCTGCGGATCGACGGCGCGGGGGTTCCCGCGGACATCGCGCAGGTGCGGGTCGCCATCACCCTCGACGACGCGTCGTCGTCGTTCGGCCGGCTCGCGGCGCCCGTCGCCCGGGTCGCCGACGGTGCCGGGAATCCCCTGTACGAGTACGTGATCGACGGCCTCGGCGACGAGTCGGTGGTGATCGCGGTCGAGATCTATCGGCGCGGCGGGGAGTGGAAGGTGCGCGCGGTCGGGCAGGGGTACGCGGGCGGTTTCGCGGATCTCGTGCGCGACCACGGCGTGAGCGTCGACGACGCGCCCGCGCCGCCGCCGGCCGCCCCGCAGTCACCGCCCCCTGCGCCGGCCCCGGCGAATCCGGCCCCGGCGCAGGGGCAGCCGCCCGCCCCGTCGAGCACGCCGATCGACTACTTCGCCAGCGGGACGGCACCGTCGGCCCCGGCGGGCAGTGCGCCGATCGACTACTTCAACACCCCCGCACCGCAGCCGTTCACGCCCACCGCGCAACTCGCCGGGCAGCAGCCGTCCGGCCCGCCGGAGATCAGCCTCACCAAGAACCGGCGCGTCGATCTGACGAAGGGCCAGAAGGTGGTGCTGCGCAAGGACGGCGGCGTCCAGCTCACCCGGATCGGCATGGGCCTGGGCTGGGACCCCGTGGTCAAACAGGGGCTGTTCGGATCGAAGGCCAAGGACATCGACCTGGACGCCTCGGTGGTGCTGTTCGCCGGGCCGCAGGTGGTCGATGTGGTCTACTTCGGCCAGCTGCAGTCCAAGGACGGTTCCATCGCGCACCAGGGCGACAACCTCACCGGCGCGGGCGACGGCGACGACGAGGTGGTCAACGTGGATCTGCCCGCGGTGAACGGGGCGGTCACCTCGCTCGTCTTCATCGTGAGCTCGTATCAGGGGCAGCGGTTCGACCAGGTCGCGAACGCCTACTGCCGGCTCGTGGACTCGACGAACGGCGCCGAGCTGGCGCGGTTCGCGCTGGCCGGCGGCATGCCCTACACCGGGATGGTCATGTGCACCATCACCCGGCAGGGCGGGGAGTGGAAGCTGCGGGCGATCGGCGAGCCCATCAACGCCAAGACCCCGAAGGAAGCGCTCCCGCAACTCGCGCCGTTCCTCAGCTGAGCCCACATCCAGCGGGCGCCCCCGCTGTGCATTGAGCTGCGCTCCTGCGGTGGATTGTGGTCGCTGAGCGAGCACCATCCACCGCAGGGCGCGGTCGCGGCGGAGCCCTACGGCGCCGCTGCGGCGATCTTCTTCGTGCGCAGGTACAGCCCGGCGCAGATCGCGGCGAACACCACGACTCCCAGGGCCTCGCCCCAGTGCAGCCAACTCTCACCGATGAACGGCAGCGCCAGCGGCTCGTCCTTGTTGGTGGCGACCACGATGCCCGCATAGATCACGCCGAACAGGGATTCGCCCACGATGAGGCCGGTCGCGAGCAGGGTGCCGAGGCGCTTGCGGCCCTCGGCCGCTTCGCCCGTGGCGGAGCGGTCGGCCCAGCGGTTGTAGAGCGAGCCGAGGATCGCGCCGACGGGGATCATCAGCGTCACGCTCATCGGCAGGTACATGCCCATGCCCACGGCGAGCGGCGGGAGCCGGAACCGCGAGGTGCGGGTGAGCACCTCGTCGATCACGATGACCACAGCGCCGATCAGCGCGCCGAGGCCGATCAGGCCCCAGTCGAGGTCGCCGCCGAAGACGCCCTTGGACAGGCTCGCCAGCAGGGAGGCCTGCGGGGCGGCGAGGGCGTTGTCGCCCGCGCCCGGCGCACCCACGAAGCCGAAGCCGCTCTGCAGCAGGTCCAGCACGGGCGGGATGATCGCGGAGCCGAAGGCCACGCCGATCACGAGCGCCACCTGCTGCTTCCACGGGGTGGCGCCCACCAACTGGCCGGTCTTGAGGTCCTGCAGGTTGTCGTTGGAGATGGTGGCGATCGAGAAGATGATCGCGGCGGTGAACAGCGTGTAGGCGATGAGCGCGGTCGCGGTGTCGCCCTCCGACGGGCCCCAGACCGCGCGGATCAGGAGCGCGGCGGCGAGCACCACGAGGATGCCGACGCCGGAGACGGGGCTGTTGGAGGCGCCGATGAGGCCGGCCATGTACCCGCAGACCGAGGCGACGACGAGGCCCAGGACCAGGATGAACAGGATGCTGAGCGTGATGATTCCGCCGGATTGGCCGTCGAGCGGGTTGCCGCTGCCTCCGGCCGTGGGGGTGCTGCTGAACCACCACAGCAGTACGCCGATCGGTACCAGCGAGACGATCACGATGGCGGCGACGTAGGGGAACGGCATGTCGCGCTCGGTGATGTCCACGATCTGGCCTTCGCGCCGCTGGCGGGAGGAGGCGATCGAATCCGTGATGCCGCGCAGCACCGGGCCGAGGATCTTGATCAGCGTCCACACTGCGGCGATGGCGATGGCGCCGGCACCGATCAGCCGGACCTCGGTGCTGAACGCGGTCGAGATGACCTTGGTGATGCTGCCGGTGTCGGGGAGATCGCCCGCGGTCCAGATCGGCAGCAGCACGAAGTAGGAGATGACGAGGCCGACGATCATCGCGATGCCCACGGTGAGGCCCACCAGGTGACCGACGCCGATCAGCGCGAAGGAGAGGCCCGGCACGAACAGGGTGCCGCCGCTGCCGATCTTCAGCGTGGTGGACAGTCCCTCCGCGACCACCTTCATCTTCGCGAGCAGCGCGTAGCCGGCCGCCGCGAGCGCGCCGAGCACGATGAGCCGCAGGCCGCGCTTGTTCTCGCTCGCGCCCTCGGCGGTGTCGCCCACCCGGAGCACCTCGGCCGCCGCGACGCCCTCGGGGAAGGGCAGGTCGGATCCGGTGACCAGCGCGCGGCGCAGCGGGATCGAGTACATGACGCCGAGAACGCCGCCCACCAGGCACACCAGCATGGTGATCCAGTACGGGAATCCCTGCCACCAGCCGATCATCACCAGGCCGGGCAGGATGAAGACGATGGCCGAGAGGGTTCCGGCCGCGGAGGCGATCGTCTGGACGATGTTGTTCTCCACGATGGAGTGGTTCGCGAAGTAGCGCAGCAGCGCCATCGAGATCACAGCTGCGGGGATCGACGTGGCGAAGGTCAGTCCGACCTTGAGGCCCAGATAGGCGTTGGCGGCGGTGAAGACGAGGGTGATGATGCCGCCGAGGACGACGGCACGGGTCGTGAACTCACGTACGCCGGATCTCGGCGCGGTGGGTACCGGTGTGGACATGGAGTATCCCTTCTCAAGGACGGTGGCCGGTTGGGCCGAACGTGAAAACCCTAGGTCCATCGCGCCGGACGCACGAGTCGAACGCGCCATGTCGCGCGTGTCGGCGACGGCCGCCGGAGGCCGTAGGGTGATCGGGTGCGCTTCGGAATCGTGATCCTGCCCCAGTACCCGTGGCCCGAGGCGCGCCGGCGGTGGCGCCGCGCGGAGGAGTTGGGCTTCGATCACGCCTGGACCTACGACCACCTCTCCTGGCGCACGCTGGCCGACCAGCCGTGGGGCGCGACCGTTCCCCTGCTGACCGCGGCCGCCACCGCCACCGAACGGATCCGCCTGGGCACGTTCGTCGCCTCCCCGAACTACCGCCACCCGGTGCCGTTCGCGAAGGACATCGCGGGCGTCGACGAGATCGCGGGTGGGCGGCTGCTCCTCGGGATCGGCTCCGGCGGCACGGGCTTCGACGCGTTCGTCCTGGGGCAGCCGCAACTCACGCCGCGCGAGCGGCACGAGCGGTTCGTCGAGTTCACCCGCGACCTGGATGTGCTGCTGCGCTTCGAGCAGTCCGGGCCCATCTCGTTCGACGGTCCGCGCTACCGCGCCGTCGACGCCCGCATGGTGGGCACGCCCGCGCAGTCGCCGCGCATGCCGTTCGTGCTCGCGGCCAACGGGCCCAAGGGGCTTCGCCTGGTGGCGGAGCTCGGGCAGGGCTGGGCCACCACCGGTCCCGACGGTGCCGTGGGTGATCAGTGGTGGTCCGGCGTCGCGGAGCTCTCCCGGCGCCTCGACGACGCCCTCGACGGTGCGGGCCGGACGCCCGCAGCGCTGGACCGGTACCTGGCGATCGACTTCGGCGGCACCTACTCCCTCGGCTCGCCCGGCGCCGCCGACGACGCCGTGGGCCGCGCCGCCGAGCTCGGCTTCACCGACGTGATCGTGCACTGGCCCCGCGACGGCGAGCCGTACCGCGGGACCGAGGCCGTGCTCGACTCCTTCGCCGAGCGGCACCTGCGGGGCTGACCGCGCGGCGCCTGCGCGCTCTCGCTCTCCTTCCGGGCGTTCACCTTCTCTTTGCCGAGCGATTACGTTCCGCTTCTACAGTGGCGGCGATCGGCACGCTCGCCCGTGTTCAGCCCGGCTCAGCCACCAGGAGAACCCCATGCGCTCACCCGCCCTGCGCCTGCTCACCGACCACGACGGGAAGTCCGCCCGCTCGCACGTCACGTGCACGTACAAGTGCGGCAACCAGTGCTTCCGCCCCCACGACAACACCTCCGGCAACGCGTACTTCGGCGATATCACCCGCCGCGCGGTGCGCCGCGGCGCGGGCGCGGCAGCGCTGGGGGCCGGCGCGGTCGCCGTGCTCGCGGCGTGCGGGGACGGCACCACCGGCGCGGGCGCCTCCTCCTCGGCGGCAGGGAACGGCGGACCGTCGGGAGCGGCGGACGCGCCCGGCCTGAACTTCGCGCCGATCGCCCCGAACAAGGCCGATGCGGTGACCGTTCCCGAGGGCTACGAACAGGCCGTGGTGATCCGCTGGGGCGATCCGGTGCTGCCGGGCGCCCCCGAGTTCGACTTCGAGAACCAGACGCCGCAGGCGCAGGAGCAGCAGTTCGGATTCAACAATGATTTCACCGATCTCGTTGCGGTGGAAGGGAAGCCGGATACCTTCCTGATGGTGTGCAACCAGGAGTACACGACCGGGACCGCGATGTTCCGCGGCTACCGGGAGGGCGATCCGACCGAGAACCAGGTGCGGGTGGAGATGGCCGCGCACGGCATCACCGTGGTCGAGGTGAAGGGCGAGCCGGGCTCGGGCAGGCTGACTCCCGTTCTGGGCGAGTACAACCGGCGCATCACGGCCTCCACCGAGTTCGAGCTGCGCGGGCCCGCCGCCGGCACCGCCTTCACCCGCACGGCCGCCGACCCGACCGGCACGCGGGTGCGGGGCACCATCGCCAACTGCTCCGGCGGCATCACGCCGTGGGGCACCATGATCTCCGGCGAGGAGAACTTCACGAACTACTTCTCCGGCGCCGAGGAGCCGCCGCTGCCCGGCCTCGAGGAGGGGTGGAAGCGCTACGGCGTGGGCAAGGACGAGGACGCGCACCACTGGATGAAGTACGAGGAGCGGTTCGATCTGTCCAAGGAGCCCAACGAGATCAACCGGTTCGGCTACCTGGTGGAGGTCGATCCGCACGATCCCCGGTCCACGCCGGTCAAGCACTCGGCGCTGGGCCGCATGAAGCGCGAGGGCGGCAACGTGTTCGTCACCCCCGCCGGCGACGTGGTCACCTACTGCGGAGACGACTCGAAGTTCGAGTACATCTACAAGTTCGTCAGCTCGCGACGGATCCAGCCGGGCAGGAGCGCCTCCGCCCTCGAGTCGAACATGCGGATCCTCGACGAGGGCACGCTGTACGTGGCGAGGTTCGAGGGCCCGAAGGTGGGGGACGGCACCGTGCCCGACGGCGGCTACCAGGGCACGGGCACGTGGATCCCGTTGCTCACCACCAGGGCCGACGGCACCGCCGAATCGCACGTGGACGGCATGCCGGCCGAGAACGTGGCGCTGTGGACCCGCGTCGCGGGCGACAGGGTGGGCGCCACCAAGATGGACCGCCCCGAGGACATCGAGCCCAATCCCGTGACCGGAAAGATCTACTGCGCGCTCACCAACAACAGCGACCGCGGCACAGACGGCAAGGCCGGCGTGGACGCCGCCAACCCGCGCGTGAAGAACAAGAACGGCCAGATCCTCGAGATCACCGACCAGCACACCGGGACCACGTTCTCCTGGGACCTGCTGCTCGTGTGCGGCGATCCCGCCGCGGCGGACACCTACTACGGCGGCTTCGACAAGTCGCGGGTGTCGCGGATCAGTTGTCCCGACAACGTGACCTTCGATACGCACGGCAACCTGTGGATCTCCACGGACGGCACCAACAGCACCTTCGACAGCAACGACGGCCTGTTCGGGGTCGTCCTCGAGGGGAGGGACCGCGGTCTGACCAAGCAGTTCCTCACAGTGCCGTACGGGGCCGAGACGTGCGGCCCCGTGGTACGGGAGAACCGGGTGCTCGTCGCCGTGCAGCACCCGGGCGAGACGGACGACGCCACCGCCGACTCGCCCACCTCGCACTGGCCGGACGGCGGCTCCTCCCAGCCCCGCCCGTCCGTGGTGGCGGTCTGGAAGAAGTCCGGGACCATCGGCTCGTGACCCCGTGCGCGGGATCGACGGTGCCGGCCCGGCCGCGCGCGGGCGGGGCCCGGCCCGGTAACCCCTAGTATCGAGGCCATGACCTCCGCGTCCGACACTCCCGACGCACGCGGCGCACCGTCGTCCCCGGCGGCCGATCCCGCGATCGGCGACCTCGCCGCCCGCCTGCGCTCCCCGCTGCTGCAGCTGCACTTCCTGATGCGGCGCAACACCCCCGGCCCGGACCTCACCCCCGCACAGCAGTCGGCCCTGCAGAGCCTGCTGCGCCTCGGGCCGGTGCGGATGGGCGAGCTGGCGCGGTTCCTGCGGATCCGCCTGCCGTCCGCGACCAGCGCCGTGGACGGTCTCGAGCGCCTGGGCCTGGCCCAGCGCACCCCCGACCCCGACGACGGGCGCGCGGTGGTGGTGCAGCTCTCCGAGCACGGCCACGAGCTGACGTCGGCGCTGGTGGAGGCGCGCAACGCCGTGTTGGCCGGCCACCTGCACCACCTGTCGGACGAGGATCGCCGAAACCTGGACCGCGCGGTGCCCGCTCTGAACAGGCTGATGGAGAGGTACCGGGACGACGTCTGAGCGCGCGTCCGCGGTCCTTCGACACCCGGACTGAGGCATCCGTCACACGGCTTGATATCAGCCCGGCATGATAGTTAGACTTTCGTAGTATTCGAGAGGAGCTGCGATGACCATCACCGCCGAACGTAACGAGACGGAACACGGGCACCCGAGCCTGCGGGACACCCTTTCCCATCAGCCCAAGGCGGTCTGGGTCACGGCCTTCGCGGCGGTCATCGCGTTCATGGGCATCGGCCTGGTCGATCCGATCCTGGTGTCGATCGCGGAATCGCTGCACGCCACCCCCGGCCAGACCACCCTCCTGTTCTCCTCGTACCTCGGCGTGCAGGTGGTGGCGATGCTGTTCATCGGCTGGTTCACCTCGATGTTCGGCGCGAAGCGCACGGTGATCGCCGGCCTGCTGCTCATCGTGGTCGCCGCCGGGGCGTGCGCGCTCGCGAACTCGATCGGGGTCCTCGTGGCCTGGCGGGCCGTCTGGGGCCTGGGGAACGCGCTGTTCATCGCCACCGCGCTGGCGGTCATCGTGGCCGCCGCGACCGGCGGGCAGCAGGGCGCGATCCTGCTCTACGAGGCGGCGCTCGGCCTCGGCCTCGCCGTGGGCCCGCTGCTCGGCGCCGTGCTCGGCGGCTACTCCTGGCGCGGACCGTTCGCCGGCACCGCGCTCCTCATGCTGATCGGCGCGATCCTGTGCGCGGTGATGCTGAAGTCCGATGCCGCGGAGGCGAAGGAGAAGCGCCAGCGCGAGGGCACCGTCTCGCCCCTGGCTCCCCTGCGCGCCCTGCGCCAGCGCGGGCTGTTCCTCACCGGCCTCGGCTCGGCCTTCTACACCGCCGCGTTCTTCACCATCCTCGCGTGGTCGCCGTTCGTGCTGCACCGCAGCGCCTACTTCGTGGGCGCGGTGTTCGTGGGCTGGGGCCTGCTGGTGGCCGTGAGCGGCGTGTGGCTCGCGCCCAAGGTGGCCGCCGCGTTCGGCGAGCGCACGGGCAGCATCGCCGCGGTGCTGGTGTACGGCGTGCTGCTGGTGATCGCTGCGGCCGGGCATCAGAACGTGGCCGTGGTGGTGGCGGTGGTGGTGCTCTCCGGCATCCCGTCGGGCGTGCTGAACACCCTGTTCACCGGCACCGCGATGTCGATCGCCGACGCCCCGCGGCCCGTGGCCAGCGCCGGCTACAACTTCCTGCGGTGGGCCGGCGGCGCCCTGGCCGCCACCCTGGTGGCCCACTTCGCCACCTGGTTCGGCAGCCCCGCCGCCCCGTTCTACATCGGCGCCGGCGCCTGCGTGATCGCGGCGCTGATCCTCACTCGGGTGCGCAGCCGGCGCGCCGACGCCCACGAGGTACCCGCCGAGGCGGCACTCGTCGGCGACGCGGAGTTCTGAGCCGCCCCGAGCGACACGCGCGAAGCCCGAGAACCCCGGCCGATCCCCAGGATTCGGCCGGGGTTCTCGCACGCCACCGGGTTCGTCTACCGTGGGGGAATGACCGACGACGCCCGTCCACTCGCCCTGGTCACCGGCGCCTCCCGCGGGCTGGGCACGCACATCGCGCGGGGGCTCGGCGGCTCCCACCGACTCCTGCTGGGCGGCCGCCCCTCGCCTCAGCTCGAACGCCTGATCTCCGAGTTCGACGGTGCCGCAGCCTTTCCCGCCGACCTCACCGATCACGACGAGGTGCGCGCACTCGCGGCGCCCATCGACCTGCTCGACGTGCTCGTGCACAACGCGGGCGTCGGCCGCATCGGGCGGATCGAGGAGACCCCGGCCGCCGACTGGCGGGAGATGTTCGAGGTCAACCTGCTCGCCGTGGTGGAGCTGACCCGCGCGCTGCTGCCCGCGCTGCGCGCCGCGGGCGGGCACGTGGTGCTGATCAACTCCGGCGCCGGCAAGCGCGCGAACCCCGGCTGGTCCGCTTACGCGGCCAGCAAGTTCGGGCTCACCGCGTTCGCCGAGGCCCTGCGCGCCGAGGAGCCCTCGCTGCGGGTCACCAGCGTGTTCCCGGGACGGATCGACACCGAGATGCAGCGCGGCATCTTCGCCGCCGAGGGCCGCGACTACACCGCCGAGGGCCTGCTGCGCCCGGACACGGTGGCCCGGGCCGTGGTGCAGGCGATCGAGACGCCCGCCGACGCGCACCCCACGGAGATCGTGCTGCGGCCCCGCTGACCGGGGTGCGGGTTCACCGGTACGCGGGCAGACCGGTGACCGCCTGGCCGATCACGAGCTGGTGCACCTCGCTCGTACCCTCGTAGGTCAGCACCGATTCGAGGTTCGCGGCGTGCCGGATGATGGGGAACTCCAACGTGATCCCCGCCGCGCCGAGCACCGTGCGGCAGGTGCGGGCGATCTCGATCGACTCGCGCACGTTGTTCAGCTTGCCCAGGCTGATCTGCGCCGGGGCGAGCTCGCCGCGATCCTTCAGGCCGCCCAGGTGCGCGGCCAGCAGCAGGCCCTTGTCCAGCTCCAGCGTCATGTCCGCGAACTTCGCCTGAGTCAGCTGGAAGCCGCCCAGCGGCCGGCCGAAGATCTCCCGCTCGCCGGCGTAGGCGATCGCGGTCTCCAGGCAGTCGCGGGCCGCGCCGAGCGCGCCGAACACGATGCCGAACCGCGCCTCGTTCAGGCACGAGAGGGGCCCCCGCAGGCCCTGGGCCTCCGGAAGCATCGCCGACGCCGGGAGCCGCACCTCGTCGAGCACGAGCTCGCTGGTGACCGACGCCCGCAGCGACATCTTGTGCTTGATCGCGGGCGCGGAGAAGCCGGGCGAATCGGTGGGCACCACGAAGCCGCGGATACCGCGCCCGTCGCCGGGCTCGCCGGTCTGCGCCCACACCACGGCGACGTCGGCGACCGATCCGTTGGTGATCCACATCTTGGAGCCGGTGAGGATCCAGTCGTCGCCGTCCCGGCGGGCCCGGGTGCGCATCCCCGCCGGGTTGGAGCCGTAGTCCGGCTCGGTGAGCCCGAAGCAGCCGATCTTCTCGCCCGCCGCCATCCCGGGCAGCCACTGCTGCTTCTGCTCCTCCGAGCCCCAGTGGTGGATGGCGAACATCGCCAGCGAGCCCTGCACGGACACCAGCGAGCGAAGGCCGGAGTCGCCGGCCTCCAGTTCGAGGCACGCGAGGCCGTAGGCGGTGGCGGAGGTGCCGGCGCAGCCGTACCCCTCCAGGTGCATTCCGAGCACGCCGAGCGAGCCCAGCGCCCCCGCCAGCTCGCGCGCGGGGATGGTGCCGTCCTCGTACCACTGCGCGATGTGGGGCTTGATGTCGCGCTCGACGTAGCGGCGCACGGTGGCGGCGATCTCGCGGTCCTCGTCGGAGAACAGCGCGTCGGCTGCCAGGAGCTCGGTGGGGCTGATTGCCATGATGTGTCCTTTGTTTCGGGTGGGCCTCAGACGAAGGCGGAGATCCCGGTCTCCGCGCGACCGATGAGCAGTTTCTGAATCTGGGTGGTGCCCTCGTACAAGGTCATCACACGCGCGTCGCGCATGTACTTCTGCACCGGGTACTCGTCGATGTAGCCGTAGCCGCCGAACGCCTGGATCGCGAGATTGGCGGCCTTCACGGCCTGTTCGGAGGCGAACAGCTTGGCCTTCGACGCGGCCACGGAGACGTTCTCGCCCCGCTCGAGCATGTCGGCCGCCTTCCAGGTGAGCAGCCGCGCGCAGTCGGCGTCCACGGACACCTCCGCGATCATGTCCTGGATCAGCTGGAACCCCGCCAGCGGGCGGCCGAACTGCTGCCGCTCGGTGGTATAGGCCACCATCGAGTCCAGGCAGCCCGCGATGATGCCCACGCAGCCCGCGCCCACCGAGATCCGTCCCTTGTCGAGCGAGCCCATGGCGATCGCGAAGCCCTGGCCCTCCTCCCCCACCATCGCGTCCGCGGGCACACGAACAGCGTCGAAGGAGAGTTCCGCGGTGGCCTGTCCGCGCAGACCGAGCTTGCCGTGGATCTCCTTGCGCTCGAATCCCGGTGCGTCCGTGGGCACGAGGAAGGCGGAGATGCCGCGCGCCCCGGTGCCGCCCGTGCGGGCGAAGACGATCGCCACATCCGCCCAAGTGCCGTTGGTGATGAAGATCTTGTTGCCCGTGATCACCCAGTCGTCGCCCTCGCGCACCGCGCGGGTCTTCAACTTCGACGGGTCGGAGCCGTTGTCCGGCTCGGTGAGGGCGAAGCAGCCGAGCGCGGTGCCCGCAGCGATCCCGGGCAGCCATCGCTGCTTCTGCTCCTCGGTCCCGTTGGCCAGCACGATCTTCCCGAACAGGCCCATGGAGACGGAGACGATGCCCCGCACCGAGGAGTCGGCGCGGCCCAGCTCCTCCATGCCCAGGCAGTAGGTGATGTAGTCGCCGCCCAGACCGCCGTACTCCTCCGGGATCGTGAGACCGAAGAAGCCCAGCTCGCCCAGCTTCGGGATCAGGTCGGTGTCCACCGCCTCGCGCCTGTCCCATTCGGCGCGGTACGGAACGACCTCCTTGTCCAGGAAGTCGCGCGCGGCCGACTGGAACGCGCGCTGCTCGTCGGTGAGAGTGAAGTCCATCAGATTCCCCTTCCGGTCTTGGTTCCGGCGTCGTCGTAGGTGTAGAAGCCGCGGCCGGTCTTGCGGCCCAGCCGGCCCGCGGCCACCAGGTCCGAGACCGTGCGCGACGGTGCGTCCGCCGGATCGCCGCTCGCCTCGTAGCGTGCCAGCTTGGTGTAGTAGCCGATGTCGATTCCGGTGAGGTCCATGAGCTCGAACGGCCCCATCGGGTAGCCGAGGGCGGCGCGGGCGGCGGTGTCGATCGCCTCCACGTCGGCGTAGCCGCCTTCGAGCAGCGCGATCGCCTCGTCCCGGACCGCGTTCAGCAGCCGGTTGGCGACGAACCCGTTGATCTCCCGTTCCAGCACGATCGGGAGCTTGCCGATCCGCTCGACGAAGCCGACCGCCTCGGCGACCACGGCGTCGGTGGTCCGGGGTCCACGCACCACTTCCACGGCCTTCATCACCAGCGCCGGGTTGAAGAAGTGCAGGTTCAGGAACCGGTCCGGCCGGTCGGTGGCCTCCGCCATCGAGGAGGGGACGAAGCTGGAGGAGTTGCTCGCGAAGACGGTGTGCGGCGGGCAGATCCGGTCCAGTTCCGCGAACAGGTCCCGCTTGACGTCCAGCTTCTCGACCACCGCCTCGATCACCAGGTCCACCTCGGCGACCCGGTCGGTGATCGGCCCGGCGCTCGTGGTCAGGCGCGCGTAGGCGGCCGCCACGTCCTCGGCGGAGCGGCGCCCCTTCGCGACCTGCGCATCGGTGCGGGCCCGCAGCTGCGCGAGCGCACCGTCGAGCGCCTCGGCGCGCACGTCCTGCAGCACCGTGTCGAGGCCGGCGAAGGCGCACACGAGGGCGATCTGCGAGCCCATCGCCCCGGCGCCCACGACCAGGACGCGGCGGAATCCGCTGCCGCTCATCGCCCGCTCCACTGCGGATCGCGCTTGTCGAGGAACGCGGAGGCGCCCTCGCTCTTGTCCTGCGTGGTGTACAGCACCGTCTGCGCCAGCCGCTCGATCAGCAGCCCTGTGGACTGGTCGGCGTCCATGCCCGCGCGCACCACCAGCTTGGCCAGGCGCGTCGCCACGGGGCCCTTGCTCAGGACCCGCTCGGCGATGCTCCGCGCGCGGTCCAGGAGCTGGTCCGCCGGGACCACGCTCGTGACCAGCCCGGCCGCCAGGGCCTCGTCGGCCCGGATCGCGCGGCCCGTGAGAACCATCTCCAGGGCCCGGCCCACCCCGATCAGCCGGGCGAGCCGCTGCGTGCCGCCGGCGCCCGGCAGCACCGAGAGGGTGGTCTCCGGCAGGCCGAATCGGGCCGTGTCGGAGGCGATCCGGATGTCGCAGGCCATGGCGAGCTCGCAGCCGCCGCCGAGGGCGTTGCCGTTCACGGCGGCGATGGTCGGCTTCTCGAAGCCCTCCACCAGGTCGTAGAGGCCCTGCATCGCGGCCGTGAGTCCGGTCCGCAGGTCGTAGTCGCGCAGCTGCCCGATATCGGCGCCCGCGGCGAACGAGGCGTCGCCGGCGCCGGTGATGATCACCGCGCCCACCTCCGGATCGTCGCGCACCGACTCGAAGGCGGCCCGCAGCCCGGCCTGCACCTGCGCATTGATCGCGTTGTGCACCTCGGGCCGGTTCAGGGTGAACACCGCGATGTTCCCGTCGGTCCGCACCCGCACCGTGTCGTTGTCAGTCATGCCGCCTCCAGGAGCATCGAGATTCCCTGCCCGACACCGATGCACATCGTGGCCAGGCCGCGGCGGGCGCCGCGTTCGGAGAGTTCGAGGGCGGTGGTCAGCGCGAGCCGGGCGCCGCTGGCCCCCAGCGGATGTCCCAGTGCGATGCCGCCGCCGTTCGGGTTGAGATGGTCCGCGTCCTCGGGGACGCCGAGCTCGCGCACTACCGCGAGAACCTGCGCGGCGAAGGCCTCGTTGAGTTCGATCACGTCGAGGTCCGCCACGTCGATACCGTGGCGCCGCAACAGTTTCCGGGTGGCGGGCACCGGCCCGATGCCCATGACCCGGGGCGGCACGCCGGCGACGGCTGCGCCCGTGACCCGCGCCAGTGGGCTCAGGGAGTACCGGCGCACGGCGTCCTCGGACGCGAGCAGCACGGCGGCTGCGCCGTCGTTGACGCCGGAGGCGTTCCCCGCGGTGATACTGCCATCGGGGCCGGTGATGGGCCGCAGCGCCGCCAGCCGCTCAGCGCTGGTCTCGCGGGGGTGTTCGTCGCGCTCGACCGTCTCCTCGTCCCCGCGACCGCGCGGTACGAGGACCGGGGCGATCTCGCGGGCGAGGCGGCCCCGGCCCGTCGCGTCCGCCGCGCGCCGCTGCGAGCGCAGCGCGTAGGCGTCCTGATCCTCCCGGCTGATGCCGCGCTCGGTGGCGAGGTTCTGCGCGGTCTGCGCCATGGCGTCCACGCCGTGGGCGGCGCGCATCGCCGGATTGACGAAGCGCCACCCGATGGTGGTGTCGTGCACCTCGTTCGACCGTCCCCACGCGCTGCCCGATTTGGGCATCACGAAGGGCGCGCGGGTCATCGACTCCACGCCGCCGGCGAGCACCAGATCGGCCTCCCCCGTGCGGATCAGCCGCGCGCCCTGCGCCACGGCGTCGAGTCCCGACCCGCAGAGCCGGTTCACCGTGGCGCCGGGCACGCCCACGGGCAGGCCGGACAGCAGGACCGCCATCCGGGCGACGTTGCGGTTGTCCTCGCCCGCCTGGTTGGCGCAGCCGAACAGGACGTCGTCCACGTCCGCCCAGTCGATGCCCGGGTGCCGTGCCGCGAGCGCGCGGAGCACGTGCGCGGCGAGGTCGTCGGGCCGCACCGGCGCCAGCGCGCCGCCGTACCGCCCGATCGGGGTGCGCACCCCGTCCACCAGGTAGGCCGTGGTCATGGCGCCTCTCCGATCCGCTCGCGCAGCCGGAACTTCTGGATCTTGCCGCTGGGGGTGGTGGGCAGGTCCGCGAGCACCTCGAGCCGCTCGGGCCAGTACTGTTTGGCCACTCCGGTTTCCGCGAGGTGCCGGCGCATCTCCTCGAGGGTGAAGCCGTCCACGCCGGGTTTGAGGACCACGCACGCGCAGGCGCGTTCCTGCAGCCGCGGGTCGGGCACCCCGACCAGTGCCACGGAGGCGATCTTGGGGTTCTCGTACAGGGCGTTCTCCACGAACGCCACGGGGATGTTCTCGCCGCCGCGGATGATCACGTCCTTGGTGCGTCCGGAGATCCGCACGTACCCCTGTTCGTCGATCACCGCCAGGTCGCCGGTGTCGAACCAGCCGCCCGGCGCGAACTGGGCCCGGGTCTCGTCGAGCCGGCGGTAGTAGCCCACGAACAACGACGGTCCGCGGACCTGCAGCCGGCCCTCGGCGCCCGCGGGCACGGGGGTGTCGTCGGCGTCGACGGTGCGGATCTCCATGCCCGGCCACGGGAGACCGTCGGTGTCGACGATCTTCTCCACCGGGTCACCGGGGACGCCCAGGGTCACGAGGGCGTTCTCCGTCTGCCCCCAGCCGCCGAGCACCGTGAGGCCCGGGAGCCGCTCCCCCGCCTCGATCACGATGGCGCGCGGGATCGGAGCGCCCATGCAGCAGAACAGCTTCAGGCTGGACACGTCGGCCGTCGCGAGTTCCGGGGAGCCGATCACGTCGTGCAGGAAGGGGGTGGCGCCGGAGGTGTAGGAGATCCGGTGCCGCTCCACCAGCCGCACGAACTCGTCGCGGTCCCACACGTCCTGCAGGACGCAACGCGCCCCGTTCTGCACGGACAGTCGGGCGCCGTACAGGAATCCGGTGAGGTGCGCCAGGGTGGAGGCGATGTGGAAGACGGTGCCGGAGGTGATCGGGAGCCGCTCGGGCAGTGGTCGGTTCGCCGCGATCAGCGTGTTGTGGGTGTGCATCACGCCCTTGGGCTCTCCGGTGGTGCCGGAGGTGAAGATGAGCAGCGAGACATCGTTCGGGTCGGGACGCAGCGCGGCGAGAGAGGCGGGGTCGCGGCACTCCTCCCACGGGGTGGCCATGAACTCGTCGAAGCTGGCGCCCACCACCAGGGTGTGCTGCACCGACGGGAGCCGGTCCTGCAGGCGCGCGTACATTGCCGGGTAGTCGAATCCGCGGAACTCCTCCGGGATCACCACCACCTTGGACTCGGCGAGGGCAACCATGTAGCCGATCTCGCGTTCGCGGAAGATCGGCACCAGCGGATTGCTGACGGCGCCGATGCGCGTGGCCGCGTAGTGCACCACGATCCACTCGATCCAGTTGGGCAGCTGGAAGGAGATCACGTCGCCCGGCCCGACACCCAGCTCTATCAGGCCCAGGGCGCACCGGTCGATCTCGTCGCGCAGTGCGCCGTAGGTGATCTCGCGGCGGGCGTCGATGAAGGCGATCGCGTCGGGCGTCGCGTCGGCGTAGCGGTCGAGGAAGTCGGTGATCACCTCGTCCGTCCAGTAGCCGGCGTCGCCGTAGGCGCGCACCAGCTCCGGTGTCAGTACCGTCTCGAATGTCATGGCGGGCTCGTCTCTCAACTCATCGTGAGGCCGCCGCTGACGCTGACGGTCTGTCCGGTGATGAAGGCCGCGTCGTCGGACGCGAGGAAGGCGATGGCGTTCGCCAGGTCGGAGGGCTGCCCGAGACGGCGCATGGGGATGGCCTTCTGCAGGGCCGCGCGCAGCTTCTCGCCGCCCATGGAGGCGAACAGCTCGGTATCGGTGGGGCCGGGGCAGACGCAGTTCACGGTCACCTGGTTGCGGGCCGACTCCCGGGCGATCGACTTCGAGAAGGCGATCACCCCGCCCTTCGCGGCGGAGTACACGGCCTCCCCCGAGGAGCCGACGCGGCCGGCGTCGGAGCCCAGGTTGATCACCCGGCCGTAGCCGCGCTCGGACATCAGCGGGAGCACCTTCTTGGAGGTGTTCAGCACGCCGTAGAGGTTGATCGCGAGCACGCGGTCCCAGGTCTGCGGCTCCGACTCGACGAACGGTTCCGCCTTGTCCCAGCCCGCGTTGTTGACCAGGATGCCGATCGGGCCCAGCTCGGACTCCACCGCGTCGACGGTGGCGTTCACCGCGTCCCGGTCGGTGACGTCCAGCTGGAATCCCTTGGCACCGCCGCCGATCTGCTCGGCGGTGGCGCGCGCCGTGTCGCCGTTGAGGTCGGTGACCGCCACGACGGCACCATCGGCGGCGAGGCGTTGGGCGATGGCGGCCCCGATGCCCTGGCCGGCGCCGGTGACGAACGCGATCTTTCCGGTGAGTCTGCTCATGATGTGTGTTCCTTCTCGAGTCGTTCGGGTTCAGGGGGCGAAGCTGCGGCCCAGGAGGTGCCGGGAGATCACGAGCTTGGACACCTGCGCGGTGCCGTCGCCGATCTCGAGGCCGATCACGTCGCGCAGGCGCTGGCCCATCTTGTGCTCGGTGGAGTAGCCCACGTGACCCAGGGTGAGCAGGCACTGGTGGATCACGTCGACCGCCAGCTTGGGCGCCCAGAACTTGGCCATCGCGGCCTCCGACGAGTGCTCGACGCCGGTGTCCTTGCGCCACAGCGCCTCGTAGCACACGTGCCGTGCTCCGGTGATGTACGTCGACGCCTCGGCGAGCGGGAACGAGACGCCCTGGAACGTGCCGATGGGAGCGCCGAACGCCTGCCGGTCGCGGGACCACTGCACGGCCTCGTCGAGGGACTGCTCGGCGGCGCCGAGGCACAGCAGCCCGATGATGGCGCGGGAGTAGTCGAATCCCTGCATGACGGAGACGAATCCGCCGCCCTCCTCGCCGATCAGGTCACCGGCGCCCACGGCGACACCGTCGAAGAAGATGGACGCGCGGCCGATCGCCCTGCTGCCCAGATCGTCGAAGGCGGTGCGCCGGATGCCGGGGTCGTTCATGTCCACCCAGAAGGCGCTCACCCCCCGCGCGCCGGGGCCACCGGTGCGGGCCAGGACCACGGCGCGGTCGGCGGCCATGCCCAGGGTGATGGAGGTCTTCTCCCCGTCGAGGACCCAGCCCCCGGCACCGTCGGCGGTGGCCTTGAGGCCGAGGGAGGCGGCGTCGGTCCCGTGCTCCGGCTCGGTGATCATGATGGCGGGCACCGTCTCGCCGGAGGCGATGCCGGGGAGCCAGGCGCGCTTCTGCTCCTCCGTGCAGTTGCGCACCAGGATGTCGCTGATCAGCGCCGTGTTGATGATGAGGTAGCCGGCGTTGAAGTCGGTGCGCCCCACCTCCTCCGCGGCGATGCCGGCGATGACCGCGGAGGCGTCCTGCCCGCCGTACTCCTCGGGGATGCGGAGTCCGGTGAGCCCCATCTCGGCCATGTCGGTCACCTGCCGGCGGCGCAGCTGCGCGGCCCTGTCGTCGGACTGGTAGTGGGGGGCGAGGATCTTCTGCGCCCAGCGCGCGATCTCCGTGCGGAAGATCTGCTCGTCGTCGTCGAATCCGTAGTGCATGGCCGGCTCCTTACGTGTGTGCGGCTCAGTGCCAGTTGACGTGGGGGGCGAAGTCGGGCTTGCGCTTCTCGGCGAAGGCGGTGGCGCCCTCCATGCCCTCGGGTGAGACGCCGAAGATGTCGAGCGCGGTCATCGCCATGTTGGACAGGCCCGCCTGGTGATCGGTGTCGGCGTTGAACGACTGCTTGAGGAAGCGGATCGCGGTGGGGCTCAGCGCCGCCACCTCCTCCGCCCACGCCTTCGCCTCGGGGAGCAGCTGATCCGCCGGGACCACCTTGTTCACCAGCCCCATGTCGAGTGCCTCCTGCGGGCTGTACTGGCGGCACCAGAACCAGATCTCGCGGGCCTTCTTCTCGCCGACGACGCGCGCGAGGTAGGCGGAGCCGAATCCCGCGTCGAACGAGCCGACGCGCGGCCCGGCCTGTCCGAAGCGGGCGTTCTCGCTGGCGATCGAGACGTCGGAGAGCACGTGCAGCACGTGCCCGCCGCCCACCGCGATGCCGTTGACCGCGGCGATCACCGGCTTCGGGATGTCGCGCATCAGCTTGTGCAGGTCGCCGATGCGGAACCGGCCGAGCTCGGACGGCCCGTAGTCGCCGGTCTCGGCGCGCTGCTTGACGTCGCCGCCGGTGCAGAAGGCCTTCTCGCCCGTGCCGGTGAGGATCACCGCGCGGACCCGGCCGTCGGACCACGCGCTCTGGAACGCGGCGATCAACTCGTCCACGGTCTTCGAGCGGAACGCGTTGTACCGGTCCGGGCGGTTGATCGTGATGATCCCGGCCGCGCCCTCGACCTCGTAGCTGATGTCCTCGAAGCTGCTCATGGTGTCCTCCGGTTCTCGATGAATCTTGGTTCAGTTCGAGTGAATCTATATTCATTCTGCTGGCGCGTCAAGACCCCGATGCGCGGGAGGCATACCCTTACGTGGCAGGAGAGGAAGGAGAACGCGGGTGAGCACGGAGTCGGAACTGCTGTCGGTGGAGGCGGCGGCGCGCGAGGCCAGCGCGGCCCTGCGCTCGCGCCAGATCCTGGAGGCCGCCGCGCGGCTCATGGAACGCAGCGGCTCCGAATCGGTGTCCATGCAGGCCCTCGCCGCGGAGGCGGGGGTGAGCGTCGGCCTCATCTACCGGTACTTCGGGGGGAAGGACGAGGTGCTGCTCGCGGTGATCGTGGCCGTGCTCGACGCCTTCGCCGACGCCGTGCCGCGTGCCGTCGCCGACGCGGGCGACGATCCGGTCCGCAGGCTCGCCGCCGCGTTCGCCGCCTACTGCAGCGTGATCGACAAGCACCGCCACGCGGCGGTGCTCACCTACCGGGAGAGCAACGCGCTGAGCGCCGAGGGCCGGGACCGGATCAAGCACCTCGAGGTGGAGACCACCGAGCCGCTGCGCCGCATCGTGCGGGACGGGGTGGATGCGGGCATGTTCATCGCGCCGGATCCGGACCTGGTGGCGTACAACCTGCTGCTGCTCGCGCACGCGTGGGCGCTCAAGCACTGGTACTTCGAGCGCACCATGGACCTCGACGAATACGTCCGCGCGCAGCTCGTGCTGACGCTGCGGTCCGTGCTCAGCGCGGAGCGCCTCGGCGACTACGCCGACCTCGTCGGCTGACGTCTGCCCTCGGAATCTGTTTCAGGACAGGATGATCGGGGACTTGTAGAGGAAGTTGACCCGCTCTCCCCCGAGCCATTCCTGCAATCGGCGCGCCTGCGCATCGAGGGCCGTGCGCGCGGCCCGCGGGGTGCCCGCCCGCAGGACGGTCTCGACGGTGCCGTCCTCCCGCTGCCGGTACGCGCCCACGATCCTGCCGTCCCACCACGCGGTGGTGCCGGCGTTGCCGGCGCGGTCGTAGATCGAGGACGCGAACACGGGATCGAGGTAGAAGTCCCGCTCCTTCCACCCCATCGGGGTGGGGTCCAGGGCGGGCAGCAGCGCGGCCCACGGCGCCACCGGTTCCACCGGGTCCACGTCGTCGGGCAGCACCCACCCGGTGCCGTCCCGCTCCAATCGCACGGGCACCGCGCCGATCTCCGCGAGCGCGGCGCGGATCGCCGCCTTCGTGGCGCCGAACCACCACACCACGTCCGTCTCCGTGGCCGGGCCGAACGCACGCAGGTACTCGCGCACCAGGATCGCGTACCCCTGCGCCGGATCGAGCGCGGCCAACGGGGCGCCCAGCCAATCGTCCGCCCGGGCCCACAGGTTCCGGTTCACCCGCCAGTGGCTCTCGTTCCGCGCCCGCAGGAGATCGCCCTCGGCCCCGAGCCAGGTGAGCACCTTGGGTGCGAGGTGCCCCTCACCGCCGTAGTGTTTGCCCTCGGACATCATCACCCGGCCGTCCAGTTCCGGGAGCCGCTCGCGCAGCTGCACGGCGCTGAGCTCGCGGCCCTGCAGCGCGGCGCGCACCGCCTCGCGCGCCCCCGCCAGCCAGGCGCCGCCGTCCTCGGCGATCCCGCCGCGCTCGGCGTCTTTGGCGATCTTCGCGTGCTCCTGCGCCGCCACCCGCGCCGACGGTGCGCCGACCGCCGCCGGGTACAGCGCGCGGGGGAATACGAACATGGTGCGCCGCATGGCGAGCTGCTTGACGAGCGTGCGCTCCTCCCAGAGCTCCCACTCGTACCCGTCCCGGGTGAAGCCGTCCATCCGGGCGTGCACCGACAGGTACGGCGTGGCCGGCTCGGTGGCGTGCAGCACCGCGACCGCGCGCACCGCCTCCAGCACCGTCGCCACCCGGTACTCGGGCGCGATCGCGTGGCGGCAGGCCATCCGGGCACGGCGTTCCGCATCGTCGATCAGGCGCATCCCACGCTCCCTTCCCCGATGCGCGATTCGCCCGGGCTCCTCGAGCGAGAAGCATATCCGCCCGCTCCGACAGAATCGAGATTCTGTTCGATGTCATTGCATTCCCTCGCACACGGACGTACGCTGAGGCTAGGAGAGAGGGGGTCGGCATGATCGGAAAGAACTCGGCGGCAGAGTATCTCGAAGCCCTAACCGCCCTCGAACAGGCCGCCGACCGGCTGGCGGACATGAACCCCGTCATGCTCTCCTCACAGGAGGTGCTCGCCTCCCTGCACCGCCTCGAAAGCTCCGCGCGGAAGATCCCCACCAGCCAGCACTGGCTCACCGAGATCGCGATCGAACAGGGCCTCCCCTGCGAACTCGGCTACACCGGCATCAAGGAACTGCTCACCGATCAACTCCACCTCGCAGGCGGGAGGCGCAGGACCGGATCCGGGGCGCCCGCTCCCGCGCGCCCCGCCAGGTACGCGGCTACGATCCCGAGCCGCTCCGCCCCCGGATCGCCGCCGCCCAGCGCGCCGGGAACATCTCCGAACGGCACGCGATCGCCATCGAGAAGGCCGTGGACAAGTGCAGCCGCAGGCTCTCCGCCGCTGAGCTGCAGGACCTGGAGCAGTTGCTGGTCACCGCCGCCGAAGGCGGATGCAGCCCGGACGACATCGCCCGGCTCGGCCGCCGGGCCTACGAGCTGATCGACCCCGACGGTGCCGAGCCCGCCGCCGAGGACATCGCCCGCGCCCGCGAGGTGAACCTCGGCAGGCAGGGTGATGACCTGATGTCCGGGCTCGACGGAGTCCTCTCCCCCGAGGCGCGCGCCCTGCTCGACGCGGTCTTCGACAAGCTCGCCCGCCCGGGCGTGAACAACCCCGACGATGCGGACGACCCTGTCGATATCGGCGACGCCGTCGCGGTCGCCGAGGCCGCGAAACACGACCGGCGCAGCACCGGCCAACGCAACCACGACGCTCTCGTCGCCGCACTGCGGGCGGTGCTCGACTCGGGCGCCCTCGGCCAGCACCGCGGCATGCCCTGCCTGCCGATCATCACCCTCACCATCGATCAACTCGAATCAGAGACCGGGATCGCGACCACCGCCACCGGCGGCCGGCTCCCCGTCGAGGACGCGCTGCGGATGATGGGCGCCAAACCCCGGTACGTGCTGCTGCTCGACGTCGCCGGCCGGCCCCTGTACCTGGGGCGGGAGAAGCGCCTCGCCACCACCGACCAACGGATCGCGCTCTACGGTTCTGAGAAGGGCTGCAGCGCACCCGGATGCGATACCCCGGCCACCCGCTGCCAGGTCCATCACGTCACCGAATGGGCGCACGGCGGCAATACCGACATCGACGTCCTCACCCTCGCCTGCGACAAGCATCACGGCAAGGTAGTCCCCAGTAGCGACGAGATCCGCCGCGGCTTCGAGACCGTCGTGCTCGCCGAGGGCGAGTACGCCGGCCGCGTCGGATGGCGCCGCACCGCCGATCCCAGCGGGGAATACCGCGTCAACCACGTCCACCACGCGGCGGAGCTGTACCGGCTGGCCCTGCAACAGCACCGGCAGCGGCACCAGCAGTACGCCGACGCCTGGCGCGCGCAGGACGAGCGTGCCCTCTACGAGGACTTCGTCGGCACCATCCACGACGACATCGCCGCCATCCTCGACGGGCCCCACGGCCCACCCATCCTCGAGGACCTGCTCTCCGAACACGACGCCGACAACCACTGGCGCGTCGACCCGCCGTGGGCGCTCCACGCGGCGGCATGATCGGCACCGAGCGTCGCTCCCCCGCCGGGACTCAGGGACGGGTGCCGAGGTTGCGCGCCAGGCGATCCCGCCCCGGGCCGCTCAGTTCGTCGATTACGACGGTGCGCCCGCCCATGGCCAGCAGGATCGCCTCAGCGGTCCCCCGCACCTCGGGCCCGCGGCCGAAGGTCCAGCCGAGATCCTCGGCCACAAGGCGCACTCCCCTGCCCCGGAGCGCTCCGCGGATCGGGGGCGCGTAGGTCGCGAAGTTCAAGGCGGGGCGGATCCGTTCGGCCGGAACGGACCTCGGCAGGTTCAGGGGGCGGCGGATGTCCTGCTGATGGATCAGGCAGTCCGTGAGGCAGATCCGCCCACCGAACCCCGCGGCGATGCCGCGCGGACGCAGGTGCGTGCGGTACGCCTCGAGCAGCTCCTCGGTGCCCAGGCCGGCGAGCTCGGCGACCCTGCGCGCGTTCGAACGCGACCCCGGATCGGCCCGCCCGGTGATCATCCGGGTCACCGTCTCCCCGGTCGAGAGCAGGTCGTACCCGATGTGATGGGTGGCGACCTGCCGGACCGACCAGTCCCCGCACAGGCTCTGCGTCTCCCACTGCTGATCGGTCAGCGTCTCCAACAGCTCCAGGAGGCTGCGCCGTTCGGCCACCGCGAGGACGATCACCGATCCGATCATCTGTGCCTCCTTCACGACCGCGCGGCCGACTCCCCCGCTAGGGAACGATGTTGACGAGCTTGCCGGACACCACGATCACCTTGCGCGGTGCACCGTCGAGCAGCTCGGCGATCTTCGGGTCCGCGAGGGCGGCGGCCTCCAGGGCCTCGTCCGAGGCATCGGCGCCCACGGTGATGCGGCTGCGCACCTTCCCCTTGACCTGCACCGGGATCTCCACGGTGTCCTGCACCAGCCACCGGCCGTCGGCCACGGGGAAGGGGCCGTGCGCCAGGGAATCGCCGTGCCCCAGAAGGCTCCACAGCTCCTCGGCGATGTGCGGCGCCACCGGGGCGAGCATCAGCACCAGCGGCTCGGCCGCGCCGCGTGGAGCCCCACCCGGGTACTCCTTGGTCAGGTGGTTCGTCAGCTCGATCAGCTTGGCGATGGCGGTGTTGTCGCGCATCTCCGCGTAGTCCTCGCGCACGCCGGCGATCGTCCTGTGCAGCAGGCGCATCGTGTCATCGGACGGGGCCTCGTCGATCACCCGGACGGCACCCGTCTCCTCGTCGACCACGGTGCGCCAGGCGCGCTGCAGGAACCGCTGGGCGCCCACCACATCCTTGGTGGCCCAGGCCCGGTCCTGATCCAGCGGGCCCATCGACATCTCGTACACGCGCAGGGTGTCGGCGCCGTAATCGCGGGCGATGTCGTCCGGTGCCACGGAGTTCTTCAGGGACTTGCCCATCTTGCCGTACTCGCGGTTGACCTCCTGCTCACCCAGGAAGTACTTCCCGTCGCGCTCGACCACGTCCTCCGCCGGCACGTACACGCCCCGCGCATCGGTGTAGGCGTACGCCTGGATCATTCCCTGGTTGAACAGCTTCCGGTACGGCTCCCGCGAGGTGACGTACCCCAGGTCGAACAGCACCTTGTGCCAGAACCGCGCGTACAGCAGGTGTAGCACCGCGTGCTCCACGCCGCCCACGTACAGGTCGACACCGCCCGGGTCCTGCGGCCCGTTCACCTCGGGCCGCGGGCCCATCCAGTAGGCCTCGTTCTCCTTGTCGCAGAACGCCTCCGAGTTGGTCGGATCGACGTACCGCAGCTGGTACCAGGAGCTGCCGGCCCACTGCGGCATCACGTTCGCGTCGCGGGTGTAGTCCTTGAGGCCGTCGCCCAGGTCCAGCTCCACGTGCAGCCAGTCGGTGGCCTTCGCCAGCGGGGGAGAGGGCTGCGAATCCGAATCGTCCGGGTCGAACGCCACCGGGGCGTAGTCCTCGACCTCCGGAAGGAGAACGGCCAGTGCGGATTCGGGCAGGGGGTGCGGCGCACCGTCGGCATCGAAGACGATGGGGAACGGCTCGCCCCAGTACCGCTGGCGCGCGAACAGCCAGTCGCGCAGCTTGTACTGCACCGTGCCCCGGCCGGCGCCGGTCCGCTCGAGGTAGGCGATCACGGCGGCCTTGGCCTCGTCCACCGCCAGGCCGCTCAGGTCCAGGTCGGCGTTCGCGGAGTTCACCACGGGCCCGTCGCCGGTGTACGCCTGCTCCGCCACGCCGGCCTCGCTGCCGATCACCTCGACGATCGGCAGCCCGAACTTCGTGGCGAACTCGTGGTCGCGGACGTCGTGACCGGGGACGGCCATGATGGCGCCGGTGCCGTAGCCCATCAGCACGTAATCGCCGATGAACACGGGGATCTCGGTGCCGCTCACCGGGTTCACGGCGAAAGCGCCCAGGAAGACGCCCGTCTTCTCCTTGCCCTCCTGGCGTTCCAGGTCGGACTTGGCGGCGATCGACGCCCGGTAGGCCGCGACCGCCTCGGCGGGGGAGGAGGCGCCGCCCGTCCAGCGCTCGTCGACACCGGCCGGCCACGCGCCGGCGGTCAGAACGTCGACCAGAGGGTGTTCGGGGGAGAGCACCATGTAGGTGGCGCCGAACAGCGTATCGGGGCGGGTGGTGAACACCTCGATCCGCTCGCCGGCGGCGGTGAACGCGACCCGCGCGCCGCGGCTGCGCCCGATCCAGTTGCGCTGCATTGCCTTGACCTTCTCCGGCCAGTCCAGCACGTCGAGATCGTCGATCAGCCGGTCGGCGTACGCGGTGATCCGCATCATCCACTGCCGCAACTGCTTACGGAACACCGGGAAGTTGCCGCGCTCGCTGCGGCCGTCCGCGGTGACCTCCTCGTTGGCGAGCACCGTGCCCAGGCCCGGGCACCAGTTCACCAGCGAGTTGCTCTCGTAGACCAGGCGGTGATCGTCGAGCACCGCGCCGCGCTCGGCGGCGGTCAGCTCCGACCAGTCCCGGCCGTCGTCCGTGGCGCGGGCACCGGAGGCGAACTCGGCCTCCAGCTCCGCGATGGGGCGCGCGCGGTCCTGAGCCGCGTCGTACCAGGAGTTGTAGATCTGCAGGAAGATCCACTGCGTCCAGTGGTAGAACTCCGGATCGGTGGTGGAGATGCGGCGGCGCTCGTCGTGCGCCAGCCCCAGCGACCCGATCTGCTCCAGGTAGCGCCCGATGTTCTTCTCCGTGGTCACCCGCGGATGCGTGCCGGTCTGCACGGCGTACTGCTCGGCGGGCAGGCCGAACGCGTCGAAGCCCATCGTGTGCAGCACGTTCGCGCCGTTCATCCGGTGGTACCGGCCGAACACGTCCGTCGCGATGAACCCGAGCGGGTGGCCGACGTGCAGCCCCGCACCCGACGGGTAGGGGAACATGTCGAGGATGAACAGCTTCTCCGCGGGCAGCGCCCCGTCCGCGGCGAGAGGCCCCACGGGGTTCGGGGCGTTGAACACGCCCTTCTCGCGCCACTGATCGCGCCACCGCTGCTCGATGGTGCCCGCGAGCCCGGCCGTGTACCGGTGGGCCGGGGTGGTCGAGGCGCTCTGTTCCACGTTCTGGGTCACCCCACCAGCCTAAAACCTCCCCGGAACAGGGCGAAATCCGGCCGAACTACACTGGAGGGGTGTTCGTAGTGGTTCTGATCCTCGCCCTGGCCGCGGTCGCGGCCGTCGTCGTGGGCGGTGCCGGGCTCGCCGGCCGCCTCCCGGAGAACGGGTTCGTGGGGGTACGCACCGAACAGACCCTCTCCGATCCGCTGCTCTGGCGCACCGCGAACCGCGTCGCCGGGCCCGGGCTCGTGGCCGCCGGCGTCATCTTCGGCGGCGGCGCCCTGATCGCCCTCGCGATGGACGCCCCCTGGTCCTGGATCGCCGCCGCCGTGGCGGTGCTCGCAGGCCTGTTCCTCGCCGGCTTCGGCGCCCTGCAGGGTGCGCGCGCGGCGTCGATCCAGGCGCGCCTGCAGATGCCCGAGGCCACCTGCTGCAGCGCCGACGACGACGCCGCGGGCGGCGCACCGTCGAACGACCCGTCCGCGGACTGCGGCGTGACCGGCGGCTGCGGCGCGTGCGCCCTGCAGGGCATGTGCGACCACGAGGCGCGCCCGGCCTAGACGATGCGCGCGCTCCTCGCCAAGCTGTCCATCGACGGCTTCATCCTCGCGATCTTCGCCGCCGTCGGCGTCGCCGCCCTGCTGCCCGCCGAGGGGAGTGCGGTCCCGGTGGTCGACGGTGGCGTGACCGTCGCCATCGCGATCCTGTTCTTCCTGTACGGCGCCCGGATCCATCCGATGGAGGCCCTCGCCGGCCTCAAGCACTGGCGCCTGCACGTGGTGATCCTCGGGTTCACGTTCGTGGTGTTCCCGATCATCGGGGTGCTGCTGCGGTTCGCCCCGGAGGTGCTGCTGCGGCCCGAGCTGTACGCGGGCGTGCTGTTCCTGACGCTGCTGCCGTCCACCGTGCAGTCGTCGATCGCCTTCACGTCGATCGCGCGCGGCAACGTGCCCGGCGCGATCGTGAGCGCCTCGGTCTCCAACCTGCTCGGCGTGTTCGTGACCCCGCTGCTGGTGCTGGCGCTCATGGCGACCACCGGTGAGGTGAAGTTCCACGGCGATTCGATCGTTGACCTGTGCCTGCAGCTCCTGCTGCCCTTCCTGCTCGGGCAACTGCTCCGCCCCTGGGTGGGCGGCTTCGTGACGAAGCACGCCGCGGCCCTGAAGTACGTGGATCGCGGCTCGATCGTGCTCGTGGTCTACGCCGCCTTCTCCGCGGGTATGCGCGAGCACATCTGGAGCCAGGTGTCGTGGATCGGCGTGGTGCAGCTGATCGTGCTCTCGGTGCTGCTGGTGCTGCTGATGCTGTGGCTCACCCGCTTCACCGCGGAGAAGCTGGGCTTCGACCGCGCCGACATGATCGCCATCCAGTTCTGCGGCACCAAGAAGTCGATGGCCACCGGGCTGCCCATGGCGGCCGTACTGTTCGCCGGGCAGCCCGTGGGCCTGCTCGTACTGCCGCTGATGATCTTCCACCAACTGCAGCTCATGATGTGCGCGTGGCTGGCCGCGCGGTACGGGCGCGAACTCGAACCCGAGACCGTCACGGCCTGAGCACGCTCACTCCACGACCGGCTGCTCCGCGACCAGTTTCAGCGTGGGCTCCATCCGCTCGAGGAACCACTTCCGGCTCAGGGAGGTGGGCTGGTACACCGAGTAGGTGAGGTCCAGATCCGCCACCACCGCGGTGCCGCGCTGCACCTGCGGCAGCGCGGAGTAGCCCGGTAGCGCGAGCAGGTCGTCGCCAGTCGCGCCGCTGGGGTAGATGGCCATGAAGTTGGCGGCCACGCGGGGGAGCAGCTCCAGCGAGACCATCCCGCGGGTCGCGGGATTGACGAACCGCGGTTCGTCGCGGACCGCCTTGGGCACCGTCAGGCCCAGTTCGGCGAAGAACCGGTTGGTGGGGTCGTCGGGGCTCGCGATCACGTTGAAACTGCCCGCGGACGCCGCGTAGCTGGCGACGAGCGCCGTCTTGCCCTTGAGGCCCGGGTAGCGCGCGGCGAACCCGGTCACGTAGTCGTGGTCGGCCGCGATCACCCGCTTCGCCTCCGCCTCCTTGCCGAGGATCTTCCCCAGGGCGAGAAGCTGTGCGTCCCACCCCGATCCGGTGCCGGTGGCGGCGATGCCGCCGAGCACCTTCGAGACCCCGCTCAGCGCGGTGAACGTCTCGCCCTTCACCACCCGGTGATCGCCGACCACCAGGTCCGGCTTGTACTTGGCGATCTCCTCGGTGGGCAGGTTCGACGCCCCCGGCGCCTTGATCACCGGCACGTCCTTGAGCAGCTCCCGCTGCCACGCCGCGGGCAGCGGCTGGGTCAGCTGCACGATGGCCACCGGCTTGATGCCCAGGGCGAGCACGTTGTCGATCGCGTAGCCCTGCGCCACGATCCGCTTCGCGCCCACCGGGTACTCGATGGTCCCGTTGGCCTGCGGGATCGTCACCGTCGTCGCCGACGGTGCCGCCCCCTCCGGATCGTTCGTCCCGCAGCCCGCCGGCACGGCGAGCGCCGCGATGACCGCTGCCGCGGCGAGCAACCGCTTCGCGAGCATCACGGGATCGCCTGCTGCGCCGCCGCGTTCGCGAGCAGCGGTTCGAGCTGGGGCAGGATCCACTCGCGGCTGAGCGGGGTGGGCTGGTTCAGCGCGATCACGGTGGACAGGTCCACCACCTTGGTCGCGCCCGAGGTGACCTGCGGCAGGCCCGCGTAGCCGGGGAGCGACTGCAGATCCGCGCCCGTTGCGCCGGCCGGGTAGATGACCATGAGGTTCGAGGCGATGCGGGGAAGCAGTTCCAGCGAGACCGGCGTCCGGCCGCCCTGTTCGCCGGCGCCCTTGGCGAACATCGGGTCGTCCTTGACCGCCGACGGCAGCGTCATGCCGAGCTCCGCGAACATGGTGTTCGTCGGGTCCGTGCTGGAGGAGACGAAGTTGAACTGCCTGGTGGACGCGATGTACTGCGCGAGGACCGCGGACTTGCCCTTCAGGCCGGGGTGCCGCTCGCGGACCTTCGCGAACCGCGCATCGTCGTCCGCCAGCACGCGCTTCACCTCGTCCTGCTTGCCGAGGATCTCGCCCAGGGCCTTCAGCTGCACGTCCCACGCGGCGCTGGACCCGTTCTCCGCGATGCCGCCGAGCACCTTGGTGACGGTCGAGAGCTGCTGGTACGTGCGCTGATCGACGATGTAGTTGTCGCCGGCGAACAGCTGCGGCCGGTACTTCGCGATCTCCTCCACCGGCATCGTCTTCTTATCCGCGGACTTGATGATCGGGATGCCGTCGAGCTGCTTGCCCTGCCACGGCGCGGGCAGCGGCAGTCCCGCCTCGACGACCGCGACGGGCTTGATGCCCAGCGCCAGCAGGTTGTCGATCGAGTAGCCCGTGGCGACGATGCGCGTCGGTCCCACCGGGAACTCCGTGACACCGTTGACCTGCGTGATCGTCACCTTCGATGACGCGGGTGCGGCACCGTCGGACCCCTGCGTGCCGCACGCCGTCGTGACCAGACCGACCACCGATACCGCGGCGACGAGCGCCGATGTGAACCGACTCATGAACCCTCCTGATCGTCAGGAAGGTAAGACTAACCTAATGGGGTCAGTTGACGGAAACGTCCACCGGATGCGTCGCCAGCAGCGCCGTCGGCAGGCCCTGGCGGCGCAGCACCCGGCCCCACAGGTCCACCCGGCCCGGGACCAGAACGTCGGTGAGCACCGAGTCGCACGGGATCCAGTCGTCGCGGGCCAGCTCGTCGTCCAACTGGCCCATGCCCCAGCCGCTGTACCCGGCGAAGATCCGCACCCCGTCGAGCAGCTCGTCCATCATGTCCACATCGGAATCGAGGTCCACGAGCACCACGCGCCCGGCCACCGACTGCAGGCCCCGGATGCCGCTCACGTCGACCCCCGCCTTCACCACGCCCAGGCACAGCGCGGCGGTCTGGTTGACCGGACCGCCCACGAACACCGCCTTCGGCTTGGCCGCCAGATCGTGCCACTGCGGAAGCACGCCGTGCACCGCGGACTCGCTGGGCCGGTTCAGCACCACACCCAGGCTGCCCGACTCGTTGTGCTCGATGAGGTACACGACGGTGCGGGAGAAGGTGGGTTCGATCAGCCGCGGCGACGCCACGAGCAGGGTGCCCGACGACACCTGATCGACCGGTTCCCCGGACGCGCCGGACTCGCCGGACGACGCGCCGCCCGGTGGCGGCTCATTCGAACGATCGGGACCCACACCCCCATCATGGCACGTGGACCGGCATCGGCGTCCACCGACGGGGAACCGTCGGCGCCGATACGCTGGAGTGCGTGACGACCAGCGGAGCGACCGCCCCCGTGGCCGCTGGAAAGCCCGCGTGGCGCACCTTCCGCGACCTCCCGGACCTGCTGCGCCTGCTCGGGGTGCGGCTGCTGAGCCAGTACGCCGAGGGGCTGTTCCAGGCCGGGCTGGGCACCGCCATCGTGTTCAATCCGGAACGCAACGCCTCCCCGGCCGCGATCGCGGCGGGCCTCGCCGTACTGCTGTTGCCGTACTCGGCCATCGGGCCGTTCGCCGGCGCGCTCCTGGACCGGTGGGACCGCCGCCGCGTGTTCATCGTGGCCAACCTGGTCCGGGCGCTGCTCATCGCGGCGTGCGCCGGGGTGCTCGCGTCCGGGGCGGGGGAGACGGCGATCTTCATCGTCGCGCTCGCCGTGGGCGGCGCCGGCCGGTTCGTGGCCTCCGGGCTCTCCGCCGCCCTGCCGCACGTCGTGGACCGGCCGCAGCTCGTCGCGATCAACTCGCTGACCACCACGCTGGGGGCGGGCGCCACCGCCGTGGGCGCCGGCACCGCCGTCGGGCTGCGCGCGCTGTTCGGCGCCGACGACGCCGGCGGCGCCGTGGTGCTGGCCTGCGCCGCGGTCGTGGCG
>JBEBXD010000047.1:0-33513 GCA_040391845.1 Tsukamurella paurometabola | reverse complement strand
ACCCGGTACAGGGTGTACACGGTGACCGTCATCCGGCAGTAGGCGAGGTTCTCCGTGGCTCTTTGTTCGAACAACACCGCAGCCACGTCCCGCTCCCGCCCGCACACACCGGCGAGACCCGAGGGAATCAACTCCCCAGGTACAGCCTGTAGTGCGGTGGGTAGCGCCACGCCTTCATGCTACGCGCACATTTGCGGTAACGCCACAAGAAATCGAACGAAATATCGAGGCTAATGGGCGACGATCGGCGCGAGCCGCTTGATCAGCGGGGTGAGCGCCACCACGACCAGGCCGACGCCGATCGCGGTACTACCGAGCACGATGAAGTACGGGGCCTCGTCGTCCTGGTCGTAGAACGTGGCGAGGCGACCCGCCAGCGCCGTCCCGAGGCTGACGGACAGGAAGTTCAGGGCCACCATCTGCGTCGCGAACGCGCGCGGGGCGAGCTTGGTCGAGACGCTGAGGCCCACGGGCGAGATGCACAGCTCGGCGAGCGCGAACAGCACCATGATCGCGAGCAGCCCGATCAGCGGCGCGGCGTTCTTCCCCGAGGGCATCAGCAGGAACGCCAGGAAGGCCACGCCGATGCCCATGGTGCCGACGGCGAACTTGATGGGCGTGCTCGGCTGGCGCGACCCGAGCTTCGTCCACAGCGCCGCGAAGACCGGCGCGAAGATCAGGATGTACACCGGGTCCACGGACTGGATCCACGAGGCGGGGAACTCCCAACCGCCCAGATTCCGGTCCAGGCGCTCGTCGGCGTAGACGGCGACGAACGTGAACATCTGCTGGAACAGCGCCCAGAACGCCACCTGTGACAGGAACAGCGGGATGAAGGCGAGCACACCGTTGCGTTCGGCACCGTCGACCCTCCTGCTGCGCAACAGGAACGCGAAGTACGCCAGGGAGATGAGGGCGACCACGATGATCATCGCGTCCACGAGGTTCCCGGCGGTGATCACGCCCGCCAGGACGAGTGCCGCGAACACGGCGACGGCCGCGACCAGGACGCCCGCCGCACGTTGGATCTCGGTGCGGGAGGCCGGATTCGGCACCATCTGGCTGATGCGGGGGAGCATGTTGCGGGTCAGTGCGTACTGCAGCAGGCCGAGCGCCATGCCGACCGCCGCGAGGCCGAAGCCCCAGTGGAAACCGGCGTTGTCCTGCAGATAGCCGGTCAGCAGCGGTCCGATGAAGCCGCCCAGGTTCACACCCATGTAGAACAGCGAGAATCCGGCGTCGCGGCGAGTATCGCCCGGGGGATAGAGATCGCCGACCACCTTGGTGGCGTTGCCCTTCACCCCACCGGAGCCGACCGCGACGCACACGAGGCCCACGGCCACCCCCGCGGCACCCGGCAGCACCGCGAGGGCGAGGTGGCCCACCATCACCAGGCACGCCGCGTAGAACAGCGTCCGCTCCGCGCCGAGGAGGCGATCCGAGATCCACGCGCCCGCGATCGTGGACAGGTACACGAAACCGCCGTAGGCGCCGACGATTCCGAGCGAGGTCGACTTGTCGAAGCCGAGCCCGCCCTCGGAGGCCGAGTAGTACAGGTAGTAGGCGAGGATCGCCTGCATCCCGTAGAAGGAGAAACGCTCCCACATCTCGACGCCGAACAGGTTGACCAGCGGCCACGGGTGTCCGAAGAAGCGGGTATCGGGCTTGTAGCCCGGGCTGACTCGAGGTTCGCTCATGCCCCGATGAAATCACGCGGGTGGCGCCCCGCGCGGCTCAGCGCAGCAGGTTGGTGCGCGCCACCTGCTCGCGCAGGAAGTGGAACTGCGTCTCCAGGCTGGCCTGCAGGTCGCGCAGCTCGTCCGCGTGCTGACCGAAGCGGCGCGCGTCCGCCTCGTTGCCGACGGCGTCGCGGTACAGCTGGTCCAGCAGCTCGCGGTGCGCGCCGCTGCTGGTGCGGTCCAGGATCTGCAGGTCACCCAGGAGGCGTTCGACGGGGCGCAACTCACCCAGGTACTCGGCGAGGGCCGCGACGTGCTCGCGCAGCGCCTCCTCCGCCATCCGTGCCGCCTGGGTGAATTCGTCGACGTGCGGGGCCAGCGCGGGTGTCACCGCGGACGCGCCCGAGGGGCGCGGGGTGTCGGTGCGCATCCGCCACACCCGGTGGGCGCGGTGGCTGATGTCCTGGAGCGTCGCGTCGAGATTGATGCGCACCCGGTGGTGGTCGAGGATCGGGTTGTTCCACGCGGGGGAGCGGCGGATCTCCTCCGTGAGGAGGACCGCGAGGCCGAGCAGCCGGGTCTCCACGCGGGTCGCGCCGGGTTCGGCGTCCGGATTCCAGGCGGGCATGCGGTCGGCCTGGAACGGCCACGGGTTCGCGGCGAGCCGCGCCTGCTCGTTCTGCTCCCGCTTCTTCCGGTGGTCGTGCAACTGCCAGGCGCGCAGGCCTGCGAGGCCGCCGCCCACGAGGAGCAGGGCGATGATGCCGTACCCCGTAGCAGCCTGTCCGACGACGAACACGGCGATCGTCCCCAGGATCCACACCCAGGCGGGCACCCCCCACGATGGGCGGCGCTGCGGGATCGACGCCAGGTAGGCGGGATTGTTGCTGGCCGTGTACCGGCGGTAGGCGTCGTCGATCGCCGCGGGCCGCAGGCCGTCCAGGTAGTGCCACGCGTCCCGCGCGGCCACCTGCGCCTGCTCGCGACCCACCGGTACCGCGTCCGCCGCCGCGGTGACGCGCACGGCGATGTCCTTCTGCACCGTCTCCGCCATCGTGCCCTCCTGCCCTTGCTACCTCGAATGTACCGAAATGCCGGGCCTCCGCGCCGCCCGCTCGTCCGCCGGATCGTGGCCGGCGCGCCGGGGTAATGTCATGGCAGCGGTTCGACGGAACTCCCGCCCCAGGGCAGATCCCCTCCGCACGATCATTCGTGCTGCCCTGGGGGATCTGGCGTGACGTTGTTGCGGGTGACCGCGAACCGACTGCTCGAGGAGTACACCTCGGAGTCGCTGGTGGAGAAGCTGCTGGAGCGCATGCTGTTCGAACGCGGCATCACCGTGGCCGATGCGGAACAACGGGCCTGGGGCAACAGCATTCCCACGCTGGCCGCGGACCTCCGGCACGGCGGGCTCGGTGACGTCGAGATGCTGATCGAGTACAGGCTTCCCCTCTCCTCCCGCCGCGCCGACGTCGTGCTCGCAGGCGTCCATCCGGGCACGGGCGCACCGTCGTACGTGGTCGTCGAGTTGAAGCAGTGGTCCTCCGCCACCTCGTTCGAGGGGGATCCGGCCATGGTCACCGTCCCGCACCTGGGCGGACCCGTCCTTCATCCCGTCGCCCAGGTCGCCGGCTACTGCGACTACATCGGCGACTTCGCCCGCGCACTGCGCGATCAGGACGACCCGCTGGCCGGTGTCGCCTACCTGCACAACGTGCACGAGCCGGGCCGGGTCGCCGATCTCGCCGAGTATCCGCCCTCGTCCGCGGGCCGGCTGTTCACCGGAGCGGACACCGACGCGATGCTCGACTACCTGCGGACCCGGCTCAAGCCCGGCGCACCGTCGGGCCCGGTCGCGGATGCGCTTCTCAACTCGCCCGCCGCACCGTCGCAACAACTCCTGGCCGTCGCGGCGGAGGAGGTCCGCGAGCGCCAGGTGTTCCACCTGCTGGGGAACCAGAGGCTCGCCGTGGACCTGGTGTTGCACGACGTCGAGCGGGCCCGCGCCGCCGACACCAAGCGCGTACTCGTCGTGACCGGCGGACCGGGCAGCGGCAAGAGCGCGATCGCGCTCGCCCTCCTCGGGGACCTCGCCCGACGGGGCCGGACGGTGCTGCACGCCACCGGGTCCCGGTCGTTCACCACCACCCTGCGGCAGGTCGCGGGCGCGCGGGCGCCGCGCGTCAAGGCGATGTTCACGTACTTCAACCAGTTCATCGCCGCGGACCGTAACGGGCTCGACGTCCTGATCCTCGATGAGGCGCACCGGATCAGGGAGACCTCGGCGAACCGGTACACCCGCGCCGCCGATCGCACCGGGCGGCCTCAGGTGGACGAACTCATCGCCGCCGCACGGGTTCCGCTGTTCCTGCTCGACGAGCACCAGGTGGTGCGGCCGGGAGAGCTGGGCTCGCTGAGCCAGATCCGCGCGTACGCGGCCTCGCTGGGACTGGAGACGGTGCACATTGCACTCGACGACCAGTTCCGGTGCGGCGGAAGCGAACGCTACATCGAGTGGGTTCTCGATCTGGTCGGCCTCGGCGAACGCCCGCCGTGGACGTGGACAGGTGACGACGGCTTCGACGTCCGGATCGCGGACACCCCCTGGGATCTCGAACGCATGCTCGCCGAGCAGCGGGAGAAGGGGTACTCGGCGCGGATGACCGCCGGGTACTGCTGGCCCTGGAGCGATCCGACGCCGGAGAGGACGTTGGTGCCGGACGTCGTGATCGACGACTGGGCGCGGCCGTGGAACTCCAAGTCCGACCGGCGGATGGGTGACGTTCCGCCGTCCCAGCTCTGGGCCACGGAGGACGGTGGCTTCGGGCAGGTCGGCTGCGTCTACACCGCGCAGGGGTTCGAGTACGACTGGAGCGGCGTCATCCTCGGCCCCGATCTGGTGTGGCGCGACGGACGTTTCGTCGTACGGCGCGACGAGAACCGCGACCCGAGCCTGAAGTCCAAGAAGAACCTCACCGACGTCCGGTTCGACCTGCTGATCCGCAACACCTACAAGGTTCTGCTGACTCGCGGCATGGTCGGCACCGTCCTGTACTCCACCGATGAAGAGACCCGCGAGGCGCTCCGGCGCCTCATGCAGCAGTAACGAAACGAGCTCGGCCCGACAGGCTTCCGCGTAAGGACACGCCTCCACCCGATGCGAACCCCGAAGGGCGCATGGGCGATGACGGCATGGATCATCTCGATCGGCGCGGACTACCCGGACCACCTCGGGCTCGCACTCGAGGATGGATTCTGGGACACGAAGCAGTGGAAGTCGATCAGTCCCGGGGACGAGGTGTTCTTCTGGCAGGCCGCCGGTTCCGGTGTTCGGAGCGAACTGAAGGCGCAGGTCGTGGCGACCTCAGAGCTCGAGCCGATCGAACCCGGCTTTCGTCGCGCACGTTGGCGAGACCGTGACGTGGCCGGCTATACGCACCGGTTCACCTTCGCCGACGCGCAGGAGCCTCCGACGCACAGGACTCAGTGGCGCGAGGTGCAGAGCGTCATGGAACGTGCGGCTAGGTTATGGCCGATTACCAGGCTCGACTCCCGCGCCGCGGTCAACTTTCTGACGAGCCGCTTCCCACCGCGGTGGAGTGGAATCGACATCACGATCGATCGGCCCCGTACGGTGCCGGACATCGCGGACCGGGAGGATCGGAGGCGGACGGCTCTTCGATCCGTGGCGGTCCGCCAGGGGCAGGGAGTGTTCCGAGCAGATCTGATGCGAGCGTACGGCCGCACATGTGCGTTCACCGCCACTGCGACCGAGGGTGTCCTGGAAGCCGCGCACATCTTCCCGTACCGAGGTGCGCAGTCGAACCACGTGACCAACGGCATCCTCCTCCGTGCCGACGTCCACACGCTGTTCGACGCGTTCCAGATCGCGGTCGATGCGGAGTACCGGATTCACGTGGCGCCGGGTATCCACGACGACCACTACCGCGACCTCGACGGGACGACGATGACGCTGCCCGACGACCCCGATTCGTGGCCCGCATTACTTGCCCTCGCCGACCATTGGCGCGATTGCGACTTCGTGCGCCCCGGGGCGTTCCGCCTGTGACCGACATGTGAACAGCTACCGCGGCGGCCGAGCTCCACTCGGCGGCTGCCCACCCTGCGGCGGCCGCCGCCCGGCGGCGGCCCGCCACCCGGAGGCCCCTGCATGGTCTCGACCTTCGGGACGGTGCGGGTGTCCACTCCGACTGGCAGGGACACCTGGTAGCCGGACTTCACATCGCCGCGCACGGTGGCCAACTGGTGCGCCGCGCCGTCCTCGCCGAAGATCCCGTCGGAGGTGAGCGACACCCGGCTCAGCGTCTGGATCGACTTCTCGTAACCGGTGGTGGCGTACACCGCGTCGCACACGTCCTTCGGGAACGCCAGCTGCGAGGTGGCGATGGCCTTCGTGGAATCGGTGATGTCCGCCTTGTCGCGGTACACCTCGAAGTGGATGTGCGGCCACCGGCCCTCGTAGCATGCGGGGAAGATGCTGGTGAAGCTCACCACGCCGTTGTCGTCGGCGATCTGGACGCCGCGCAGGTAGTTCTGGTCGGTGACGCCGTCGGTGTACAGGGAGTAGCGGCCCTCCCGGTCGCAGTGCCACACGTACACGGCCGCACCGGTGAACGGGACGCCGCCCTTCGCGATGTCCCGCACCGTGAGCTCCAGGGTGATCGGCACGCCCTCGGCGGTGCCGGTCATCTCGCCGAAGCTGGACCGGATATCGCTGCGCACGATCCCGTTCTGCTCCAACACGTCCGGGCCGTTCGAGCCGTCACCGGGGTACGGGCCGGCGGTCTCGTCGGGGATCTCCGCGAGGTCGCTCGCCGCCGCCGACGAACCGGAGGAGCTCGCCGCGGCGGACGACGACGCCGAGCCGCTGGGGGCGCTCGTGCCGCACGCCGCCAGCCCGATCCCGACGGTGCCGATCCCGAGCATCGAGAGCATCCTCCGGCGGGTCGTCAGCGTTCCGAGGTCGAATCCGAGGCCCTGGTCGACGATCTCCTCGTCGGGACGGGGGAGTGGGCGGCCCTGGTAGGTGCTGGGCATGGCGGTCCTTTCGTGCGGGTGGCTGGTCTCCGCGTCGGTTTGACGCTAATGACCGATTCGCCCCGACCGCTGCCCGTTCGCTGTGAACTCGCTGGGAGTACCCGCCCCGGATGACGAGAGGCGTACCCGGGCGGGCTCGGCGAAAGCGGGCCGCGCACCGTCGGACATGCGGTACGCATGGTCCATGCCTGAGCGGATCCTGCCCCTGACCTCCACGATGCAAGACGAGCACCTCTCGCTCGCCACACTCCTTCGCCACGCCACCACCTGGTACGCGGACGCCGCGGAAGTGGCCACGTGGACACCCGAGAAGACCACCCGGATGAGCTTCGGCGAGATGGGGCGCGACGCGGCCCGGCTCGCCGGCGCCCTCAGCGCGCTCGGCGTGGTTCCGGGCGACAGGGTGGGCACCTTCCAGTGGAACAACAACGAGCACATGACGGCCTACGTCGCGATCCCGGCGATGGGCAGCGTGCTGCACACGATCAACATCCGGCTGTTCCCGGAGCAGATCACGTACATCGCCAACCACGCCGCCGACCGCGTGATCATCACCGACGGCAGCCTGATCCCGCAGCTCAACGCCGCCATCGGCGGGATGACCAGCATCGAGCACGTGATCGTGGTGGACGGCGACAAGGACCTCGTCGAGGCGCAGGCGGGCGTGCGGCTGCACGACTACCGCGATCTCCTCGACGCCCAGCCCGACGAGTACGACTGGCCGGACATCGACGAGCGGGCCGCGGCGGCCGCCTGCTACACCTCCGGCACCACCGGCGACCCCAAGGGCGTCATGTACAGCCACCGCAGCATCTGGCTGCACTCCACCGCCGTCTGCGCGAGCTACGGGCTCGGGATGGGCCCGAACGACACCGTGCTGCCGATCGTGCCCATGTTCCACGCGATGAGCTGGGGCACGCCGTTCGGGGCGCTCATGTCCGGCGCCTCCCTGATCCTGCCCGACCGGTACCTGCAGCCCGAACCCATGGTGCGGCTACTCGCGGAGGAGAGGCCCACGATCTCCGCAGCGGTGCCGGCGGTGTGGATCGGCATCGTCAACCACCTCGAGGCGCACCCGCAGGACATCAGCCACCTGCGGCACATCGCCTGCGGAGGCTCGGCCGTCCCGCTCAGCCTCGCGAAGGCCCTCGACCGGCACGGCGTGCAGATCGTGCAGGCCTGGGGGATGACGGAGACCTCGCCGCTCGCCAGCATCGCCTGGCCGCCCCGCGGCGTCACCGGCGAGGACGCGTGGGCCTACCGCAACACGCAGGGCCGCTTCCTGCCGGGCGTGCAGGGCAGGCTCGTCGACGACCTGGGCGAGGTGGTGTCCGCCGACGGTGCCACCCAGGGCGAGGTGCAGGTCCGGGGCCCGTGGGTGACGGGGAGCTACTACAGCCCCGAAGGCTCCGAACCGGTGGGCGCGGACAAGTTCGAGGACGGGTGGCTGCGCACCGGCGATATCGGAAAGCTCACCCCCGACGGGTACGTGACCCTCGTGGACCGCTCGAAGGACGTGATCAAGTCCGGCGGCGAGTGGATCAGCTCGGTCGACCTCGAGAACGAGGTCATGGCGCACCCGGCCGTACTCGAGGCGGTCGCGATCGGCGTGCCGGACCCGAAGTGGGACGAGCGGCCGCTGGTCGCCGTCGTGCTCCATCCCGGCGCCGAGGTCACCATCGCTGAGCTGCAGGAACACCTGTCCGGCACGTTCGCGAAGTGGCAGATTCCGGACAACTGGGCGTTCATCGGCGAGGTGCCGAAGACCTCCGTCGGCAAGTTCGACAAGAAGGTCCTGCGGGCCCAGCACGCCGCAGGGGAGCTCGCCGTGCGTCACGATTGACGACTCGCACGGCCGTGTCAGAACAGCCGGGGTTGACATGATGATGCATTCTGAAAGGCATGCCCGAGCAGTCATCCGCCTTGCGCTGGGCCGCCGCCGCCAATTGGGCGGCCGTCGGCGGCTTCGGCGTGGGTGCGATAGCCCAGCGTGAGGGGGTCTCCCGGATCGACGCGCTACTGGCAGTCGCGGACGAGTGGGCCAGACACCCGCACCTGTTCACCGCCCCGCCCGCTGTCGTCCAGCCCGTCGGGGCCGACCAATGTCCAGAATGTGGGATCTGGTTCTCGGACGTCGAGGCGCACCGCGTGGTGCACCGCAACGGGCCCGAACCGTCGATGGTGGAACGGCGGCTGCGCGGCACCCGCCGGCACCGCCTCGTCGACCCCCCACGGGTCGGCCGACGTCCCCCGCGCCCCCGGGCCGGCGCCGCGGCCGCCGCGCCCGGCCCACTCGAGCCGCCCCCGCCCGGCCGCGGGATACAAGTGGCGGAACTCCCCACCGGAGCTCCGTGGCGCACGTGGGCCGAGGCGGCCAACTGGGCGGCCGCGAACGGCCTCGGCCCCAGTCGGCTCGCGGACCGGGTGGGTACCGACGCCGCCTCCGTGACGGTGGCGATCATCGACGCCTGGAGCCACGACCCGGCCGCCTTCACGGTGCCGGCGGCCGTGAACGCGCCCGGGGGTGCGTTGAAGCAGTGCCCCGCGTGCGGCTTGTGGTTCGCGAGCGTCGACAACCACGTCGCCGCGCACGGCAGGATCAGCGGGCGCAGGCGGGGCTCGGCCGGCCCGCAACTTCGAGTGGACGACGAGGGGCCCGAACACGACGGTCACGCAGCACCCCGCACGGAGTTCGAGCGTGACATGGAACGACGGGGCCTGCTCGACCACTACCTCGAGTTGCGCCGGTGCGTCCTGGAGCACCTCAGCCCCCCGCAGTTCCGTACCCGCGTCGACCTCCCGGACCGGCGTGTCCCGCACCTCCTGGAGCGGATCTGCGCGCACGAGTGCTACCCCGTCGCGCTCGGGGACCTGTTGTGCTCGCGTGCGGGTGTGCTGTTCGACGACGGTGACCGGGTCCAGTGCCACGTGTGCGGCCTCTGGACGCCGATCCTCGCACCGCACCTGGCGGTGCACGAGATCCTGCCGGCGGCGTACCGCCTCCGCTACGGGCTGGCCGAGGACGACGCGCTGGTTTCGCGCAGCATCTCGTCCGCGTCGCGGCGCGCGCCCCGTCGGGCCGCGGACCGGGCGAAGGCGTGACCCGGCGACTCCCAGGAGACCTCAAGCTCGCCGGGGGCGCGCGTCCAGGCGGAGCCGAGAGACTTCTCGCATGACCACGATGCAGAAGTTGATCGGATCCACGCTCCTCGGCGCCACCGCGATCGGCGGCCTCGCCACCATCGGCGCGGGCACCGCGGCGGCCGCCCCCGCCCCCGGCCAGCCCGGCACCGGCCGGGCCCCCCCCCCCGCCGCTACCCCGGGGCCGCCCCCGGCCGCACGCCCCCCCCCCCCGCTGGTGCGGCGGCAGGTGTCGCCGCGGAACGGCCAGAACCCGAACTGGCGGCCCGGTCCCGTGTTCCACGGCGGCGGCTGGCACACGCCCGTGTGGGACGCGGGACGCCACCACTGGGGCTTCTGGCTGGGCCCGATCTGGATCCCCGTCGGCTGAGCGCGCGCCCGCACCCGAACCTGTCGGCCACCCGTCCTAATCTGGACGGGTGGCCGATCCGCAGAGTTACCGCCCCGCACCGGGCTCCATCCCCACGCAGCCCGGCGTGTACAAGTTCCGGGACGCCCGCGGCCGCGTGATCTACGTGGGCAAGGCGAAGTCCCTGCGCAGCCGCCTCAACTCGTACTTCGCGGACGTCTCCGGCCTGCACCCGCGCACCTACCAGATGGTGACCACCGCTGCCTCGGTCGAATGGACCGTGGTCGGCACCGAGGTGGAGGCGCTGCAGCTCGAGTACAACTGGATCAAGGAGTTCGACCCGCAGTTCAACGTCCGCTACCGGGACGACAAGACCTACCCGATGCTCGCGGTCACCCTGAACGAGGAGTACCCGCGGCTGTACGTCTACCGCGGGCCGCGGCGCAAGGGCGTGCGCTACTTCGGGCCCTACAGCCACGCGTGGGCGATCCGCGAGACCCTCGACCTGCTGCTGCGCGTGTTCCCCGCCCGCACCTGCTCGGCCGGGGTGTTCAAACGCCACAACCAGATGGGCCGGCCCTGCCTGCTGGGGTACATCGACAAGTGCTCCGCGCCGTGCGTGGGCCGCGTCACCGCGGCGGAGCACCGGGTGATCGTCGAGGACTTCTGCGACTTCCTGGCCGGACGGACCGACAACCTGATCAAGCAGCTCGAGAACGAGATGCTGGGCGCCAGTGAGGAACTGGACTTCGAGCGGGCGGCGCGCCTGCGGGACGACGTGGCGGCGCTGCGCAAGGCGGTCGAGAAGCAGGCCGTGGTGCTCGGCGACGGGACCGACGCCGACGTGATCGCCTTCTCCTCGGACGAACTGGAGGCCGCCGTGCAGATCTTCCACGTGCGCGGGGGCCGGGTGCGCGGCCAGCGCGGCTGGGTGGTCGAGAAGCCCGGCGATGCGGAGCACAACGAGGACGCGGAACTGTTGGAGCAGTTCGTCACCCAGTTCTACGGCGAGGAGGCCGAGCGGGCCGGGCAGTCGGGCGACGCGGCGGCCGTCAACCCCGTCCCCCGCGAGGTCCTCGTGCCCGTGCTCCCCGGCGATGCGGACGAGTTGCAGGACTGGCTCTCCGACCTCCGCGGCGCCCGGGTCTCGCTGCGCGTGCCGCAGCGCGGCGACAAGCGCACCCTGATGGAGACCGTGGAGCGCAACGCCGTCGAGGCGCTGCACCAGCACAAGCTCAAGCGGTCCGGGGATCTCACCGCGCGGTCGGCGGCGCTGCAGGGCCTGCAGGAGGCCCTGGACCTCGACGAGGCGCCGCTGCGCATCGAGTGCGTGGACATCAGCCACATCCAGGGCTCGGACGTGGTGGCGTCGCTGGTGGTGTTCGAGGACGGCCTCGCGAAGAAGTCCGACTACCGCCACTACGGGATCAAGGAGGCCGCTGGCGAGGGCCACAGCGACGACGTGGCCTCCATCGCGGAGGTCACCCGTCGCCGCTTCCTTCGGCACCGGGCCGATGCCCGGCAGGAGGAGGGATCGGACGGTGGTGACCTGGCGCCGGAGGCCGCGATCGACCCGCAGACGGGGCGCCCCCGCCGGTTCGCGTACCCGCCGAACCTGTTCGTGGTCGACGGTGGCGCGCCGCAGGCCGCCGCCGCGCAGGAGGTGCTGGACGAGCTCGGGGTGACCGACGTGGCCGTCGTGGGCCTGGCGAAGCGGCTCGAGGAGGTGTGGGTGCCGGGCGACGAGGACCCGGTGATCCTCCCGCGCAGCTCGGACGCCCTGTTCCTGCTGCAGCGCGTGCGCGACGAGGCGCACCGGTTCGCGATCACCTTCCACCGCAGCAAGCGGTCGAAGCGGATGACGGCGAGCGCGCTCGACGCGATCCCCGGTCTCGGCGCCACCCGCAAGTCCGCCCTGATCCAGCACTTCGGGTCCGTCACCAAACTGCGGGAGGCCAGCATCGAGGAGATCGTGGAGGTGCCGGGGATCGGGCCGACCACCGCCCGCACCGTGCTCGACGGCCTGCGGACCGACGGCGCGTGAACGCCTCCGAGGTGGTGGCCCAGGTCGCCCCGGTCCTCGTCTTCCTGCTCGCGATCACCGTGGTCGCCGAGATCGCCCAGCTGGCAGGCGTGTTCGACGCACTCGGCGTGCTCGCCGCCCGGCTGGGCCGGGGGAGGGTCGCGCTGATGTGGCTGTGCGTGGTGGCGGCGGCGTGCGCGGCGACCATCGTGCTCAGCCTCGATACCACCGCCGTGCTGCTCACCCCGGTGGTGCTGGCGGCCGCGCTGCGGCTCGGGCTGGCGCCGCTGCCGTTCGTGATGACCACCGTGTGGCTCGCGAACACGGCGTCGCTGCTGCTGCCCGTCTCCAACCTCACGAACCTGCTCGCCGTGTACCACCTCGACGGTGGGGTGCGGGCGTACCTCGCGCTCTCCTGGCGGCCGGCGCTCGCGGCGATCGCCGTCACCGTCGCCGTGCTGTGGCTGCTGCACCGCCGCGATCTGCGCGGGCGGTACGCGGTCCCGGAGTTCACCGCCCCGCCGGACCGGGTGCTGTTCGCGATCGCCGCCGCGGTGTGCCTCGCGCTCGGGCCCGCCTTCGCGTTCGGGGTCCCGCCCGCCGCGGCGGCCGTCGTGGCGGCGGTGATCCTGCTGGTGGCGTTGGCGGCCCGCGCGCCTCGGCGGCTGCGCGAGATCGAGGTGCCGTGGCGGATGGTGCTGATCCTGGCCGCGGTCTTCGCCGCCGTGCAGGTGGCGCTCGCGGCGGGGCTCGAGGGCGTCCTGCGCGACGTGGCGGGGGCGGGCACCGCACCGTCGGACCTGCTGCGGCTGGCGGGCGCCGGGGCCCTCGCCGCGAACGGCGTGAACAACCTCCCCGCCTACCTGGCGCTCGAGCCCGCCGCGACCGGAGATCCCGTGCGGCTCATGGCACTCCTGATCGGCGTGGGGGTGGCGCCGGTGGTCACCCTGTGGGCGTCGCTGGCCACCCTGCTCTGGCGGGAGCGGTGCGCCCGCGCGGGCGTGCGGATCGATGCCCGACGGTTCGCCCTCCACGGGCTCCTGCTCGCCGTGCCGGCCGTGGCCGCGGCGGTGCTGGTGCTCTGACGGCGGGCCGGATCAGCTGCCGCCGAGCACCACGCCCTCGCGGCGGGGATCGGCGCCGCCGGCGTACACGCCGTCGCCCTGCTTCACGATCGCCGAGAGCCCCGACACCTGCGGGGCCAGGTTGACCTGGTGCCCGAGGGTCTTGAGCTCCTCGACCACCTTGCGGCCCTCGTCGGTGCCCAGCGTCGGATGCGCGCTGTCCACGTTCGTCTTCGGCGAGTTCGCGGCGCCGAAGTTGACCATGCCGACGGCCTGCTGCGGGTCCAGCTTCCAGTCGGTGAGCCCGATGATCGTCTTGATCACGAACTGGATGATGACGGCGCCGCCGGGGGAGCCGAGCGCGCCGATCGCCTCGCCCCGGCCACCGTCGGAGCCGCGGGCGAACAGGATGGTGGGCGACATGGAACTGCGCGGGCGCTTGCCGGCCTCCACCCGGTTCGCCACCGGCTTCCCCTCGGAATCCGTGGGCTGGGCGGAGAAGTCGGTGAGCTGGTTGTTCAGCAGGAAACCGTCCACCATGTGGTACGAGCCGAACGCCGACTCGATGGTGGTGGTCATCGACGCCACGTTGCCGGCCTTGTCGATCACGGTGATGTGGCTGGTGCCGTGCTCGGGGGTGGGCGTGACACCCGGTGTCGCGGTGGCGAAGTCACCGGGCTTCGCCGTGCCCATGGTCTTGTTCCTGTCGATCAGCTTCGCGCGGCTCTCGAGGTACGCCGGGTCCACCAGCTCCGCGGGCGAGCCACCAGGCAGCGGAACGAAATCGGGATCGGCGATGTACTTGTCCCGGTCCGCGTACGCCAGGCGCTCCGCCTCGGAGATGAGGTGGATCGCCTGCGCGGTGGGGATGCCTCCGTCGGCGCCCGGATCGCCGCCGTGCACCTTGGCGGGGCCGAGGTCCGCGAGGTCGAACGAGTTCAGGATGCCGAGGGCCTGCGCCACGGTGATGCCGCCCGAGGAGGGCGCGGGCATCCCGCACAGCTCCCGGTCGCGGTACGGCGTGCACACCGCCTCGTGGGTCTTGACCTTGTAGCCGGCGAGGTCCTGCAGCGTCATGGTGCCCGCAGTGCGGCCGCCCGTGGTGTCGCGCACGGACGCGATGATCGCCTCCGCGATGGGGCCGGTGTAGAAGGCGTTCGCGCCCTCGGACGCGATGGCGCCCAAGGTCTTCGCGTACGCGGGGTTGGTGAGCTTGACGCCGGCCTTCTTCGGGGCGCCGTCGGGTTCGAGGAAGTACCCGCGCAGCGCCTCGTCATTGGCGAAGTTCTTCGACTCCTCGGTGATCGCGCCCGCGAGCCGCGGGCTGATCTCGAAGCCGTCGTCGGCGATGCGGACCGCCGGGTCGAACAGTTCGCGCCAGGTCTTGCTGCCGTGCTCGCCGTGCACCGCCTCGAGCAGGCGCAGCGCGCCGGGGACGCCGATCGCGCGACCCGAGGAGCGGGCGTCCGGCTTCGGCTCCGTCCGATCGGTCGGCGAGATCCAGCGGAGGTAGTTCTCGTCCGCGCTCGCGGGCGCCGTCTCGCGGCCGTCGTAGGCCTGCACCTTCTTCGACTTCGCGTCGTAGTACAGCAGGAACGCGCCGCCCGCGAGGCCGGAGGACTGCGGCTCGACGAGCCCGAGCACCGTCTGCGCCGTCACCAGCGCGTCGGCCGCCGAGCCGCCCTGCGCGAGCACCTCGCACGCCGCCTTCGTGGCGATCGGGTTGGCGGTGGCGACCCCGTAGTCCTTGGTGTGCGTGACCGGCAGGCCCGAGCGGTAGCCGGAGGCCCCCTCGGGGTTGGTGCTGATGTCGCGCTGGCCGGTCGGCGACGCCGTCGCCGAGGGCCGGTACATCGTGCCGTCCGGGCTCTTCGCGTCGCAGCCGCCCGCCGCGATCGTGACCGATGACGGTGCGCCGGAAGGACTCTCATCCGATCCGGAGGTGCTGCAGGCGGTGATGGCGAGCGGGAGCACGAACGCGGCCGCGGCCGCAGACCTGAAACGGAGCATGGAAGTCCTCCAACTGAATCGGGTCATCGCAAGGTAACACCGGCCCGGGGTCGTCGCCCTGGGTTCGGCGAGACGGTCGCCGGCCCGATCAGCGGAAGGACGCGTCGGGCAGGGTCGCCGGGCACGCCCCGCCCGGGACGCCGGTCACCTCGAAGTGCCACCACTCGTTCTCGAACGTTCGGCACAGGCCCCACCGGCTCCCGTTCGCCTGCAGCCACGCGGCCCCCTGCCACGGGCCCACGTCGACGGCCTCGCCGCTCACGTGGGTGGACTCGCCGGGCGGAAGCACCCAGCGCCGGGCGGAGGCGGCGGAACCGTACTGCGCGAGCCCCTGCTCCCACATCGCCTGCTGCTGCGACCAGCTGCGCCTGCCCGACGTGATGCTCAGCACCACGCCCTCCTCGGCCGCCGTGCGGTACGCCGCGGAGTAGGCGGTCCGCAGGGCGGGCGTGAGGCCCTCGGTCCCCGGCGCCGGCTGAGCCGAGGCGACGGGGGCCACCAGTGCCGATGCGGCGGCGCCGAGCGCGGCGGCGGTCACGGCGATGCGACGGGGAGCGGACACGGGCACGACTCTAGGCGGTCCGGCGGCCCCCGCGCACGCCGCCGAGACCACCGCGGGAACCGCGGACTATGGCTACCCTGAGAACGTACCCATGAGCGAAGAGGAGGGTCCGTGCGCCCGAGAGGCAATCGTGACGACGGCGCCGACGAGCGGACCGTCGGCGAGCACCGCAGCGACGGCCCCATGGACGTGCTGCTGGTGACCGGCCTCTCCGGCGCGGGCCGCGGCACCGCGGCGAAGGTGCTCGAGGACGAGGGCTGGTACGTGGCGGACAACCTCCCGCCCGCGTTGATCAGCAACATGGTGGACATCTCGCTCGCGGACGAGTCGCGGATCCACCGCCTGTGCATCGTGACCGATGTGCGCAGCCGCACGTTCACAGGTGATTTCGCGAACATCCGCCGGGAGTTGGCGGAGAAGGACATCGAGCCCCGCGTCCTGTTCCTCGACGCGTCCGACGAGACTCTGATCCGGCGCTTCGAACAGGTCCGCCGCAAGCACCCGCTGCAGGGCAGCGGCACGCTGGCGCAGGGGATCGCGGCGGAACGCCGCATCCTGCAGCCGATCCGCTCGACCGCCGACCTTGTGCTCGACACCTCGTCGCTCTCGGTGGCGCGGCTGCGCGAGACGATCGAGAACTCCTTCCGGACACTGCGATCCGGGACGATCACCGTGACGGTGGAGTCGTTCGGGTTCAAGAACGGGATCCTGCTGGACGCCGACATGGTGCTCGACGTCAGGTTCCTGCCGAACCCCTTCTGGGTCCCCGAACTGCGCCCGCTGAACGGGCTCACCGGTGAGGTCTCCGAGTACGTGCTCGGGCAGCCCGGAGCCTCCGAGTTCCTGGACACCTACGCGCACCTGCTGGACCCGCTGTTGGCGGGCTACCGGCGCGAGGGGAAGACGTACCTCACGGTGGGTATCGGGTGCACCGGCGGCAAGCACCGCAGCGTGGCGATGGCGGAGGAGCTGGTGCGCCGGCTCGCGGACCGCCCCGACATCGAAGTCCGTTCCGCGCACCGCGATCTGGGACTCGAATGAGCGCCCTCAAGCTGGCCTCGCTGGGGGGCGGCCACGGCCTGTTCGCGACGCTGCGCGCGGGCCGCGCCCTGGGCGCGGAGATCACGGCGATCGTCACCGTCGCGGACGACGGGGGATCGTCGGGCAGGCTGCGGAACGAGCTCGGGATCATCCCGCCGGGCGATCTGCGGATGGCGCTCGCGGCGCTCATGCCCGACGACGACCGGGGCGAATTCTGGGCGGGCATCCTGCAGCACCGGTTCGGGGGCGGCGGGGCGATGGCGGGGCACCCCGTGGGGAACCTGCTCCTCGCCGGGTTGTGCGAGGTGCTGAGCGATCCGGTGGACGCCCTGGACGCCATCGTGGACCGGTTCGGCGTGCAGGGGCGGGTGCTCCCGATGGTGCCGGGGCCCTTGCGAATCGAGGCCGATGTGACCGGACTCGAGGACGATCCGCGGCTCTCCCGGGTGATCCGGGGGCAGGTGGCGGTGGCGGTGACGCCGGGCAAGGTGCGTCGGGTGCGCCTCGTGCCCGCGCGGCCGGAGGCCTGCGCGGAGTCGGTGGAGGCGATCCTGGCCGCCGACGTGGTGACCGTCGGCCCCGGCTCGTGGTTCAGCTCCGTCATCCCGCACGTACTGGTGCCGGAGCAACTGGATGCGCTGCGCCGCACCGCCGCTCGCCGGGTGCTGATCCTCAACCTGGCGCCCGAACCGGAGGAGACCGGCGGCTACTCGCCCGAGCGGCACCTGCACGTGCTCGCCGCGCACGCCGACGGACTGCGGTTCGACGACGTCATCGTCGACGCGCAGACCGTGCCCCCGGGCTCCGAGCGCGAGCACCTGATCCGCGCGACCGCGCTGTTGGGTGCGACACCGCACTTCGTGGACGTGGGCGTGGCCGGAACGCACCAGCACGACCCGGAGGCACTGGCAGCCGCGATCGCGAAAGTGGCCTACAGTGAACTCTCGGACCGCGAATAGTCAACCACTTTTCCGTATTCCACCCGATGTAGTCGACGTTTCCCTAGGAGGGTCCAGCAGTGGCGCTGACATCCCAGGTCAAGGACGAGCTGAGCAGGCTGTCCATCACCCAGGTGAGCGCGCGCCGCGCCGAGGTCGCCTCGCTGCTGCGGTTCGCGGGCGGCCTCCACATCCAGGGCGGCCGGGTGATCGTCGAGGCCGAGGTCGATACGGGCATCACGGCCCGGCGGCTGCGCAAGGAGATCCTGGACCTGTACGGCTACAACTCGGACGTGCACGTGCTCGGCGCGGGCGGCCTGCGCAAGGCGGCGCGGTACATCGTGCGCGTGGTCAAGGACGGTGAGGCCCTCGCCCGGCAGACCGGCCTGCTCGACATGCGCGGCCGGCCCGTGATCGGGCTGCCGTCGCAGATCGTCGGCGGGTCGGTGCACGACGCCGAGGCCGCGTGGCGCGGCGCGTTCCTCGCGCACGGCTCGCTCACCGAGCCCGGCCGCTCCAGCGCGCTCGAGGTCTCCTGCCCCGGCCCGGAGGTGGCGCTGGCCCTCGTCGGCTGCGCCCGCCGGCTCGGGGTGACCGCCAAGGCGCGCGAGGTGCGTGGCGCCGACCGGGTGGTCGTGCGCGACGGCGAGGCCATCGGCGCCCTGTTGACCCGGATGGGCGCGAACGACACCCGGCTGGTGTGGGAGGAGCGGCGCATGCGCCGCGAGGTCCGGGCCACCGCGAACCGTCTGGCCAACTTCGACGACGCCAATCTCCGACGGTCCGCCCGGGCCGCCGTCGCCGCCGCGGCGCGCGTGGAGCGGGCGCTGGAGATCCTCGGCTCGGACGTGCCCGATCATCTCGCGCAGGCCGGCTCGCTGCGCGTGCAGCACCGGCAGGCCTCGCTCGAGGAGCTCGGACAGCTGGCCGATCCGCCGATGACCAAGGACGCCGTCGCCGGGCGGATCCGCCGCCTGCTGTCGATGGCCGACAAGCGCGCCGCCGCGGACGGGGTGCCGGACACCGAATCCGCCGTCACCGCGGACATGCTCGACGAAGGCTGATCACATCGCCGTATGAGGAATTCACGTTCGCGGATATGATCGTAACGTGGACGAATCGGAGGAGCGCGGGGTGGTTCGCCGCGGGCATGTGGTGGGTCACGGCGGCCCTGTCGGTGATGCAGCTGCTCGTGCTCGCCGGAGTGTACGGCTACGCGCTGATGGCGTCCGTGCGCCGGCTCTACTGGTGTGCACAGCGGCGGCGTGCGGTGCGGCGGTGGCGCCCGATCGCGGCCGCTGCCGGGATCGGCCGGGCCCGCCGGTGGCGGGCCTTGCGGATCGGAACGAATGCGGCGACACAGGCGTCGATCCGCCGCCTGTGGAAGGCGCGGACGCCGGGCTGGCTGGGGCGCGGGCTGTTCTTGATCGGATTCTCCGCGACGATCGCGGCGTGGGTGGATATGGGTGCGTCGCTGACCGAGCTGCCGTCTGGGCTCGTCACCTTCGTCCTGGTGGCGTTCGTGGTTCTCGACACCGAGCGGGCGCCGAGTGTCTTCACCTCGCCGGCGGTCGGGCGGCACGCGAAAGCGGAGTGAACGGGCACGTCCGGAGGCAAGCGCAGAACTGGTAATAACCAAGCGCGCGTGGGGGTCCGGGTCTACCGTTGTGCGGGCAGGCGTTCCCGACTCGAAGGAGTACGACGGTGACTGTTCGTGTAGGTATCAACGGGTTCGGCCGGATCGGCCGCAACTTCTTCCGGGCCGTCGCGGCGCAGAAGGCGCTCGGCACGACGGACGTGGAGATCGTGGCGGTCAACGACCTGACCGACAACGCGATGCTGGCGCATCTGCTCAAGTTCGACTCGATCCTGGGCCGTCTCGACGAGGACGTGGTCGCGGACGGCGACTCGATCCGCGTGGGCGATCAGGTGATCAAGGCCCTGGAGGTCCGCGAGGGGCCGGCGGCCCTGCCGTGGGGCGACCTGGGCGTGGACGTGGTGGTCGAGTCGACGGGCATCTTCACGGCGCGGGACAAGGCGCAGGGCCACCTGGATTCCGGCGCGAAGAAGGTGATCGTCTCGGCGCCGGCCCAGGGCGCGGACCTGACGGTGGTGATGGGCGTCAACGACGACAAGTACGACGGCAGCCAGCACGTGATCTCCAACGCCTCGTGCACCACCAACTGCCTCGGCCCGCTGGCGAAGGTCGTCAACGACGAGTTCGGCATCGTCAAAGGACTGATGACCACCGTCCACGCCTACACGCAGGACCAGAACCTGCAGGACGGCCCGCACAAGGACTTCCGCCGGGCCCGCGCCGCGGCGATCAACGTGGTGCCCACGTCCACCGGGGCGGCCAAGGCGATCGGGCTGGTGCTGCCGGAGCTCGAGGGCAAGCTCGACGGCTACGCGCTGCGCGTGCCGATCCCCACGGGCTCGGTCACCGACCTGACCGTCCAACTCGAGAAAACGGCCACCGTCGAACAGATCAACGCCGCCATGAAGGCGGCGGCCGAGGGAGGGCTCAAGGGGATCCTCAAGTACTACGACGCGCCGATCGTCTCCTCCGACATCGTGACCGACCCGCACAGCTCGATCTTCGACGCGGGTTTGACCAAGGTGATCGACGATCAGGCTAAGGTCGTGTCCTGGTATGACAACGAATGGGGCTACAGCAACCGCCTCGTCGACGTGACTGATCTGGTAGGTAAATCGCTCTGATGACCGTTTCCACTCTTTCCGACCTGCTGTCCGAGGGCGTCGAAGGACGCACCGTACTGGTCCGCAGCGACCTCAACGTGCCGCTCGACGACAACGGCGTGATCACCGATCCCGGCCGCATCGTCGCCTCGGTGCCCACGCTCACGGCGCTCGCCGAAGCCGGGGCCAAGGTGATCGTGACCGCGCACCTCGGCCGGCCGAAGGGCGAGCCCGACCCGAAGTTCTCGCTCGCGCCCGTGGCGAAGGAACTGGGGGAGCGGCTGGGCCGCAACGTCCAGCTCGCCGGGGACGTGGTGGGCCAGGACGCGCTCGCGCGTGCCGAGGGCCTCACCGACGGTGACGTGCTCCTGCTGGAGAACGTGCGCTTCGACCCGCGGGAGACCAGCAAGGACGACGCCCAGCGCGAGGCGCTGGCCCGCGACCTCGCCGAGCTCGTGGACGTCTCCTCGCACGCCGGCCCCGGCGCGTTCGTCTCCGACGGCTTCGGCGTGGTCCACCGCAAGCAGGCATCCGTGTTCGACGTCGCGAAGCTGCTGCCCGCGTACGCCGGCGGCCTCGTCGACGCCGAGGTCCGGGTGCTCGCGCAGCTGACTGAGAACCCCTCCCGGCCGTACGCGGTGGTGCTCGGCGGCTCGAAGGTCTCCGACAAGCTCGGCGTGATCCGGGCGCTGGCCCCGAAGGTCGACACCCTGGTGATCGGCGGCGGCATGGCGTTCACGTTCCTCGCCGCGCAGGGCTACAGCGTGGGATCCTCACTGCTGCAGGAGGATCAGATCGACACGTGCAAGCAGTTGCTGGAGGAGTTCGGCGACGTGCTGCACCTGCCCGTCGACGTGGTGATCGCCGACGCGTTCGCGGCCGACGCCGCCGCCAAGACCGTGCCGGCCGATGCGATCGAGGACGGCTGGATGGGACTCGACATCGGGCCGGAGTCCGCGCAGCGGTTCGGTGCCGTGCTCACCCAGGCCAAGACGGTGTTCTGGAACGGGCCGATGGGCGTCTTCGAGTTCCCGGCGTTCGCCGCGGGCACCAAGGCCGTGGCCGAATCGGTCATCAAGGCCACCCAGAGCGGTGCTTTCACCGTGGTCGGTGGCGGCGACTCGGCCGCCGCCGTGCGCACGCTGGGCCTCGACGAGGACGGCTTCAGCCACATCTCCACCGGTGGCGGGGCGTCCCTGGAGTACCTCGAGGGCAAGGAGCTCCCGGGTCTGACCGTGCTGGAAAGGGGTGACGCATGAGCCGCACACCGCTCATCGCCGGCAACTGGAAGATGAACCTGAACCACCTCGAGGCCATCGCGGTGGTGCAGAAGCTGGCGTTCGCCCTCCCGGACAAGTACTTCGCGCACGTCGACGTGACGGTGCTGCCGCCGTTCACCGACCTGCGCTCGGTGCAGACCGCCGTCGACGGTGACGATCTCAAGATCACCTACGGCGCGCAGGACATCTCGCCGCACGACTCCGGCGCGTACACCGGCGACATCTCCGGCGCCTTCCTCGCCAAGCTCGGCTGCACGTACGTCGTGGTCGGCCACAGCGAGCGGCGCACGATCCACGGCGAGACCGACGAGATCGTGCTGGCCAAGACCAAGGCCGCGCTGCGGCACGGCCTCACCCCGATCGTGTGCATCGGCGAGGGCCTCGACATCCGCGAGCAGGGCACCCACGTCACCTACAACGTGGAGCAGCTCAAGGGCTCGCTCGCCGGGCTCAGCGCCGACGAGCTCTCCAAGACCGTGATCGCGTACGAGCCGGTGTGGGCGATCGGCACCGGCAAGGTCGCGACGCCGCAGGACGCGCAGGAGGTGTGCGGGGCGGTGCGCGCCACCGTCGCCGAACTCGGCGGCGACGAGGTCGCGGCCGGCATCCGCGTCCTCTACGGCGGCTCCGTCTCCAGCAAGAACGTGGGCGAGCTCGTCGCGCAGCCCGACGTGGACGGCGGCCTGGTGGGCGGCGCGTCCCTCAAGCCCGACGAGTTCGCCGCGCTGTGCGCCATCGCCGCCGGCGGGCCGCTCTGACCGGTATGTAGACTGGATTCTCGTGGAAACATTGCAGCTGGTGCTGAAGATCGCCATCCTCGTGCTGAGCCTGCTGCTGGTGGTGCTCGTTCTGCTCCACCGCGGCAAGGGCGGCGGCCTGTCGTCGCTGTTCGGCGGCGGCGTGCAGTCGTCACTGTCGGGTTCGTCCGTGGTGGAGAAGAACCTGGACAGGGCGACGATCTTCGTCGGCCTGATCTGGACCGTCTGCATCATCGGCGTCACGCTGAGCATCAAGCTCAGTTCCTGACCGACCCCGATCCCGGAAGCGCCTCGAAACCCCCTGGGTTCGGGGCGCTTTCCCGTTCCCGCCCCGATCCATCGGGCTCAGGATGACGGGGACGGCGCGCGGGCTCCCGTATGACAGGGCATACTTACATACTATGACCAGTGAGCCCGCCCGCGCCGCCACCGAACCGCTCCGCGACGACATCCGCCTGCTCGGCGGAATCCTCGGCGACACCGTCCGCGAGCAGGCCGGGCCCGCGATCTTCGAGCTCGTCGAACGCGCCCGCCAGGAGTCGTTCGCGGTCCGCCGTTCGGAGCTGGACCGCGAGCAGCTCGCCGCCCTGTTCGCCGACGTGCCCACCGCCGAGGCCGTCCCCGTGATCCGCGCCTTCTCCCACTTCGCGCTGCTCGCCAACCTCGCCGAGGACCTGCACCGCGAGCGCCGGCGCGCCATCCACGTGCGGGCCGGCGAGCCGCCCCAGGCGTCCTCCCTCGCCCACACCTACGGCCTGCTCGAGGACGCCGGGCTCGACGCCGCCGACGTGGCCGCGGCGCTCCGCCACGCCCTCGTGGTGCCGGTGATCACCGCACACCCCACCGAGACGCGGCGGCGCACCGTCTTCGACACCCAGCACCGGATCACCGAGCTGATGCGCTACCGCGACCGCACCCAGCTGGACGCGCGCGAGGAGGAGCAGGTGCTGCTCGCGCTGCGCCGGCAGATCCTCACCCTGTGGGACACGGCGCTCGTGCGCCTGGAGCGCCTGCGCATCCAGGACGAGATCGAGAACGGCCTGCGCTACTTCGACGCCGCCTTCCTGAAGGTGATGCCCGCCATCAACCGCGAGACCCGCACCCGGCTACGGGACCTCTACCCCGGGACGGCGCTGCTCTCGGAGCCCATCCTGCGGCCCGGCTCGTGGATCGGCGGGGACCGCGACGGCAACCCGAACGTCACCGCCGACGTGGTCACCATGGCGTCGCGGCGCGCCGCCGCCACCGCGATCGAGTACTACCTGCGCGAGCTGCTGCAGCTCGAACAGGAGCTGGCGCTCAGTTCGCGGCTGACGACCGTCTCCGATGCGCTGCGGGAGCTCGCGGCGTGGGACGACGCGCCCAAGCGCGCAGACGAGCCCTACCGGCGCGCGCTGCGCGGAATCCGCGGACGCCTCACCGCGACCGCCGACGCGCTGCTCGACGAGACGCTCGACGCGCGCGCCGAGACCGGGGCCGAGCCGTACGGCGCACCGTCGGAACTGCTGGACGACCTGGGCGTGGTGGACGCGTCCCTGCGGGCGGGCGGCGACGGCCTGATCGCGGACGACCGGCTGCAGACGCTGCGGGAGGCCGTGAACACCTTCGGATTCCACCTGTCCGGCCTGGACATGCGGCAGAACTCGGACGTCCACGAGGAGACGATCGCCGAGCTCTTCGCGTGGGCCGGCGTGCATCCCGACTACGCCGCGCTGGGCGAGGAGGAGCGCGTGGAGCTCCTCACCGCCGAGCTGCGGCTGCGGCGTCCGCTGGTGGGACCCGGTGCGGAGTTCAGTGAGCAGACCACGAAGGAACTGGGGGTCCTGCGGGCCGCGGCGCGCGCCGTGGCGTCGCTGGGCGCCCGGGCGATCCCGAACTACATCATCTCCATGTGCACCTCGGTCTCGGACATGCTCGAGGCCGCGGTTCTGCTCAAGGAGGCGGGGATCCTGCTGCCCGACACCGACGGTGGCGCCGAGTGCCCGGTGAACATCGTGCCGCTGTTCGAGACCATCGAGGACCTGCAGCAGGGCGCCGCGACCATGCGGGCGGTCCTCGAAGTACCGGTGTACCGGTCGCTGGTGGACGGCAAGGGCGGCCTGCAGGAGATCATGCTGGGCTACAGCGATTCCAACAAGGACGGCGGCTACCTCGCCGCCAACTGGGCGCTGTACCGGGCGGAGCTGGATCTGGTCGCGATGGCACGGGAGGCCGGAATCACGTTGCGGCTCTTCCACGGCCGCGGCGGCACCGTGGGCCGCGGCGGCGGCCCGAGCTACGACGCGATCCTGGCGCAGCCGCCCGGCGCGGTGCGCGGCACTCTCCGGCTCACCGAGCAGGGTGAGATCATCGCCGCCAAGTACGCGGAACCCGCACTGGCCGTGAGGAATCTGGAATCGTTGGTGGCGGCCACGCTGGAGTCGTCGCTGCTCGACGTCGAGGGGCTCGGCGACGGGGCCGAGGAGGCGTACGCGGTGCTCGACGAGCTGGCCGCGCTCGCCAGGGAGGCGTACGGCGACCTGGTGCATCGCACCGACGGCTTCGTCGAGTACTTCACGACCTCGACGCCCGTGGCGGAGATCGGCTCCCTCAACATCGGATCCCGCCCCAGCTCGCGCAAGCAGACGTCGAAGATCTCGGACCTGCGCGCCATCCCGTGGGTGATGGCGTGGTCGCTGTCGCGGGTGATGCTTCCCGGCTTCTACGGCACCGGGGCCGCGTTCGAGACGTGGATCGGGGGCGATCCGCAGCGGCTGGAGCGGCTGCGCGAGCTGTACCGGCGCTGGCCGTTCTTCCGCTCGGTGCTCTCCAACATGGCGCAGGTGATGGCGAAGTCGGACCTGGGTCTGGCGGCGCGGTACGCCGATCTGGTGCCCGACGAGGACCTGCGCGACCGCGTGTTCGGCAAGATCGCCGACGAGCACCGCAGGACGATCGAGATGTACTTCGCGATCACCGAGACCGACGACCTGCTGGCGGACAACCAGGCCCTCAAGCGGTCGGTGTTCAACCGGTTCCCCTACCTCGAACCGCTCAATCACCTGCAGGTGGAGCTGCTGCGGCGGTACCGCTCGGGCGATGAGGACCCGCTGGTGCAGCGGGGAATCCTGCTGACCATGAACGGCCTCGCCACCGCGCTGCGCAACTCGGGCTAGCCTTCTCCGCCCCAGGGCGGAGGACGGGGGAGCGGCGTCGCGGTAACGTCGGCGACATGACTGATGCGGCCCTGCAGGGCGAGCAGGCGACGGTGCTGACGTTCCTCGCGGACCTGGCTGACGGCCGGGCCGAGGAGGCGATCGCAGCGTTCGACGAGAACGTGGTGTACACGAACGTGGGACTGCCGACGCTGCGCGGCCGGGCACGTGCCGCGCGCGTGATCCGGCTGCTCGGCAGGCCCGGTCTCGGTTTCGGTGTGGAGGTCACCTCCATCGCCTCCGAGGGCGGCCTGGTGCTGACCGAGCGGATCGACGAGCTCCGCGTGGGCCCGCTGCGCGTGCGGTTCTGGGTGTGCGGTCGCTTCGACGTGCGCGACGGGCGGATCGTGCTGTGGCGCGACTACTTCGACAACATCGACATCGCCAAGGGCATCGTCCGCGGCGTGCTCGCGCTCGCGACCCCCGCGGCGCAGCGGAGGATGACGCCGCTGCAGCGCTGATCCGGCCCGGGAACACGCTCGATCACGGGTTGTAGGCGCTGCTCCCGGCGACGGGGTGGGTATCGGAGATCAGCTTCGCGGCGCAGTGGTTGCGGTCGAAGTTCTGCTGCAGGCACCACGCGAGCGCCGGCTCCGGCGTCTCCCAGCCGGCCCCCGAGTAGATCGAGATCCAGTACTGCCGGTTGTGGTCGTACACCGTCCAGTCCGCGCTCGAGAGCACCTTCACGTCCCGGAACCGCTGGTCGAAGTAGCCGACCTCGCCGAGGATGTCGGCGTCGAACCACGTCCTCCCGTCGTCGCTGACACCCGACCACTTGGAGGCCAGCTGCGCCACCCACCGGTTGTTCAGTGTGGCCAGCACGACCGCCCGGTCCGACGCCGCGCGGGCCTGCAGGGCGGCGAGCGGGTCGGCCGCCGCGGTGGTCGTGGTGGGCGGCGCGGTGGTGGTGGCCTGCGCCCCCGTCGGGATCGGTACGGGTACCGATGCCTCGGCGGTCACCGTCGACGTGGACGCGGCGGGCGTCGAGGTACGCCCCGAGAGGGCGACGTAGCCGAGCGCCGCCGTGGCCGCCACGAGGACGACCGCGATGGCCGCGAGGATCGGCACCGCCCGGCTCTTCGCCGGCGCCGGAGCCTGGTACCCGGGCGCGACGGGGTACGACGGTGCCGCGGGGTAGGACGGTGCCCCGGGGTAGGAGGGTGCTGCGGGGTACGACGGCGCCTGCGGGTAGGAGGGCCCCACCGGGTGGGCCCGCTGCGGACGCGAGTACGACGGCTGCGACACGGTGGGATACGCATCCGCCGCCGGCCGTGAGATCACCGTGGGATCCGACGATTCCACGACCTGCCGGATCTGCGTCCGGTCGTACGCCGGTGCGGGCAGAGGAACGTCCACGCTGTGCCCGGCGAGCGCCTCCCGCGCGGCGCGCCCCAGATCGCCGCAACTGGCGAACCGGTCCGCGGAGTCCTTCGCCATGCCGCGGGCTATCACCGAGTCCATCGCCGCCGGGACGGCCACCTCGGTGCTCGGACGCGGGATCGGCGAGGTGAGGTGCTGCTTGAGCATCGCGCCCAACGATTCGCCCCGGTACGGGGCGTGGCCCGTGAGGGCCTCGAACAGCACGCACGCCAGGGAGTAGACGTCGCTCGCGACGGTCGCGGAGTCACCGTCGAACCGCTCGGGCGCGGCGTAGGCCTGCGAACCCACGAACAGGCCCGCCGAGGTCATCCGTGACTGCGTATCCGTCACGGCGAGACCGAAATCGAGCAGGTACGGGAACCCCGACTCGGTGAGTTCGATGTTGGCCGGCTTCACGTCCCGGTGCACGAGGCCCTTGGCGTGCGCGGCGTCGAGGGCGCCCGCCACCTGTTCCACGACGGTGACCGCCCGATCCGGCGGCAGCGGCCCGCCGTGCAGCACCTCCGCGAGGTTGCGGCCCTCCACGAGCCGCATGTCGATGAACAGCACCCCGTCGATCTCGCCGAAGTCGTGGATCGGGATCACGTGCGGATCCGCGAGGCGCGCCACCGTCTGCGATTCGCGGGTGAACCGCTCACGGAACTGCGGATCCTCCGCCGCCGAGGCGTGCAGGAGCTTCAGCGCGACCTCCCGGTCGCGCTGCTCGTCGTGCGCGAGATACACCTCGCCCATGCCGCCGCGGCCGAGCAACCGGCCGATCGCGTACGGACCCAGCGTGGTGCCGGTCCGTGTTCCCTCGCCGCTCATGGTCCCCTCCGGTCGGTCGATCCGCTGATCGTAGCGGCAGTCACCGACACGAGTGCTCCGTCACCAATACCTGGTCGATCCGTCCGGCCCGGCGGTACTGGAGATCAGCTTGGCGAAACAGTGCTCACGGTCGAAGCCGTTGCTGCGGCACCACTGATTCGCCTCGTCCGGTCCGGGGAAGGTGGCCGCCGCGACGCTCACCCACCATCCCTGGTAGCTGAACACCGGCCATTCGTCGGAGTACAGCAGGCGGACGTCCGCGAACCGCAGTCGGAGGGCGAGGAACTCGTCGAGGATCGCCTTCTCGTCCCACGTGCGACCGTCGGCGACCAGCCCCACCCGTTTGCTCGAGAGTTGCGCGACCCAGTGGTTGTTGAGGCTACCGAGGATGAAGGCCTTGTCACTGTCCGCCTGGATGCGCAGGGCGCTGAGCCCCGACTGGGGGTTCAGGCCGGACTGCGGCCCGGCGCCCGTCGAAGCGATGGGGCCGTTCGACGGTGACGGGGCCCTGGCGCGGTCCGCCCCGCCGTCCGGCCGCACGCAGTCGACGAGGTAGCTGTGTCCGCCGAGCCCGCCGGCGCCGCTGGAACCGTTGCCTCCGCCCGGCGGCGGCAGCGTATCCGGGGTGCGGAAGAACTGGCCGTGTTTGAACAGCAATTCCACTGTGGTTCCGGCTTTCTGGCCGGTCGAATCCGGTTCGGGCTTCGGTACGCCGATCGCGTCGGCGGCGAAGTCGAACACACCGCTCGCGATGACGCCGGTGGAATCGGAGATGGTGATGGACGTGCCTGCCGAGGTGAGCGCATCGCCACCCGGGCACGTTGCGGTGATCTTCATCGTGACCACCAGACCGCCGGACTCCGTCCGGAACCTCTGCGGCGTGAACACCGGCTTGCTCCCGCAGCGGGTGTAGTAGGTGTCGTCGGTGGAGGTCTTATCTGCTCTGTCCGTGCTCGATCCCGGTTCGCGCGCAGGGCCGCCGGTCGCCCGGTACCCGACGATCCGGTCCGTGCCCACGACGACGAACACGTCCCCGACGGCCAGCAGCGCCCCTATGCGCTCGCTGGACCCGATCGGTGACGGAATCTTCCACGCGGTCCGGCCCGAAGTGGTGTCGACCGCCACGAGTTCCTGGCCCGACGGGAAGATGAGGTAGCGCCCGTCCGTGAGTGCCGAGGTCATGTTCCCGCTGCCCACAGCCTCGGGGACCTGGCTGTTCGTCCACAGGCGTCGTCCGGTCCCGGTCTCGAAGCCCGCGTATCCGTTGTTGGTGGCCACGACGGTGATCCGGCGGCTGATCATCGGCACCGATGTGGCGCCCACGTTGTTGATCGTGGCGTTGTCGACGGTCCAGCCGGCGGTGCCCCGCCCGTCGTACAGTCGCCCGCCGACGAAGGTCGACGACCCGAATCCCTCGGAAGCCACGGCGGGAACTCCGATGGTTCCGGGAGCGAGCTTGTGCACCGTGCCGTCCGGCCGGACGGCGACGCCGTCGTTGTCCGACCCGTGGACGACCATGCCGCCATCCGGGGAGATCAACGGCAGGGCTCCGACGTACGAGTGGACCACGTTCCCCTCGTGTGCGGTGGCGATGTACACGCCTCCGCCGTGATTGAAGGCGACGAGCGACGAGGTCGCGAGTGCTCCGCTGAAGTCGCCGCCGGGCCCCTCAGGTCCGGAGACCTGGCGGGACCATTCGACCTCGCTCGGCCCCACTCGCATCAGCGATGCCGACGAGGCGCGGAATGCAGCCTGGCCGTTGTACGCGACCATGCCGAACTGCCGATCGCTGGCCGGGACGCCGGCGCTCACCGATCGTGCCGCCAGATCGAGGAGGAAGACGCCTGGGCTATCGGACTGGCTGGCCCTGCATGCGGTGCGTCCGGCGACCACCTGATCCGCGCACGCCAGTGCCCTGTCCGGCGTCCATGCCGTGCCGGCCGAATCGACACTGACGACAGTGCTTCGGCCACCGATCTCTGCGCCCGTGAGTACGAACCTTCCGTCCGTCGCACCGCCCGCGGAGTCGTACTGCGCGCTGGTGAAGTTGGTACTGAAGAACCTGGCGGCTCCGATATCGGAAGGCCGGACCGTCCACGCGGGCGACGGGGCGGTGGGGAACTCCTTCGTGAGTTGCCCCGGGACCGGGCCCGAGGCATCGTCGGCGCTGCGGGACTTCCACCACCAGATGCCGCCGGCCACGAGGACGATCACGCACACGACCGAGACCCCGGCGAGGATCCAGGGGAGGGCGGACCGTCGGGCGGGGGTGGGCGGAGGGGGAGGGACCTGGCCGTACCCGTACTGCGGAGCCCGCTGCGGTCCGTACGGGAACGGTTGGCCTGCGGGCGAAGTCATGTGTCCACCCGATCAGACGGGCGATGCCCGGACAATCATCCGATCGGACGACAGCCGGGCATCGCGGGTGGGACCTGCGCGTCAGAGGGTGCGCGCGATGATCTCCTTCATGATCTCGTTGGTGCCCGCGTAGATCATCTGGACGCGGTTGTCGGCCCAGAACCGGGCCACGGGGTACTCGGCCATGTAGCCGTAGCCGCCGAACAGCTGCAGGCACTCGCTCGCGACGTTCTGGGCGGTGTCGGACGTCCACCACTTGGCCATCGCGACCGTCGGAATGTCCAGCTCGCCCTTGATGTGCTTCTCGATGCAGTCGTCGACGAAGACGCGCGCGATGGTGGTCTCGGTGAGCGCCTCGGCGAGCTTGAACTTGGTGTTCTGGAAGCCGAAGACGGGGCGGCCGAAGGCCTCCCGCTCCTTCGTGTAGCGCAGGGTCTCCTCGAAGATGACCTCCATGCCGGCCACACACGCCTGGCCGATGATGAGGCGCTCCTGCGGCAGCTGCTGCATCAGCTGGTAGAAGCCGAGGCCCTCCTGCTCGCCGAGCAGGTTCGCGACCGGAACGTGGACGTCGTCGAAGAACAGCTCCGAGGTGTCCTGGCCCTTCTGGCCGATCTTGTTGAGGATCTTGCCGCGCCGGAAGCCCTCGCGGTCGCCCTCGACCAGGACCAGGGAGATGCCCGAGGCGCCCTCGTCCGGGTTGGTCTTGCAGACCACCACGATGATGTCGGCCTGCTGGCCGTTGGTGATGAACGTCTTGCTGCCGTTGATCACGTACTCGTCGCCGGTCTTGATGGCGCGGGTCTTCACGTTCTGCAGGTCCGAACCGGTGCCCGGCTCCGTCATCGCGATGGCGCCGACCGCCTCGCCGGAGGCCATCTTCGGCAGCCAGTGCTTCTTCTGCTCCTCGGTGCCGTACGCGAGGATGTAGTGCGCCACGATGCCGTTGTGCAGCGAGACGCCCCAGCTGGTGTCGAAGGCCTGCGCCTGCGCGGCGATCAGCACCGCCTCGTGTCGGAAGTCGCCCCCGCCGCCCCCGTACTCCTCCGGGATGGACAGGCACAGCAGGCCCAGCTCGCCGGCCTTGTTCCACAGGTCGCGGTCCACGTGGTGCTGCTCGGCGAACTTCTCGATGTTCGGGGTGAGCTCCTTGGCCAGGAACTTGTCCGCGAGGTCGCGGAGGGCGTCGAGCTCGTCGTTCATCCAGCTCGAGCGGCGGCGTGCGGTCATGGGGTGACCACCTTTCTGCGAGGGTTCGCGGTCCACTAAAGCAGACCGCGTTCGCCAGAAACAAGCAGGGGTGCATGTTATGGCGCGCGGTCGGCCCGCCCACGAGGCTAGCCGCTGCTCCCACCTGCGCGGATAGGAAGTTCGGAACCGATCGCCGAGATGGTGCGTCTAATTGATGCGGAGGAAAAACCAACGAGATCGGGGGAGCGAGTTGGAGACGACACCGCAGTTCCGGGCGGACGCCGCGCACGCGGAGGAGACGTACGCCCGGGCGCACGAGGTTCGTGAGCGATTGGCCCGCATCGCGGGCACCGGGACGGCCGCACGGGGGGACGTGCGGGTCACCGTCGGAATGGGGGGACGGCTCACGGGCGTGGTGATCGCGGGACGCGCGATGGAGTACTCGGGGGAGGCTCTCAGCGCGGAGATCATGACGGCGGCCTCCCTGGCCGAGCAGGCAGCGGCCAGGGAGGTCCACTCGATCGCCGCGGAGTTCCACCCGGACCACGAGCTGTGGGACCGCTACACGGGGGAGCCATGACCGACTTCGAACTGACGGCGCAGGCCGTCGACGAGCACGTCCGGGCGCTGAACGACATCCGCGCCACGGTGGACGGGGCCGGCAGCGCCGGATCCGCACGGGTGGGCATCGCCGACTTCGGCGCGATCTTCTACTCGCTGGTCAGCCTCATGAACGACGCCCTCGACAGCGTGGGCGGATCCGTGACCAGGCACAGCGCCGAACTGGCCGCCCACCGCGCCGACTTCGAGCGCACGGCGAGGGAACTGGTCGCCGCCGATGACGAGGGCGCCGAAGGGATCCCGCGATGACCGGCCTGATCGACGGCGTGCCGCTCGCCGAATCGGTGCGCGACGCCGCGCAGGCCGTCAGCGAGGACGGCTTCTTCAGCTTCAGCAGCGGCGGCGCGGCCTTCGGCGTGGCGGGCGCGGTGGCGGACGTCGCCTCCGACCCGCTCGGGTCGATCTTCGCCGCCGGCTTCGGGTGGGTGATCGAGCACAACCCGATCCTGCGGACCGCCCTGGACGCCGTCTCCGGCAATCCGGACGCGATCGAATCCGTCACGACGACTTGGACGGACGAGGTCGCGACGCCCCTGGCCACCGTCGCCGGGTCGGTCTCCGCGGCAGCGCAGTCCACGAGCGAGGGCTGGACCGGGGAGGCGGGCGAGGCCTACCGGACGGCCACCACCGGACTGGCCGGGCACAGCGAGGCGCTGGGCCTGGCGGCCCGGGCGGCCGCCACGGGACTGTCGGCCGCGGGAACGCTCGTCGTCGAGGTGCGCAACTACATCCGGGACGAGCTCTCGAGCTTCCTCGGATGGCTGGCCGCGGGATCGGCGATCGCGTCGGCCGCATCGGTGCCGACCGCGGGCGGCTCGGTGGCCGCCTTCATCAACGCCGGGATCCTGCGCGGCGCCGTCCTCGGGCAGCGGTTCGCCCGGGTGCTGCGGAAGCTCGCCGACAAGCTGGAGAGCTTCACCAGCAGGCTCGGCGCGCTGGGCAAGGCCGCGGACGCCCTGCGGAGGGCCGCGGCCAGGATCGACGGCGCGGCGGTGCGGGTCACCGCCGCCACGAACTCCGGGGTCACCGCGGGCCGGATCTCCAGCGAGCTCATCGCCCGCTGGTCGGACGCGACGCCCGCGATGCCCACCGGCGTGGAGGCGGCCAAGGACGCCGGGATCATCACCGCCAAAGCGATCGGGGACGGCTGGAAGACCTGGACCGGCACCCGCGCTCCGTGATCCGATGGGGCAGGATGGCGGCGTGAGCACCGCCGAAGCACGCGACCTTCTGATCCTCGACGTCCCGCAGGAGGCCCGGGCCGCCCACGCGCGGCTCCTCGGCGCGGAGCCTGCGGACCGGTACACCGCCGGCGCCGCGGACGTCGCCGTCGGCGCACCGGACGGCGTCGCCGACTCG